>JAJPXU010000108.1 GCA_021205305.1 Lachnospiraceae bacterium
GAACCGTTGAAAATAAAGGGCTACATGCCATTTCAGGTGTGGGAAGTATTAGTTATCTTATAGTAACAGATGTTACTATTCACAGTCGGATTAATATCAGGAACAGACTTGTCGTGCTTGCACGTAAAAGTCTGTTCCTGATATTAATCCAGACCTGTGAAGCAGGAACTCCACCCAATAGTGCAAATCCAGCATGCGTAGCAGGCGGCAGAAGCTTGCGCAGCAAGCGAGATTTGCGCCTACTGGGTGGAGGACTGTGAATAGTAACAACAGAATCGCGAAATTGTGACAAAAAAGAAGGTTATAAACTTTTTCTAAAATCCATTAAATTTCTCGTGACTGGTTGACAAAAATATACCAATTTGCAATAATGTGAAAGAAAATAGCATGATTATTCGGAACAGCACCTGTCTTTTCTATACTGTTCTAAACTATTATCTCAATATTAAGAAAGGCGCAATTATGCTTGAATTAAAATCCATCAAAAAGGATTACCTTGCCGGTGAAAATACAGTCCATGCGCTGAAGGGAATCGATCTGAAGTTCCGCAGCAGTGAGTTTGTAGCGATTTTAGGGCCATCCGGCTGCGGCAAGACCACAATGCTGAATATCATCGGCGGCCTGGATCAGTACACGGAAGGCGATCTGATCATCAATGGCGTTTCTACTAAAAAATATAAGGATCGGGACTGGGATACCTACCGCAACCATTCCATCGGTTTTGTTTTTCAGAATTACAATCTGATCCCCCATCAGACCGTTCTTCGCAACGTCGAGCTGGCGCTGACGCTTGCCGGCGTTTCCAAAGCAGAACGCCGCGAGCGCGCAAAAGCCGCACTGGAGGAAGTAGGCCTTGGCAACCAGCTGCACAAGCGTCCGAACGAGATGTCCGGCGGGCAGATGCAGCGTGTGGCCATCGCCCGTGCATTGGTCAACAATCCAGACATCATTCTTGCGGATGAGCCGACCGGCGCGCTGGATACCGAGACGAGCGTGCAGGTGATGGAGATTCTGAAAAAGATTTCCCATGACCGCCTGATCATTATGGTCACACACAACCCTGAGCTGGCAGAACGATATTCTTCCCGCACCATCCGTATGCTGGACGGCGAGATCAAGTCCGATTCCATGCCACTGACCGCAGAAGAAATCAGGCAAGAGACCCAGCGCGACGAACAGAACCGTATCCGCAGCGGCAAAGCAAAAAAGCCGTCCATGTCGCTGTTTACCTCTTTCGGACTTTCCCTGCGGAACCTGACGACAAAGAAAGGGCGCACCATTCTGACCGCCTTTGCAGGCAGCATCGGTATCATCGGCATCGCGCTGATCCTTTCCATCTCCCAGGGGCTGACTTCCTATATTGATGAGGTTGAGGAGGATACCCTTTCCTCCTACCCGCTGACGCTGGAGGCAGAAACCATTGACATGAGTTCTCTTATAGAGACCTTTATGAACGTTACCAACACATCTGTAGAGCATGAGAACGACGCAGTCTACCAAAAAGCCGCTCTTCAGGAAATGTTGAACGCGATGAATAACCTGGAAGAAAGTGAGAATGACCTGGCCTCTTTCAAAGCCTATCTGGAAGAGCAGCTGGAGGATGAAGAATCCGATCTTTACGACGCGTTAAGCGGCATCCAGTACACCTATGATCTGGATCTGGCTGTTTATACCAAAAATGTGGACGGTGAGATTGAAAAGTCTGACGTGACCGATCTTCTCATAAATATTATGGCCAGCTATATGGATCTCGATTCCGAGACCATGTCCTCGTTAATGGGTGACTCCGAAAGTTCTTCCATGTATTCCTACTCCGCGATGGGACAGATGTCTGACTCCATCTGGCAGGAAATGCTGAGCGGAAAGGACGGCTCTTATGTCAATGATGTTCTGGAACGCCAGTATGATCTGGTTTACGGCTCCTGGCCGAACAGCTATGACGAAGTCGTTCTGGTTCTGGATGAAAACAATGAAATTGACGATATGACGCTCTACGCGTTCGGTCTGATCTCCGAAGACACGATCATGGAGATCGCAGATGCGGCAAATGACGGCACCGAAGCAGAGATTGACGATACCTCCTGGACTTATGAAGAGATCTGTGAACAGGAGTACCGCGTCATTTTAAGCTGCGACGCATACTCCTATGACAGCACTACCGGCACCTACATCGATCTGCGCGAGACAGAAAGCGGTCTTCAGTACCTCTATGACAACGCTCTGACGCTGAAAGTAGTCGGCGTCATCCGGACAAACGAGGACGCGACCTCCGCCATGCTCGATAACGGCATCGCTTACACAAGCGCTCTGACCGAATATGTAATCGAGAAATCCAGAGAATCCGATGTAGCCGTCGCGCAGGTGGAAAATGAAACCACTGATGTGCTGACCAATTTGCCTTTTGCGGACAGCAGCGACAGCCTCTCTGATGAAGAAAAACAGGAAGCATTCCTTTCCTATATCGAGGGATTATCAGATGAGGACAAAGCGGAAACCTATATGGAAATCATGAGTATCCCCTCCGATGAGCAGCTGGAAGCATCCGTAAATGAAATGATGGCGAACTATACCATCGATATCATGCGTGAGTCCATTACCCAGTCTCTGATGTCTGAGATGAGTCTGGACGAAGAGACCGCTGCCGAATATGTAGAAAGTATGAGCGACGAAGACATAGAGACCCTGTTTACACAGGCCATTACCTCCCAGATCACGGAGCAATATGCCGCACAGGTAGCGCAGCAGCTCGTCTCTATGAGTACCGAAGAGCTTGCCGCTGCCCTCGACGCAGTCGTGGAATCCTACACCGCGGAGGAATGCGCGGACTATTACGACAACGTTATGGAATTTTCTGACAGCACCTATGAAGAAAACCTACTCAAACTGGGGTACATCGATCTGGACAGTCCCTCCTCGATCAACCTCTATGCCTCCTCCTTTGAAAACAAGGATGTAGTCGAAGATGTGATCGCGGAATACAACGAAGGGGTCGACGACCTGCAGCAGATACAGTACACCGATTACGTCGGCATCATGATGTCGTCCATCACGACCATCATCAATGCGATCACCTACGTGCTGATTGGCTTCGTAGCGATCTCCCTGATCGTATCGTCCATTATGATCGCTGTCATCACTCTGATCTCCGTACAGGAGCGCACGAAAGAGATCGGTATCCTGCGCGCAATCGGCGCCTCCAAAGGCGACGTATCCAGTATGTTCAATGTCGAAACCGTCATTATCGGATTCTGCTCCGGTATTCTTGGCGTGATTGTGACCATACTGCTCTGCATCCCGGTCAACTACCTGATTCACACAGCCACCGGCATCACCAGCCTGAACGCTTACCTGCCGACCGAAGCCGGCGTTATCCTGGTCATCATTAGCGTCGTGCTGAACCTGATTGCCGGCGTCATCCCATCACGGAGCGCCGCCAAGAAAGATCCGGTTGTTGCGCTGCGGACAGAATAAAATTACAGTCAAAAATCGGACAGGGAACCTACCTCTCTCCTGTCCGATTTTTATATCCATTTCATATCTTCAAAGCTTTATTTTTCCGAGTTACTTTTTCACAAACCGCTCTACAATATACCGGTTCGCCTCCAGCTCCTGCGTATCATCCAGCGGGGAAAGCTCCCGCTTCCCGTACTTCTTTTCCAGCGCATTTCCGATCAAATAGTCACAGATATGCGGATTCTTCGGAAGCAATGGTCCATGCAGATACGTCCCTACTACATTTTTATAAAGTACACCCTCTGCGCCGTCCTTGCCATTATTTCCAAATCCAAACAAAACCTTTCCAAGCGGCTGATTATCCCCGATAAAAGTTCGTCCTCCATGATTCTCAAACCCGACAATCGGATGCGGAAACGCTTCATTTTCAATCACAATATTCGAAATCAGCCGCGGACTGCCCTGTTCTGTATATAAATCCACCAGAGAAAGACCCTCAATCCGCCCATCTGAGGTATCATAATAATGTCCAAGCAGCTGATACCCGCCGCAGACTGCGATCACAGAGCCGCCATCCTCCACGTAAGCATGAAAGTCCCCGCGAATCGTCTTCAGCTTCTCACACACCAGCATCTGCTCCCGGTCAGAACCGCCGCCAAGCAGTACAATATCCAGGTTTGAAAAGTCCACCTCGTCCGTGATCTGAAACTCTCTCACTTCTGCCTCAATGCCGCGCCACTCACAGCGTTTTTTCATACACTGTATATTCCCCCGGTCGCCGTACAGGTTCAGCAAATCCGGGTAAAGATGTCCGATTGTCAGCTTCATTCTCATTCCATCCCAACTATTTACTCTTATTTTTTCATGCGCAGACAACTTTTCACTGCTATCCTTATGCGCCTGTGTGGTTACAGGTCACACCCCAACCCATTTTACGTTATTTTGTCCTCTACAGGTGTGACCTATAACGGCATCTGGCCAATTAAAATCGCTTCGCGATGGGGCCAGATGCTCACAACCTCTACGTTTTCGCCCCTGACCACGCAGCAAGTGCGTGGTCGGGGTGTGAACAGTAACCCTGTGTGCATTATATAGCATCCTTTCACCTGTGTCAACGCTATAAAAGTAAGATTTCGTGCAAAATATTCACTATAAAATTCTTGATTTCGTGTATAATAATTATTGTAAAATTCTTGATTTCGTGTTATATTTACATCAGAAAATAATAACATTTCGGGATGGGCAGGCTGTGGCCTGCTATTCTGAACAGTTACGGATTTCGTAATTCAGGAGGATTTTTCACATGAAAAGAAAAATATATGCAGAGCTCACAAAATGGAAAAAAAACAGCTCCGGGAAAACGGCTCTCCTAATCGACGGTGCACGGCGTGTAGGCAAGAGCTATATTGCAGAAGAATTTGCAAAATCCTCCTATAAATCCTACATTCTCATTGATTTTAACCAGGTAGATGATGACATACGAAATCTGTTTCAGCACTATCTGAGAGACCTCGATACATTTTTTATGTACCTTTCGACCTATTACAATGTAAAATTATACGAACACGAATCCATCATCATCTTCGATGAAGTTCAGCTTTTTCCCAGAGCCCGCTCCGCCATCAAATATCTTGTCGCAGACGGCAGATATGATTATATAGAAACCGGCTCTCTGATGTCGATCAAAAAAAATGTCCAGGATATTTTAATTCCATCCGAAGAACGCCATATCCAGATGTATCCGATGGATTTCGAGGAATTTCTATGGGCTCTGGATAACGATACCCTTATGCCTGTTATCAGAAAACAATACGTAGCAGATAAGCCAATGGGTCAGATTCTTCACAGAAAAGCCATGGATTACTTCCGCCAGTATATGATTGTCGGAGGGATGCCGCAAGCAGTATTGGAATACATTCAGACGCGCGATTTTGATCGTGTAGACCAGGTGAAACGTGATATCCTTACACTCTATCGCGCAGACATCGTAAAACACGCGCGAGGCTATGAAATGAAAGTAGAAAGCATCTTCGATGAAATACCTGCCCAGCTCAAAAAGCATGAAAAAAAATTCTGTTTTTCCTCTTTGAGTAAGGACGCCCGTTTTCGTGATTATGAGGATGCCTTATTCTGGCTGAATGACGCCATGATTGTAAATATTGCCTATCGTTCATCCGAACCAAATATTGGACTCAAGCTGACTATGGAACGCCTGACCCTGAAATGTTATATGGCAGATACCGGACTGCTGATCAGCCACGCATTCGATGAAAATGGACTTGCAAGCGATGAAATCTACAAAAAGCTTCTTTTTGATAAGCTCGAAGTAAACAACGGAATGATTATGGAAAACATTGTTGCACAAATGCTCACTGCATCCGGACACAAATTATATTATTATTCCAATTCTTCCCGCGAGGATAAAGATTCCCGCATGGAGATTGGTTTTCTGATTGCCAAAAGTAAAATCAGCAGTCGACACAATATTTCACCAATAGAAGTAAAATCCGGAAAAAATTATACCCTGTCCTCCATTCATAAATTTATGAAAAAATACGCAGAACAGGCGCATATTCCATACGTTCTGCATACGGGAGATTACAAAAAAGAAAACGGAATCGTATATCTGCCGCTTTATATGACGCCATTATTATAATGAACGGCAAGATTCCATATACGCCCCTGCGCATAAGCGGGGATTAGGATTACTCCATCCCCGCCAATATATTCCTTGTAGAATACAACGCCGTATAATTCACCAGCACATACAGATTCCCGCATCCATCCGCAAGACGCGCTTCTATCGCCTTCTTCACATCTTGGACCATTTCGCAGGGAATATCCACATACTTCATGCGCAGCCGCATATCCTGACAGCGGATACCGCTGACCGTGATCGAATGAATGCCTTCTCCCATTGTTTGGCCAGCTGCTTCCTGTCCATTTGAAGCATCCTTCACCGGACGCACTTTTGCCCCAAAACGATCAAAATCCACATCCCACAGCCATGATATATCCGTCCCATCCTGTGCGTTGTCGTTAATCACAATGATAATATCCTTCTCTTTTTTATCCTCCATCACAGCCGAGATATTCTGATTAAATCCAGCCGGATTTTTAGCCAGATTCAAGATTACATCCGTATTCTTGATATGAAAATGTTCCATCCGTCCGTTCTGCAGATGAAAAGCGGTAAGAACCTCCTCAAAATCTTCTAATCCAATTCCGGCACTGTGGCCTGTAGCATAGGCGGCAAGGATATTATAGATATTATAAAAGCCGTGATAATTTGCGAAAATGTGACGGCTCTCATACTGATGCACGTTCCTGTCTGATCTCCTGTTTCCGCCGTCTTTTTTTTCAAAACGATCCGTTTCTTCTCCATCGCTTTTTATGCCATTCTTTTCCTCTTCCACCCGGCAATTTTCCATCTTCTCCAGAACCTCAAAAGACAGTCCTTCCGACATGTCAATGTCGAATGCTTCATAGTCCACTGCCGGCCTGGTAAAATCACAATTCGGGCAGTTATATTTTCCGATCTGGCTGTAATGATAGAACTCATAATCCAGTCTCGCCCCGCACTTTTTGCAGAAGCGTCCTTCGCGGATCTCATGCTGCTCTCCCTGTTCCTCTTCAGAAAATACACGCTCCGTGATCCCGTAGGTAATATAGGTATGCCCGCTCTCCATCGCCAGATAAGCGGACAGAGCGTCATCCGCATTTACGATAATTTTCATATCCGGCGCCATCTGCATCGCACGGTTCAGCATATCCATCGTAATATCAATCTCTCCGTACCGGTCAAGCTGATCACGGAAAAGATTCGTCAGCACCATATAATCAGGCTTCATATGCGGAAAAACGCGCAGGGTAGAAGCTTCATCAATCTCAATACAGGCATAGTCCGCATCCAGTGTTCCGTTATTCTTTGCCGCCAGCACAAAAGCAGCCACCACACCAGCGAGCATATTTGAACCGGTATGGTTGCAGACAACCTTATTATGCACAGGTTTACTTACAGAATTTCGGCTCCTCTGCTGCCCATGCTCACCTGACATTGATGTTTCCTGCTCAATCGCCGAACACAGAAGATTATTTGTTGTTGTCTTTCCATTTGTGCCGCAGACCACAAAAATCTTCTCCCGCACCTGCCCCGCCAGATCGCGCAAAATATTGGGATCAATCCTTAAAGCGACCTTTCCGGCAAACGTCACACCCTGTTTGCCGGAAAGCCTGCACGCCGTGCTGATGATTTTTGCCGCCCATATGGCAATCATCCTGCGTATTTTCATCCTGTATCAGGCAATTATCTGCCCTGTTCCTCCTTCTTCTGTTCCTCAATGCTTCTCTTCTTTTTGCCTCTATCCAGATTTACTCAAATAAATCTTGCTCCGAATCTGTCTCATCCTCTGCTTCATCTTCCGGATCAGATATCTCCAACTCTGCCGCCTCTGCATTCTGCGAAGCTGTGCCTGCACCTACTTTCGTAATGCTCGCAACCTTATCCGCGCTGCCCGTTTCCTCGTTCACATCGAGATTCATCAGCTTCACGCCGCTCGCGACACGCCCGTTGATTGAAATATCCTCACAGGACATCTGGATAATAATGCCCTCCGTGCTGATCATCATAATCTCATTGTCGCGGTTTACCGCCTTCGCACCGACCACATTTCCAGTTTTTTCGGTAATCTTATAGCACTTGATTCCCTTGCCGCCGCGACCCTGTACTTTAAATTCATTCATCTCCGTCAATTTGCCAAGACCGTTTTCTGAAGCAACCAGCAGATACTCTCCCTGCACATCTAGCTGCATAGCGACCACTTCATCGCCATCCTGCAGTGTCATGCCAATCACACCCATTGAAGTACGGCCGGTACTGCGAACATCGGTCTCATGGAAACGAATACACTGCCCATATTTTGTCACGAGCAAGATGTCCTTTTTATTATCTGTAAATTTGACTTCAATTAATTCATCATCTTCCCGGAGAGTGATGGCAGCAAGACCAGTTTTTCTCACAAATGCAAATTCACTGATCGACGTCTTCTTCACCAGACCATTCTTTGTCGCCATGAACAGATAGCTGTCCTCTTTGTATTCTCTGATCGGAATCAACGCGCTGATTTTCTCATCCGGCTGTAATTGCAGAAGATTCACAATCGCCGTGCCGCGCGCCGTCCGGCTCGCTTCCGGTATCTCATACGCTTTCAGACGGTAAACACGACCTTTATTCGTAAAGAACATCAGATATTGATGCGTCGATGTCATCAGAAGTTCTTCTATGTAATCATTTTCCAGCGTCTGCATGCCCTTAATGCCGCGGCCGCCGCGGTTCTGGCTCTTGAAATTATCCGGATGCATACGTTTAATATACCCCAGATTCGTCATGGTAATAATCACATTTTCATTCGGGATCAAATCTTCCGCCGAAAATTCTGTCGCGTCAAACCCAATCGTTGTCTTTCGATCATCGCCATATTTTTCTGCGATCGCACTAATCTCCGTCTTAATCACTCCCAGCAGCAGCTTTTCATCCGCCAGGATCGCTTTATACTCCTCAATTTTCTGCATCAGCTCTTTATATTCCGTCTCCAGCTTCTCGCGCTCCAGACCGGTCAGAGCCCGCAGACGCATATCGACAATCGCCTGTGCCTGCGCATCCGTCAGCCCGAAACGCTCCATCAGGCCCGTTTTTGCCGCCTGCGTATTCTGTGACCCGCGGATAATACGGATCACTTCATCGATATTATCCAGCGCAATCAGCAAGCCCTCCAAAATATGGGCGCGCTCCTGTGCCTTATTCAGATCATATTTTGTTCTTCTGGTAACGACTTCTTCCTGATGTTTCAGATAAAGGCTGAGCATTTCATGAATGCTCATTACCT
The DNA here is from genome assembly GCA_021205305.1 of Lachnospiraceae bacterium. Taxonomy (GTDB): domain Bacteria; phylum Bacillota; class Clostridia; order Lachnospirales; family Lachnospiraceae; genus Choladousia. Next base: position 9,339 of record JAJPXU010000108.1, read on the forward strand.
TCGGCTGCGTGCCATCCAGCGCCAGCATAATGATACCAAACGTATCCTGCAGCTGCGTATGCTTGTACAGCTGATTCAGAATTACATTGGCATTCGCGTCGCGGCGCAGCTCAATATTAATCCGCATCCCCTCACGGTTCGACTCATCCGTAATCGCGGTAATCCCGTCAATCCTCTTTTCCTTCACCAGATCCGCCATCTTTTCAATCAGGCGGGCTTTATTCACCATAAATGGAAGCTCCGTCACAATAATCCGGCTCTTCCCATTACTCATCGTCTCAATATTCGTCACCGCGCGGACACGTATCTTCCCTTTGCCCGTCCGGTAAGCCTCCTCAATGCCGCGCTTGCCTAAGATCTGCGCTCCCGTCGGAAAATCCGGACCCTTAATGCACTCCATGATCTCCTCAATCGACGTCTCCCGATCTTCCTCCACCCGGTTATCAATCATCTTTACCACAGCGGAAATCACCTCCCGCAGATTGTGCGGAGGAATATTCGTCGCCATGCCGACCGCAATTCCGTTCGACCCATTCACCAGAAGATTCGGAAAACGTGACGGCAGCACCACCGGCTCCCGCTCCGTCTCATCAAAGTTCGGCACAAAATCCACGGTATCCTTATTGATATCCGCCAACATCTCCATCGAGATCTTGCTCAGACGCGCCTCCGTATACCGCATCGCCGCCGCGCCGTCGCCGTCCACAGAACCAAAATTGCCATGTCCGTCCACCAGAGGATAATGCGTCGACCAGTCCTGCGCCATATTCACCAGCGCGCCATAGATCGAACTGTCCCCGTGCGGATGATACTTACCCATCGTATCACCCACAATACGCGCACACTTCCTGTGCGGCTTATCCGGCCCGTTATTCAGCTCAATCATCGAATACAGCACCCGCCGCTGTACCGGCTTCAGCCCATCCCTGACATCCGGCAGCGCCCGCGCCGCAATCACACTCATCGCATAATCAATATACGACTCCTCCATCGTCTTCTTTAAGTCAACTTCTTTAATCTGGTCAAAAATATTGTCTTCCACTTGAAAACTCCCTTCCTACTGGTCACCAGATACAACACTCTCTAAAAATATATCAATATTTCTTTGTCAGAATTGTCACTTATACCAAGTTCATTAAATATGCAGAACACCTTGACATATATTTCTAAATTATAGATCCAAACCGGCAGCCCGTGGCAGGGTGGGTGGGTTCGGACTATTAAAACGTCGCCGGTCCTTAGCGAAATCAAGCCGACAGGCGAAGATTGAGCTTAGTACCGCTGCGGCGTTTTCTAAGCGCAAGCGTGTCCGAAGCCATCCACCCTGCCACAGGCGTACACTTACCTATATATCCAGATTCTTCACCTTGCGCGCATTCTCCTCTATAAACTCCCGCCGCGGCTCCACCTGATCTCCCATCAGCGTCGTAAAGGTCAGGTCAATCTCCGACGACTGCGCGTCGTCCATCGTTACTTTTTTCAGAATCCTCTTTTCCGGATCCATCGTCGTCTCCCACAGCTGCTCGGCATCCATCTCGCCGAGTCCTTTATAACGCTGAATCTTATTATTCTGATCGCGCCCGACCTCACTGATGATCGCCTGCAGTTCTTCGTCGCTGTAGGCGTACCACACCTTTTTGTTCCGCTCCAGCTTGTACAGCGGCGGCATGGCCAGATAGACGTATCCCTGTTTGATCAGCTCCGGCATGAAACGATACAGGAAGGTCAGCATCAGCGTCGCAATATGCGCACCGTCCACATCGGCATCCGTCATGATGATAATTTTGTGATAGCGCAGCTTTGTGATATCAAAATCCTCGTGGATGCCCGTCCCAAACGCTGTAATCATTGCCTTGATCTCTGCGTTGCCATAAATACGGTCAAGCCGCGCTTTTTCTACATTCAGAATCTTTCCGCGCAGCGGCAGGATCGCCTGGGTCGCACGGCTTCTCGCCGTCTTCGCGGAGCCGCCTGCGGAATCTCCCTCTACGATAAAAATTTCACAGTTTGCCGGATCCTTATCCGAGCAGTCCGCCAGCTTACCTGGCAGCGCCAGTCCGTCCAGAGCTGATTTTCTCCTGGTCAGCTCACGCGCCTTTCGGGCTGCCTCACGCGCCCGCTGCGACATCACTGATTTTTCCACAATGGTCTTTCCGACCTGCGGATGCTGCTCCAGGAAAATCTTCAGCTGGTCGGTCACGACACTCTCCACCGCGCCGCGCGCCTCGGAATTGCCCAGCTTCTGTTTTGTCTGCCCCTCAAACTGCGGGTCTTCAATCTTGATACTGATAATTGCAGTCAATCCTTCGCGGATATCATCCCCCAGAAGGTTCTGGTCACTGTCGCGGATCAGCTTATTCGAACGCGCATAATCATTAAAGGTTTTCGTCAGCGCATTCTTAAAACCGGTCAGATGCATGCCGCCCTCCGGCGTCGTAATATTGTTGACAAAGCTGTAGCAGCTGTCTGTATAAGAATCATTGTGCTGCATCGCCACTTCCACATAGACATTGTCCTTCATGCCCTCGCAGAAAATAATGTCCTCATACAGCGGTGCCTTTCCTCTGTTCAGATAAGTCACAAATTCCTTGATGCCGCCTTCATAGTGGAACGTCCGCTCCACCAGCTCTTCCTCCCGCTCATCGCGCAGCACAATTTTAATGCCCTTCGTCAGAAAAGCCATCTCCCGCAGGCGGTTTTTTAAGGTATCAAAATCAAACACGGTCTCATCAAAAATCGTGTCATCCGGGAAAAAGGTCACCACCGTACCCGTCTTCTCCGGCTCACAGTCCCCAACTACCTTCAGCGGATACATCACCTTGCCGCGCTCATAGCGCTGCTGGTAAATCTTTCCTTCATGGAAAATCTGCACCTCAAGCCAGTTGGAAAGCGCATTTACAACCGAAGCGCCCACGCCGTGCAGACCGCCGGATACCTTATATCCCCCGCCGCCAAACTTTCCGCCCGCATGCAGCACGGTAAAGACGACCTCTACCGCAGGAAGCCCCGCCTTGTGGTTAATCCCGACCGGAATGCCGCGGCCGTTGTCCGTCACCGTCACTGAATTATCCTTATGAATCGTCACCGTAATATAGTCACAGAAGCCAGCCAGCGCTTCATCAATTGCGTTGTCCACAATCTCATATACCAGATGATGCAGTCCTCTCGCCGAAGTGCTGCCAATATACATACCTGGACGCCTCCGCACTGCTTCCAGTCCTTCCAGAATCTGGATCTGATCCGCGCCGTACTCTGCCGCATCCGCATTCAGCGCCCCGGCCTGGTCGAACTCGCGCTCTTTATCTTCCTCCAGATCTTTCTGGCTGGCTGCTGCCATCTCATCCGTCTCATTTGAATCTGCATTATTGGGTAAATCAAAAACATTATCCATATTTACTTCGTTTTCTGTACCTGTCGTACCCATTCCACTCCTCCTGCTGCTACCTGAAACAGCTTATTTATCTGAAAATTATGATTCACAAAATCATCCACACCCGTGCAGGTAATCATTGTCTGGATATCATGTATATTATCCAGCAGATACCGCTGCCGGTTGCCATCCAACTCAGAAAGTACATCATCCAGCAAAAGCACCGGGCGTTCCTTCGTACTCTGCTTCACAATCTCAATCTCAGACAGCTTCAGCGACAAAGCCGCCGTCCGCTGCTGTCCCTGAGAGCCAAACTTTCGGATATCGACCCCATCTACCAGAAAACAGAGGTCATCCCGATGCGGCCCTGCATTGGAAACTTTTGTCTTAATATCCCTCTCCCGGTTCGCGCTTACTTTCCGCGCAAATTCCCCTTCTTCCACATCATTCTCATATTCTACCAGGAGGGTCTCCCTGCCGCCGGAAAGATTTCCATGTATCGCTCCAATCAGCTTTCCCAGTTTTTCCGAAAACTGTCTGCGCAGCCGGATAATGACCGTTCCATACTGCACCAGCTGCATATCCAGCACATCCAGAAGTGCGTCCGCGTCACGGCTGAACGCATAATCCTTCAGCAAACGGTTGCGCTGTGCCAACACCTTATTATAACTCGAAAGATTAAAAAGGTAAATCTTATCTAACTGACAAAGCTCCATATCCAGAAATTTTCTTCGCTCAGAAGGTCCGTTTTTAATGATATTTAAGTCCTCCGGCGAGAAAAAAATAAAGCTCCCAAGACCAACCAGATCTGCAGCCCTGCGCACTGGCGTTCCATTGATTGCAATTCCTTTTGACTTATATTTTTTCAGATGCATATCAACCCGCCAGGGAATCTCCCCCTTTCGGATCTGCATCCGGATGTGTGCCTCTTCTTCCGAAAACTGAATCATATCCCGGTCACGCGCTCCTCTGTGGCTGCGCGTTGTGCCGCACAGATAGACGGCCTCCAGAATATTCGTCTTTCCCTGGGCATTATCCCCGTAAAAAAGATTCGTTCCACTGTCAAACTCCAGCTCCAGGCCACTATAATTCCGAAAATGATCCAGCTTTATTGATTCCACAATCATCGTGTCAGTTCCACATCCCTGTATTCAACTTCCCGGCACACAGACAGTCCCGTAACATATTTTTCTCAATCGTCATGCGCGCAAATCCGAATTTTGACATTTCCACACACTACTTCATCTCCGGCGTGCAATTTTTTCCCACGCTGTAGTTCCGTCTGTCCGTTCACCAAAACCTTCCCATCCAGAATCATAAACTTTGCGTCCACGCCGCTGTCCGCAATATGTGCGGCTTTCAGTGCCTGGCCGAGCTTAATATACTCATCCCGCAGCTTGATTTCAATCGTCTCCATAAACTTTTACAATTCCTTTCCGGACGGGCATGGCAAGCCTGCCCAAAGTGAATATTATACAATACATTATTTATTGAAAATCGCGTTCTGATTAATTTACCTCATCAATCCACAAAATTTACCGGCAGTATCATATAATTGTACGTCCCTGCCTCGTCCCTTATAAAACATGGCGATTTAGTATTCATGTAATAAATATCAACCAACTCATCATCAATCACGCGCATTGCGTCCAGCAGAAGCCGCGGATTAAAGCCGATTTTAATTGGTTTGCCTTCCTGCTCGATCTCGATGGTATCATTCAAAGTACCGATCTGGGAAGAAATCTTCATATCCATCACATGATCGTCAATATTCAGGATAATCGGCCGATTATCCCCCTCTTTTACCATCAGAGTCGCTCGATCGATACAACTCATAAAATCCTGACGGTTGATTGTAACCTTTGTCTCATAAATATTTGAAATCATTTTGTCTACCTGAAAATAATTGCCCTCAATCAGTCTGGATACAACAATATTTCCGTCAAATTCGAACAAAATGTGATTTTCTGTGATATAAATATCCACCGTATCTTCTGTTCCACCAGAAAGGATCTTTGATATCTCACTCAATGTTTTACCTGGAACAATGACTTTTTTATCCTCATAAGGATCCTTCAATTCAATATTTCGAATGGAAATGCGGTGTCCATCCAGAGAAATCACCCGCAGTCGATTCTCTTTGATGTCAAATAATTCTCCGGTTAACACTTTATTGGAATCATTTGTTGCAATCGAGAAGATCGTCTGCCGGATTACTTCTTTCAGCGTAAACTGAGAAAGACTGATTTTGTAATCTTTTTCTACAAAAGGAAGATAAGGAAAATCATCCGGTTCCAATCCCATAATGTTAAACTTTGCTTTTTCACAGATAATTGTTACACTGTTCTTTTCATCTACAGAGATGGTAACTTCACTTTCCGGAAGCTTTCTGATAATATCAGAAAAAAGCTTTGCGTCAAGAGCAATAATTCCTTTTTCACTGACAAATCCATTCACGTTAGTCTCAATGCCAAGTTCCATGTCATTTGCTGTAAATTTAATATCCGAAGAAGAAGCGTCAATCAGGACACATTTCAGGATCGGCATAGTGGTGTTGGCCGGAACAGCTTTTGTCACCGTATTGAGAGCCTTCATGAGATCTGATTTGTTACATATGATTTTCATAATAAATACTTCCTTTCGTAAGTGATTTATGATTTCATTCTTCGATTACGATTCCTTTCCATAAAAGGATAACGCTTTATTCGCGCGCGCGCGTAATTATTTATTTAATAAAAAAATACGTAACCGTAATAATAAGGGGTGTGGATAAGTGTAAAACTCCGTTTTTTTCAGGCAGACAGCCAAAAAACGGGATGTAAAACTTTGTGAGATCCCGCCGGAAGCGGCTGGGATAACTGATGATTTATCCACACAGATCAGGTTTCGCAGAAAGCGAATGACCACCGTATTTTTGAAAAACCGGTAAAGTTATGAACCAAAATCCCCATGCTATTCACACGGTATCCATCCTTTTTGAAGTGGATAAGTGGATAACTTTGTGGATAACTTATCCCGGATTAATTTTCTTTTTCAGAATATCAATAGTATTTCTGGTGTTTTCTGAGGTCTGTATTTCATTGGCAATCTTTTTTTGACCATGAATAATCGTAGAGTGATCTCGTTTCCCCATGATTTCACCGACCCGTTTGGTGCCGCAATTCGTCATTTCCAGGCAGAGATACATTGCAATTTGCCGGGGAAATACGATTTCGGAGCTGCGCTTGCTGCCTTTCAGATCTTCTGGGGTAACGTGGAAATGCTCCGCCACCGTTGCTATAATCAGATCCGGAGTAATCTCACGTTTGCTGTCCGGAGAGATGATGTCCCGCAAAGATTCTTCTGCCAGAGCTACGTTGATTTCTCTGCCTTCCAGGCGGCTCATCGCTATGAGTTTATTCAGTGCGCCTTCCAGTTCACGGATATTGGATTTCACATTCATGGCAATGTATTTGATGACTTCATTGTCAATATTGTAGCCGTCCATTTCCTCTTTTTTCTGTAAAATCGCCATTCTGGTCTCAAAATCAGGCGAAGAGATATCAGCAATCAATCCCCATTCAAAGCGTGAACGAAGACGAGCCTCCAGCGTCTCAATCTCCTTCGGCGGCTTATCAGAGGAAATAATGATTTGTTTCTTATTATTATGGAGTTCATTAAAGGTATGGAAAAACTCTTCCTGGGTCGATTCCTTTCCTATTATAAACTGGATATCGTCAATCAGCAGGACGTCTACACTCCGGTATTTTTCACGGAATTTGGACATAGATGTCGCGTTTCCGTTACGGATGGCGTCAATGACTTCATTTGTAAACGTCTCACTCGTCACGTAAATCACACGCCTGGACGGATCCTCGTTCAGAATAAAATGCGCAATCGAATGCATCAGGTGCGTCTTGCCCAGCCCGGCTCCTCCATAGATATAGAGCGGATTGTACATACGGCCCGGAGATTCTGATACCGCGAGCGCCGCCGCGTGTGCAAACTTATTATTATTACCGACCACAAATGTATCAAATGTGTACTTGGGATTCAGCCCCGCGCGCTCAGAGATGACCCTCTGGCTGTCCGCGGTGTTCCCGGTCGGAAACTTTTCCTTTGCGGTCTCATTCGTCTGATCTGCCTGTTCTGGCAGAATAAATTTGAGGTCATACTCTTTCCCGGTATACTCCGCAATCGCTACTTTGAGAGGGAAAGTGTATTTTTTTGTAATATAATCGACTCCGACCTGGCCGGAGGGCACAAGAATTGTGATGGTGTGATCCGTCACTTCGTGGATCAGAAGCGGCTGCAGCCAGGTTTTGAACGCAATATCTGAAAGCTCATGCTCCTCTTTCACGGTGAGGAGTATGTCCTTCCATTTTTCTTTTAGTAAGTCCATGTCTTTATCTCCAAAAATCGATTTCTTCCTACGCTAATATTAAACCAAAAATGGCTAATTCGCAACGATTATTTCAAAATTTTGCAGCGATTCAGGACAGCACGTGTTACAGGTCACACCCCAACCAAATTTACGTTATTTTGTCCTCTACAGGTGTGACCTATAACGGCATCCTGTGAATAAATATGTGAATAACCGGGGATAAAATCTGGACAAAAAGACAGCGGTCAACATAATTATCCGTAAGGAGGAGAATGAGAATCATTGTGTGGAAAAAAGTTTTCAACTTATAAACATTCGTAAAAATACCTGAAAATCAAGTCTTTTCTGAAGTAGAAGAACCATCTGGAGAAAAGATGGAAAGAAATTTGTCAACAAGTTATCCACAAAATGTGGAAAACTTACGTAAACCGAAATTGGTGGAAAAAGTTATCCACACTATAGAAAATCAAGCTGAAGTGAAAAGTTTATTTCCACACCAAAATTTGTGATTTTCCGGTGGATTTCACTCTTTCAGGGATTAAAAGCACAGTCAAGGAGTAAAACTTCATTCCATTTACGCCATCATTTACCCAGTAGAATTGGGTAGGCCATATGGTGTAAGACTGATTTCCACTAGGTTTTTGCTGCGAACGCCGGAAATACAAGTGGAATTTTGAGTAAGACTGAATTCCACTTGTACCCCCGAGTTGTGGAATTTAAATTTTCATTTCACTTATAGAAAATCAACTCATTTTTTGCCAGGAATTGCTTGACTTAAAAGGTTTTTATGAATATAATGGACTCGATGTCTTTAAAACAGACCAGTAAAAGAAGAGTTGCTTAAAGGAGGTGCCAGATTATGAAAATGCCATTTCAGCCGGGAAGAAGACATAGATCCAGAGTTCATGGATTTCGTGCAAGAATGAGTACAGCAGGCGGAAGAAAAGTATTATCTGCGAGAAGAGCAAAAGGAAGAAAAGTATTGTCAGCGTAAGTCTGCTGAGAATAATAGCAGAGGGGATTTTTGGATCTGTTGTTTGCCTCATAAGGCAGACATGCAGCGGATTCAAAAATCCCTTTTGTGTAACTGTTCATTTTTTTTACAGGACAAAGAGAAATGATATTTTCGGAATCTCTGAAAAAATATGGGGATTTTCAGCGTGTTTATAAACAAGGAAAGTCATATGCAAACAAATATCTGGTCATGTATGTTTTGAGGCAGGACACGCTGGAAAATCGAATCGGTATTTCGGTGAGCAAAAAAGTCGGGAATAGCGTTGTCAGGCACCGGATTACCAGACTGATCAGGGAAAGCTATCGATTAAATGAGACTAAGTTTGAAAAGGGCCTGACGATTGTGGTAGTGGCAAGGGCAGCTGCAAAGGGCAAAAGCTTTTCGGAGATTGAAAGCGCCCTGATGCATCTTGGAAGGCTTCATTCCATAAATATGTCATAAGAGAAATCGGCTTGCAGGTGGATTCGTTATGATATACCATGATTGGGGCAGGAATCCATGACATCCCCCACTCATTGAAGGAAGTGATCCGAAGTGAAAAAATTATTGATACGTCTGATCCGTTTTTATCAGAAGTATCTCTCACCTATGAAGAGGATGCGATGTCCGTATACACCGACGTGTTCCCAGTACGGGCTCGAGGCGATTCAGAAGTATGGCGCTGCGAAAGGCAGTGTCCTGGCGGCGTGGAGAATTATGCGCTGCAATCCATTTTCCAGGGGTGGATATGATCCGGTCCCGTAGTATCGCTTAAAACGATTTATGTCGTTTATAATAAATCGTTTCCATAAGGAGGATTACTGAAAAATGTTACTAACGAAAAGCACTGCATTTATTATAGGACCGATTGCAAACATACTCGGCTATATTATGAATGCAATATTCTGGCTTCAGGAAAAAATCGGGATTCCCAATATAGGTCTTTGTATCATTCTTTTTACGATTGTTATTTATATGATCATGCTGCCTTTGACGATTCAGCAGCAGAAGTTTTCCAAGCTTCAGGTGAAGATGAATCCGGAACTTCAGGCAATTAATAAAAAGTATGAGAACAGTAAAAATGACCAGACAGCTATGATGAAGATGAATGAAGAGACAAAAGCTGTCTACGCGAAATATGGCGTGCATCCGATGGGCAGCTGTCTGCAGCTGTTGATTCAGATGCCGATCCTTTTTGCCCTTTATCGGGTGATCTGGAATGTACCGGCTTATGTTACCTCTGTTTATAATGCCTTTGCTCCTCTGGCGGAAGAATTAATGAACGTTTCCGGCGGGGAAGATTTTATGTCTTCAGCGGCGAGTTCATTAAGTGTCACATTTAATGAGATGACGATGAATACGCTCGTTGATGTTCTTTACAAGTTTCGGACAGCGAACTGGGAAGAGCTTTTGGCTGCTTTTCCGGATTTGGAATCTGTTATTGTATCGACGCAGGATACCGTTAATGGGATGAATTCTTTCCTGGGCCTGAACATCGCGAATTCTCCAATGAATATTATGACGAGTGCGGTGGAGGCAGGGTCTTATTTGTTGGTTGTCGGCGCGGCTTTGGTTCCGATTTTGTCTGCTGTGACGCAGTGGCTGAATTCCAAACTTGCCATGACAGGCAATGAAAATAATAATTCCAGCAATTCCAATGATACGATGAATGCCACGATGAAGTCGATGAATACAGTGATGCCTCTGATGTCTGCGTTTTTCTGTCTGACACTTCCTGTAGGTATGGGTATTTACTGGATTGCCGGTGCAGTTGTACGAAGCGTACAGCAGGTATTTGTCAATAAGAGTATCGAGAAGATCGATATGGATGAGCTGATCAAAAAGAACCTTGAAAAAGAAAATAAAAAGCGTGCAAAACAGGGACTTCCGCCGCAAAAGATAACGAATACGGCGAAAATTTCTACAAAGAATATTGAGACTCCGGCGAAAAAAGAAGTCTCTGCGGAAGAAAAAGCAAAGAAGGTGCAGGCTTCTACGGAATATTACAAACAAAATACCAAAGCAAAGCCTGGAAGTCTGGCCGCGAAAGTACAGATGGTGCAGCAATACAATGAGAAAAATAATAAGAAGTAGGGGGTGTTTTTATGGAATCCATCAGAGTATCGGCGAAGACGGTAGATGACGCGCTCACAGAAGCTTCGATTGAGCTTGGTACGAGCAGAGATAATATCGAATATACCGTAATCGACGAAGGTTCGAAAGGGTTTTTCGGAATCGGTGGCAGGAAAGCTACGATTGAGGCGAAAAAAAAGGTGACGGATGAAGATTTAATGAAAGAGATCTTTGAGGAAAAGCCGCAGAAGCCGAAAAAAGAGTCGAAAAAAGAAGAAAAGAGCGAGACAAAGAAAGAATCTTCCAGGAAAGAATCACGGTCAGAAGGTAAAAATGGGGGCAAGAAAGAGGATTCCAGAGAATCGGGCAAGGATTTAAAGAAAGAATCTAAGCAGGAGTTCAAACAGGAAAAGAAAGATGTAAAAGATCAGAAGAAGGCCGAAAAGAAGGAAGAGAAAAAAGAAGAAAAAAAGACGGAGAAGAAAGAAGCAAAAAGAGAGCCGGATGCTTCCGTCCGGGCAAAGTCTATTGATTCCAGGAAGGAATCAGGAAGAGAAGAACAGAAAGATACAAAGAAAAATCACAAAGGATCCGATTGGAAAGGCGCTGTTGTTAAGGAAGAGGCGAAGAATACAATGGATGATTCGATTGAGATGACAGAGAAGACAGAAGATGAGGAGACGAGAATTCCGAAGACACCGGCAGATCCGGAAGAAGCAAAGCAGCGTGCGATTACTTTCATCTCTGATGTGCTTCAGGCGATGGGAATGGAGGATCAGATTACAGCGGAATTTGAAGATGATATTTTGTGTGTAAATATTGAAGGAGAAGATATGGGCATTATGATCGGCAAAAGAGGTCAGACCCTTGATTCCCTGCAGTATCTGACGAGTCTCGTAGTCAATAAGGGAAAATCCTCTTATACCCGTGTGAAAGTCGATACAGAGGATTACCGCAATCGCAGAAAAGCAACACTGGAAAACCTTGCAAAGAATATCGCGATGAAAGTAAAAAAGACAAGAAGACCGGTATTCCTTGAGCCAATGAATCCATATGAGAGACGGATTATCCATTCTGCGCTGCAGAATGACCCATACGTGACTACTCACAGTGAGGGGGAAGAGCCGTATCGCAAGGTAGTAGTTACCCTGAAAAAAGATCGGGAAAGAGACGACAGGGATCGTGACAGAGATCATGGCAGAAGCCGCGGATATTCCAGATACAATAATAATCGTCGCGGACGTTATGAGCGCAGCAATTATAACCGTCATACTTATGACAGGGAGAATTTTGAAGATGCGGATTCGGAAATTGTAGCTGAACAGCAGGAATTTTCAAAAGCCAATGAATCCATGGATCAGAGTGAGGAATAATTGCAAAAATGCCTGGCAGTAACCGATTATTCTGAATATATGATCATGGATGGTCGGTTCTGGTTCAGAGTGGTTGTGAGATAAGTTTGACAAGGGAAAGGTACGCGGTATCTTTCCCTTTTTCCGCACAGAACCGGACAGAATTATTTTGAAGTGTAATGATATTTGCAGGTGGTGATTTTTTATGGAAGACAGGTCAGAGGATACAATTGCCGCGATCTCGACCGCTCTTGGCGGTTCCGGAATTGGGATTGTGAGAGTCAGTGGAGAGAATGCCCTTTTGGTTGGGGATCGTATCTTTGCTTCTCCGGGTGGAAAAAAGAAGATTTCCAAACAGCCTTCTCATACGATACATTATGGTTATATCCATGACGCTGATTTGACAGTGGATGAGGTGCTTGTTTCTGTTTTTCGTGCTCCTAAAAGTTTTACGACCGAAGATACGATAGAGATCAACTGCCATGGAGGAATCTATGCTACGAGGCGTGTATTGGAAACAGTCTTAAAAAATGGTGCGCGTCCGGCTGAACCGGGAGAATTTACAAAACGTGCTTTTTTAAATGGCAGAGTGGACCTTTCTCAGGCAGAGTCGGTCATTGATGTGATTCAGGCAAAGAATGAATATGCTTTGCAGAATTCATTGAGCCAGTTAAAAGGTTCTCTTGGACGTGAAGTCAGTGGGCTTCGGGAGAGAATTCTTTATCATTCGGCTTTTATTGAGTCGGCTTTGGATGATCCGGAGCATTATAGCCTGGATGGATATCCACAGAAGCTTTTGTCTGAGATCGAAGAATTATTATCTGTCATAAAAAAGCTGATTGCGTCTGCGGATAATGGCAGAATGATAAAGGAAGGAATTCAGACTGTAATTCTCGGAAAGCCAAATGCCGGAAAATCTTCTCTTTTGAATGTTCTTGCCGGGGAAGAACGGGCGATTGTGACGGATATTGCCGGTACGACAAGGGATACGCTTGAGGAAACAATTTCTCTGGGTGGGATTACGCTGAACGTCATTGATACTGCGGGGATACGAGAAACCGATGATTACATCGAGCAAATTGGTGTGAGTAAGGCCTGGCAGAAAGCTGAGGCAGCTGACCTGATTCTGTATGTGGCGGATTCTTCTACTTTACCGGATGAGAATGACAAAAATATTTTAAAACAGCTGGATGGACGAAATTCCATTATTCTTTTAAACAAAACAGATTTGACGCAGGTGACTACCGCTGATATGATACGCAGAGCTACAGAGAATCGTTTTCCGGTCATTGAAATATCCGCAAAAGAGCAGACGGGAATGGATGTGTTCGAGCAGGTATTACGTGAGATGTTTTATCAGGGAGATCTCTCATTTAATGATGAAATCTATATTACGAGTGCCAGGCAAAAATCGGAATTGATTCAGGCCAGGGAAAGCCTTCAGAAAGTGCGGGAAAGCATTGAGTTCGATATGCCGGAGGACTTTTTCACGATTGATTTGATGGATGCTTATACGGCTCTTGGAAGAATCATAGGGAAAGAGGTCGGAGAAGACCTGGTAGATGAAATCTTCGGAAGGTTTTGTATGGGAAAATAAAGATTTCGGAGCGTAGAGCACATGCCGCGCCAGACGCGGTTTGAGAAGTGGATAGAGGGTAATTGCAAAAATGAGTTTGGTAGAGGAATTTGTGGATGTTGTTGTAATTGGTGCCGGTCACGCTGGCTGTGAAGCGGCATTGGCCTGTGCGCGGCTTGGGATGCGTACCGTTATTTTTACAGTGAGCGTCGACAGTATCGCGCTGATGCCGTGCAATCCAAATATCGGCGGCAGTTCTAAGGGTCATCTTGTACGTGAAGTGGATGCGCTTGGCGGAGAGATGGGAAAAAACATTGATAAGACCTTCATTCAGTCTAAGATGCTGAATCAATCCAAGGGTCCGGCTGTTCATTCTCTGCGTGCCCAGGCAGATAAATCAGATTATACCAGAAGTATGCGGCAGGTACTGGAACAGACGGAAAATCTCGAAATCAAACAGTTGGAAGTGACAGATCTTCTGGTAGAAGAGGGACAGCTTACAGGAGTAAAGACTTATTCCGGTTCCATTTTCCACTGTAAGGCGGCTGTTTTGTGCGCTGGTACCTATTCAAAAGCCAGATGTATTTATGGTGACGTGAGTATGTATACCGGTCCGAACGGACTGGCAGCCGCAAATCATCTGACCGATTCTCTGCGTTCACTTGGCATTGAGGTGAGACGCTTTAAAACCGGTACGCCTGCACGTATTGCCGGTCCATCGATTGATTATTCTAAGATGGAAGAGCAAAAAGGGGATGAGCGTGTGGTTCCTTTTTCTTTCACTACGGATCCGGAATCAGTACAGAAAGAACAGGTTTCCTGCTGGCTGACTTATACCAATGAGAAGACTCATGAGATTATTCGGAATAATATTGACCGTTCTCCTCTTTATTCCGGAAAAATTAAAGGAACCGGACCCAGATATTGTCCTTCAATCGAAGATAAGGTCATGAAATTTCCGGATAAAGATCGGCATCAGGTTTTTATTGAACCGGAAGGTATCCATACGAATGAAATGTATATTTCCGGAATGTCGAGTTCTTTGCCGGAGGATGTGCAGATCGCGATGTATCGCTCCGTTCCGGGGCTGGAACAGGCGCGCCTGGTGAAAAATGCTTATGCAATTGAATATGACTGTATTGATGCCCGTCAGCTGAAGCTTTCGCTTGAATTTAAGGAGATCAGCGGTCTGTTTTCCGCCGGTCAGTTTAATGGCAGTTCTGGTTATGAGGAGGCGGCCGCACAAGGACTTATCGCCGGAATCAACGCCGCACGGAAAATACAGGGGAAAGAACCGTTTATTCTTGACCGTTCAGAGGCTTATATTGGCGTGCTGATTGATGATCTTGTCACAAAGGAAAACGTAGAACCGTATCGTATGATGACATCCCGAGCGGAATATCGTCTGTTGCTTCGCCAGGATAACGCAGATCTGCGCCTGACAGAGAAGGGATACGAGATTGGCCTGATTGATGAGGAACGCTATCAGAAGCTGTTGGAGAAAAAAGAACGTATTGCAGCCGAAATTCAGCGTGTAGAATCTACCTATGTCAGTGACCATTCAAACGTACAGGATTTTTTGCGCGCGCATGGGAGTACGGAATTAAAATCCTCCATCTGTCTTGGCGAATTGGTGCGTCGACCGGAGCTTACTTATGAAATGCTTTCGGAAATTGATCCGGGACGTTCTCCATTGCCTGCGGATGTCCGTGAACAGGTTAATATTTCTATAAAATATAAGGGTTACTTGGACCGGCAGATTCGACAGGTAGAGCAGTTCAAAAAGTTGGAAAAGAAGCAGATTCCTGAAACTATTGATTATAATCGAATATCAGGACTGCGCCTGGAAGCACAGCAAAAATTAGCTAAATATCGACCAACATCAATAGGACAGGCCTCTCGAATTGCTGGTGTATCGCCCGCTGATATCTCTGTTCTTTTGGTTTATATTAAGAATTTGTAGGACAAATATTGTTTTTCCACGTGAAACTGAGTAG
>JAJPXU010000123.1 GCA_021205305.1 Lachnospiraceae bacterium
GTGCAGGTTTACCTGCTAAAGGCTGTATTTTCATTTCGGGATGGGCGGGCGCTGAACGGTCCTGCGTGCCAGTGGCACGCGTTTAGGACCGACCGAAGCGGAGCGAAGACCCAGTGGACGTCCGTTTAGCGACGACCGAAGCGGAGCGTAGACCTGCGGCCTGCTGTTCTGAATAGTTACGAATATACCATTGACACAAGAAAGGGTATCCTATGATACAGACAATCGCAAAAACCAATATGCCGGTGGATGAGGTGCTGCGCATCCGCAAGAATCACATCCAGCCGGAGCACTGCCCCGCGCAAAGCGCATCAGCATGGGCAGTGCGACCTGCCGCCGAGCAGAGCGAGGGGCATTTCCCGAAAACATCTCTTCCTCAAAGCGCATCAGCATTGTCACCGGTATCCACGGCGATGAGCTGGAGGGACAGTATGTCTGCTATGAAATTGCGCGCAGAATCGAGGAACATCCGGAATGCCTGAAAGGGACGGTCGATATCTACCCTGCCCTGAATCCATTCGGTATTGATTCCGTGACAAGGGGCATCCCGGCCTTTGACCTTGATATGAACCGCATTTTTCCGGGAAATACAGACGGAGACATGAACGAATACCTCGCGGCGGAAATCATCCGCGACCTGCAGGGCTCCGATCTCTGTCTCGACATTCATGCAAGCAACATTTACCTGACGGAAATTCCGCAGATCCGCATCAATGAGCTGCACACAGAAACTCTGCTGCCCTGGGCAAAACTTGCCAATGTCGATTTTATCTGGGTACACGGTACGAGCACGGTACTGGAATCCACGCTTGCGTTCAGCCTGAACAGCCGGAATGTTCCGACCCTGGTGGTTGAGATGGGCGTTGGTATGCGCATCACAAAAGAATACGGCGACCAGCTCACAGACGGCATCTTCCGTCTGATGAAAGAAATGGGCATCTGGACCGGCCCGGCACCGGAAGTACGCACACCCATTGTCTCTGAAAACCCGGACGACGTCGCTTTTCTGAACGCACCGGTCTCCGGCATTTTTATCAAAACACGCTCCCACGGAAGTATGCTGAAAACAGGCGATGAGATTGGCCGGATCGTAGATCCGCTGCGCGGCACCCTGCTCAGCGTTGTCACCGCTCCTGTCGACGGATGGCTTTTCACTGTGCGGGAATATCCGGTTGTAGACGAAGGATCTCTGCTCGCGCGGATTTTACAAAATGTGTAAAGAGGAGAATCGTTATGAAACAGTCCGTTTTATTTGAGATAAAAGCACTTTACCGCGATGACTTCCGCGTCACCGGTTTCACTTTCGGCGAGGGAGAGGAATCCATCTGCATCGTCGGAAGTATGCGCGGCAACGAAAACCAACAGCTCTACGCCTGCTCCCGCCTGATCCGCAAGCTGACCGAGTTAGAAGAACGCGGGCGCATTCTGCCTGGAAAACAGATTCTTGTCATTCCCTGCGTAAACCCCTACTCCATGAACATCAAAAAGCGCTTCTGGACGATTGACAACACGGATATCAACCGCATGTTCCCCGGCTACGACCAGGGCGAAACCACACAGCGCATCGCAGCCGGCGTATTCAATGCCATCCAGAACTACAAATTTGGCGTCCAGTTTGCTTCCTTTTATATGCCGGGAGCTTTTGTACCCCATGTCCGCATGATGAAAACCGGATTCGAAAGCGTCGATCTGGCGCAGCAATTCGGTCTTCCCTACATCGTTCTGCACGACCCGCGCCCATTCGATACAACAACGCTGAACTACAACTGGCAGATTTGGGAAACAAACGCATTTTCCATCTACACCACCAACACCCAGCGCATCGACCGGGAAAGCGCAAAACAGGCCGAGGAAGCCATCCTGAACTTCATGGAAAAACAGGGCATCATCCGCTACCGCGGCTACAGCGGCTACCATTCCCGCGTCATCGAAAGCCGCGACTTCATCCCCGTCCGCGCGGAGGATTCCGGATTTTTCGAAGCCCTGGTGCACCCCGGCGAGGAAGTCGATGAGGGACAACTGCTCGCCCGGATTTACGATCCATATCTCGGTACCGTCCGCTGCACTCTGCATGCGCCCGCCCACAGCACCATCGCCTTCGTCCACGACGAAGCCATGACCTACCAGAGTACCGCAGTGCTCAAGCTCATTCGGGAAGAAGATTATTAAAAAACGCAAAAATTGCTATCTGCTCCGCTGTTTCGCGGAAATGAAAAAGCCAGAAATCCTTTTCTATGAATTTCTGGCTTTTTTTCCCTGCTGTGCTCCCGTTGTTTTCTTTTGTAGAAACTTGAAATTTAGCAGAATAAAAAGTCGGAATTTGACTGGTTGAAAAATTAAAATATATATGGATGAAATTGACAAATCTTTGTGGATGATGTAAAATGTATACAACCTGAAATTTGAGTTTAAGGAGACTGTGCTATGAAGAATGAGGCATATAAACATAGAGTAATTGATGAAATAGTTGTTCAATATCTAACTGCATTTGGTGCTGTCTGCATAGAGGGCCCGAAATGGTGCGGAAAAACATGGACTTCACGATATCATTGTAATAGCGAGTATTTGGTAGGCAATCCTGATAACAATTTTCAGAATCGTCGATTGGCTGAAATGTCACCCTCTCTGATTTTGCCAGGTACTGCTCCCCGTATGATTGATGAATGGCAAGAAGTTCCTCCTATCTGGGATGCTATCCGCTATGAGGTAGACAAACGAGGAACTAAGGGGCAATTCATTTTAACTGGTTCGTCCACCCCAAAGGTCAAGGGAATCCTGCACAGTGGAGCCGGAAGAATCGGCAGGCTTCGTATGCACACTATGTCTCTATATGAAACTGGCCGTTCTTCCGGGCAGGTATCTCTAAAAGCCCTTTGTGATGGAATCTTAACTCCGACATTTACCGGGGAAGTGGATTTGAACATCTTAATTGATAGTATTATTCGTGGAGGCTGGCCGGGAAACCAGGAACTTCCTTTAAAAGAAGCGGCGTTACTGCCTCTGGAATATATGAATGCTGTGGTTGAGGACGAGGTTCATCGTATCGACGGAGTACAGCGAGATAAACATAAGGTCATGCTTTTGCTGCGTTCTCTTGCAAGGAACGAAACCACAACGGTTTCTAATAAGCTCCTGAAAAACGATGTGAAGGGTGTAGATGACGAAGATATTGACATTGGTACGATTACAATTTATTTGGATATTTTTAATCGGCTCTTCTTGACCGAAAATCAGGAACCATTCTCATCCAACATTCGTTCCTCGGTTCGGGTTAAACAGGCAGAAAAACGACACTTTACTGATCCTTCTCTTGCCTGTGCTCTGCTTCGGGCAACCCCCGAAAAACTGATAGGCGATTTGGATACACTCGGCTTCCTCTTTGAGGCGCTATGTGAAAGAGACCTAAGAATTTACGCAGAATCCTTTGGGGCAAAGCTGTATCACTATCAGGATTATGCCAATCGTGAGATTGATGCGGTTGTAGAACTTGAAAATGGGGATTGGTGTGCTTTTGAAGTCAAACTTGGTGCAAACAAAATTGATGAAGCTGCTGAGAGCTTGAAGAAGATTCGAGATAAAATTACTGCTGATGGCGGAAAGCCACCGAGGATTTGCTGTGTTATTTGCGGATTAACCAATGCTGCATATCAAAGGGATGATGGCGTATATGTTGTTCCGTTGACTGCACTGAAAAACTAAATTTAGAAAGCAATGCAATCAGGGAGCACTCGCATCACCTGATTGCGTTCTTGTCTATCATTCTTGTCTATTCTTTTCTCCTCTCACATTACTCTTCCGTTTCTAATTCCAGACGCTGTAAAATATCCATGACCACACTCTCATCCCGAAGCAAATTCACAGCGAAACACTTCGTCCCGGCGTCTTTCAATGAAGCACCTATATGATAGGCAATCTTATCATCCAAAATCAAAAATCTGTCATGAAACGCCTTCGTATATTTAACGGTCAGAGGCGAATATTGAGCATTAAATTTTTTTATGTCTGCTTTACTCAACTTTGTCTTCTCATGTGTATAAATAACAACAGAGACACCTTCGTTCTTTTTACAGAGAAGATTTAATGTTCCCACATCTACATACCCGTCAATCAATGTGATTTTCCTGGTTGCTTTCCGAATCAGATCGACAAGCAGTTCAAACGCATCATAAATCTGACCTTCAAAGAAAATCTTCTGGGTTGATTCTTCATGTCCAGATATGTACTCAAACACTTTCTCGAATTTTTCATCTGTTTGCCGTTGATATTGAAGCTGCTTCAATTCAACCTCATTGATGCGTTCAAACAAAAGAGCATTATTGGAAACAAATTTTCGCAGTTCAACAAAAGTATTCATAATATTAATGCTGACCTGAATTGCTATGTCGCTTCGCAAAACCGCAGAGAGCATGGCGATGCCCTGTTCTGTAAATGCAAATGGAAGGTATCTGCGTCCACCTCGTTTCTCCTGAGTATCATCAGGTTTTGAAATCACAGATTGTGATCTCAAAAAATCGTACTCTTCCTTACTTAGTTGAAACCTAAAGTTGTCCGGAAACCTTGCAATATTTCTTTTTACTGCCTGATTGAAAATCCTTGTTTCCACCTGATACAGCATTGCCAGATCACTATCTAACATCACCTGCTGACCA
>JAJPXU010000080.1 GCA_021205305.1 Lachnospiraceae bacterium
AAAAAAGATACAAAATATATAGCATATTATTTTTATTTTTACAACCGTTTTATTCTGTTGTTTCCGGGAATAGCAGGTGAAAAAGTAATTTTAACAGGCTAAATTAAGTAAAAAAGGTTAATTTAATTTTTTGAGGGCTGAAATGTAGGACATTATTCCCTAATTGGAAGTCGAAAAATTGTAAATAACATATAAAATGACGTAAAATGCAAAAATGAATGATAAAAAAACAGAAATGGATGATGTATGAAAGGGGAAAAATTTCTATAATACATCTATGGACTGTGTAAAGCCTGTGAAAAATGACCGTTTTCAGAGTGGGAAAGGCTGTGCACAGGAGACAATGCTTTCATGAAAAGGAGGACAATTATTATGAACAGAATATCCAGAAGAGATTTTTTACGTGGCTCTGCTGCAGGCGCGGCGACACTTGCTCTTTCAGGCCTGGTAGGCGGCCTGGCAGCTTCCGCTGAGGATGCCAGCATTCCGTCTTATGTTGACATTGTACTGGGTGAGGATTACACCGATCTCGAAGCTTCGATCAAATTCATCCATCACAAGACCGACCGTGAGGAAGACGGCACGATGGCAGATCTGATCGCGGCGTTCAATGAAGTATATCCGAATATCACCGTTACCACAGAGGGCGTGACGGATTACGCAGAGGATTCTCTGCTTCGTCTGTCGACCGGAGACTGGGGCGATGTGATGTTTATTCCGGCAATAGACGCGAGTGAGCTTCCGACTTACTTCTATCCGTACGGCACACTTGAGGAGATGGACGAGCAGATCAACTTTGCGAGTGCTTACGCATTTGACGGCATCAGCTATGGTATTCCGTATATGGGCAATGCGCAGGGCATCGTTTACAACAAGGCAGTCTTTGAGGCAGCTGGAATCACAGAGATTCCGAAGACTCCGGATGACTTCATCGCAGCTCTGCAGCTGATCAAGGACAACACCGACGCGATTCCGCTTTACACGAACTATGCGGCAGGCTGGACCATGGGCGCATGGGATGCTTACATCGGTATCGTATCCGACGGCGACGCGACTTACATGAATCAGAAATTTGCGCATGACGAAGATCCGTTCTCAGACCCGGGCGACGGCACAGGCGCTTACAATGTATACAAGATCCTCTATGATGCGACCGCGAACGGCCTGATCGAGGATGACTATACCACGACCGACTGGGAAGGCTGCAAGAGCATGATCAACAACGGCGAGATTGGCTGCATGGTGCTTGGCTCCTGGGCTTACATTCAGATGGTAGAAGCAGGCGACAACGGCGATGACATCGGCTATATGCCGTTCCCGATTACCGTAGATGGCACCCAGTACGTAAGCGCTGGCGGCGACTACAACTACGCGATTAACGTCAACAGCTCTGATACAAACATCACGGCTGCGTTGGTATTCGTAAAATGGATGACCGTAGAGTCCGGATGGTGCGAACTCGAAGGCGGCTATCCGATCGACAAGACCGGTGCAATGCCGGAGGTATTCTCCGCATTTGACGGCTGCGAGCTGATGGCTGACGAAGCTGCTCTGGAAGGGGAAGAGACGCTTCTTGACGAGATCAACAGCGAGTCCGAGCTTTCCTTCAATGCGGGCGGCAACTCCAAGGTTCAGAGAATCGTAGAGTCTGCGTTCACAGGTGCTGAGACCTTTGACGATATCATGGCTGACTGGAAGGCTGCATGGAACGACGCGCAGGATTACCTGGGAATCGAGACAACTACATATTGATGAAGGATCGGAGCAGAGAAATCCGGCTCTGAGGAACTGTGCAAGTAAGGGTGAGCCAGAGGGGATACTCTCTGGCTCAATTTGATGCGCAGGGCTGCGTAAGGATTTTCTGGCTGATGCCAGACGCAGCCCGCGCGGGCGAGTAGGAGCCGCCAAGCCGCCTCCTACTCGATTACAGGGACGCGTAAGGAGAAAGGAGGTCTTTTCGTGGCGGCAACAGTTACTGCAAAAAAGAAAAAGAAACGAACCTTTAAAGAGTGGCTGAAAAGCAGGGACGGCCAGCAGGTGCTGGTAATGATTTCGTTTATGACGATTCCGCTTTTGCTTCTGTTTATATTTACATATCTGCCGTTTGGCGAGATGATCGGGTTCAGTTTTTATAACATGAAATATATCGGAACGAGAACCTGGGTTGGCCTGAAAAACTACATCCGTGTTTTTCAGAGGGATGACTGTTTTGGCGCACTGAAGCTGAGTCTTTACTACATGGGAGGCTCAATCGTACAGCTGGTGATTGCGCTTTACCTGGCAACTATTTTAAGCTTTAAAGTCAAGGGCGGTAAGATTTTTAAAGGCTTTATGTTCTTTCCGTATCTGATCAACGGTATTGCAATCGGTTTTATTTTCAAATTCTTCTATACCAGAGGCTACGTATTTGATACGGTTCTGCAGTGGTGCGGATTTGATCTGGAAAACCTTCCCTATTGGCTGCGTGATCAGAGAATCAACAATATTTCCCTGGTGGCAACCTCTGTGTGGCGCTATTTTGGACAGAATATGGTACTCTTCATCGGAGCGATCATGTCCGTGGACAATACGCTTTATGAGGCGGCAGAGCTGGACGGTGCGAACAAATTTCAGCAGTTCCGCTATGTGATCCTTCCGAGTATCAGCACCATCGTTACCCTGAACGTGATTCTCTCAATCACTGGTTCCTTAAGCGCGTTTGAACCGTCCTACGTCATCACGAGCGGTGCGAATGGCACAGCGACTTACTTCGTCGTGATGCATGAGATTGCGCATACACAGCAGAAGGTCGGTCTGGCAAGTGCCATGGCGATTGTTTTGCTGATCATCATTCTGTTTGCAACCCTGCTGCAGAAGCTATTCTTCAAATATATTTTCCGCAGTGGTGAGGATGAGGATCCCTATGCGGCGAAGAAACGGGAAAAGCAGGTGGCGCGCGCGGAAAAACGCAGAGCGCGGGCGATGGGGAGCAGCAACGCTGCTTTGCCAGAGAAGAATCAGTAAGGAGGCGGGAAAATGACAGTTGCTAAGAAAATTGAAAAAGCAGTTCTGACCTTTTTGAAATATTTTTCCCTGGTGTTCTTTTCGTTCGTCGCGGTACTTCCGGTCGCTTCCTGTGTGATTACCGCATTTAAGACCGAAACGGAATATCAGCAGACAAATGTTATGACGCTTCCGGAGAGCTGGCTTAATTTTGAAAATTTTATTACCGCTTTCCAGAAAGCAAATATGGGGCGGGCGTTTCTCAATTCGGTGCTGATTGTGGCCTGTGTGCTGGTTGCTTCCGTATTTATCGGAACACAGCTCGCGTATGTGCTGAACCGATTTAAATTCCCGTTCAACAACCTGATCCGGAACTTATTCCTGTTCGCGTCCCTGCTTCCGGGCGTCGCTATGCAGGTATCCCTGTACGAGATTATGTACAATCTGCATTTGATCAATAAGCTTTACGGTTATATTATCATGATGTGCGGAACCGACGTCATCTCGATTTACATTTACATTCAGTTTTTTGAGAATATCGATATCTCGCTGGACGAGTCGGCGATCGTGGATGGAGCTTCGTTCTTTACGATCTTTTACAAGATCCATCTGCCGCTTCTGAAGCCGGCGATTGTGACATCCTGTATCTTAAAAGGTGTGGGTACCTACAACGAGTACTATTCGGCAAACCTGTACCTGCAGGACAAGACCACGCTGGGAACCATGGCGACCTCTCTTTATACCTTTGTCGGACCGCTCGGCAGCAAATACAACCTCATCTGCGCGGGCGTCATTATGTCCCTGCTCCCGGCATTGATTCTGTTTATCTTCTGCCAGGATCAGATCTACAGCGGCCTGACAGCCGGATCCGTTAAGGGGTAAGGTGATATAACCAGTTCAGAGCAGAGGTTTGCGGTCTGTGGCCTGCTGTTCTGAACTAAGAGTAACTATGATTGAAACCAAAAAGAAAGGCCCCGCATGTATCCACGCGGGGAGGGATGACAGATTATGTACATTTTACCGGATCAGGAACAGATACAGTACAGTGGGAGAATTGATTTTTCCGATCCGAAAGCACCAGAACTCGTCTATCCGTGCAGCAGTGCCGCCCTGCGTTTTACCGTGCAGGGCGGCGCTTTGCGGGTTGATGTGACTAACCGGAAGGACTACTGGGACAACTATCTGGGCTATATTTTGGACGGGGTACAGGGAAAGCTGCGGATTGAGGGCTCGAAGGAGAAACCGATCCGCGGAATGTATACCATCGCGGAAAATCTGGAACCGGGGGAACACAGCCTTTTGCTTTTTAAACGGCAGGATTCCTGCCATACAATTACATTGCACGGGTTTGAAGTGGGTACAGATGAGGAGGTTTCCCTGCTTGTGTGTCCGCCGAAGCCGGAGCGGAAGATCGAGGTATATGGCGATTCCGTTTCTGCCGGTGAGGTGTCAGAGGCGGTTGATTATGTGGGGAAGCCGGATCCCGAATGGCATCAGGGCGAGCTGTCGAACAGCTGGTATTCTTATGCCTGGATGACCGCGCGGAAGTTAAATGCTCAGATTCACGACATCGCGCAGGGCGGTATTTCGCTGATTGACGGGATAGGCTGGTTTGCGGGGCCGGAATATGTCGGCATGGAAAGTGTGTACGACAAAATCCAGTACAATCCCGCGTTTGGCATTACAAAACGATGGGATTTTTCCCTTTACCGGCCGCAGGTCGTGATCATCGCGATTGGGCAGAATGACAGCAATCCGTACGACTTTATGAAGGAAGACTATGATGGGGCTCAGGCAGCACACTGGCGGGAAAGCTACGGCGCATTTGTGCGGGTACTGCGGAGCATTTACCCGGAGGCGGAGATCGTGCTGGCGACAACGCTTCTGAATCATGACCCAAACTGGGATCGGTCGATCGGCGCGGTGTGCGAGAGTCTGAAGGATTCGAAAGTCCATCATTTCTTATATAAAAGGAATGGACGCGGGACACCGGGGCATATCCGCATCCCGGAGGCGGAAGAGATGGCTTCAGAACTGGCAGAATACATCGAAACGCTTGGAGTCGCATGGTAAGGAATACAGAAACCAGATAAGAAAGAGGTAATATGGCGCAAAAGGAAACGACGAATGTCGTTTCCTATATAAAAAACAGCGGGAGAGAATGATCATGTATGAAATCAACAGAGCGGCAGGAATTGTAAATGAGGGAAATGACGCGCGGCTGCAAAATGCCATGAGACGCGCCTGTGCAGGAGAGAAGCTGACGATTGGCTTTCTTGGCGGATCGATTACCCAGGGCTCTCTTTCAAGTACACCACAGACCTGTTACGCGTATCTGGTGTATTCCTGGTGGAAGGAGAATTTCCCGATGGCGGACATTTCTTATGTAAATGCCGGAATTGGGGCGACGACATCACAGTTTGGCGCGGCACGCGCCGGGGATGATTTGCTTTCTTACAAACCGGATGTCGTGTTTCTTGAGTTTTCGGTCAACGATGAGAGCAGTGCGCATTTCCTGGAGACTTACGAGGGACTGGTCCGAAGAGTGCTCTCCGATGAGAGTGCCCCTGCTGTTGTTTTGATCCATAATGTCTGCTATGACAACGGCGCGAGTGCGCAGTTGATGCACGCGAAGGTGGGACGGCACTATGATCTTCCGAGCGTGAGTATGCAGAGCTCGATCTATCCGGAGCTGCTTGCGGGGCGGATCGAAAACCGCGCGATCACGCCGGATGATCTGCATCCAAACGATGCGGGGCATGAGCTGGTGGCATCTGTGATTACCTGTTATCTGGAAACTGTGCGGGAGAGGATGGAAACATTCAGCGGACAGAACGAGGCGGTAAATCCATTGCCTGCGCCGCTGACCGCCAATACCTATGAGCACAGCATTCGCTATAACAATAAGAATGGCATGACCGCAGAAGTGGAAGGCTTTGCGAAGGATACGCGGGAGCAGAATGGCATCACCGATATTTTTAAAAATGGCTGGGAGGCTTCCGCGCAGGGCGCGCGTATTGTGTTTTCATTGGAAGGAACCGGTGTTTCCGTACAATTTCGCCGGTCTGTGAATCAGCCGGCGCCTGTCGCGGAGATTCTCGTAGACGATGATCCGGCGACACGCACGATTCTGGACGCGAATTTCGATGAGACATGGGGGGACAAGCTGGATCTGCTGACTGTTACTGAGCATATGCCAAAAGGAACGCATCGGGTCGAGGTTCGGCTGATTGAGACGCACGAGGATGATGTGGTGCCATTTTATCTGAATGCGATTCTTATGGCGGATTAAGTTTTGGAAAATGAAATTGAGTTTACTAATATAAGAGCATCCAGCCAACGAGGGGCGCGGGCTGGATGTTTTTTCGGAAAATATCCAATAAAAAAAGACAAAAGTCCTTGCCATACGGACATAAATGGTATAAAATAGGTCACAGATTTGGTCGCCGGACGGCGGCAGATGAATCGAAAACAAATAGAGGAGGAAACAAAAATGAAAAAGTTAGCAGCAGTTGCGATGTGTGCGGCACTTTGCCTGGCCAGTGTAGCGCCGGTATCCGCGGCGGACAACACCGTGAAGATTGGTGTATTTGAGCCGGCTTCTGGTGACAACGGAGCAGGCGGCAAGCAGGAGACACTTGGTATCCAGTACGCGAATGCAGAGACGCCGACCGTAGAGATTGACGGTGTGGAGTACGATGTAGAGCTGGTGATTGTGGATAATGAGTCTTCGACAGAGAAAGCTCCGACCGCGGCTTCTGAGCTGGTAAGCCAGGGCGTATCGGTGGTTCTTGGTTCTTACGGCAGCGGCGTTTCCATCGCGGCTTCCGATATTTTTGCTGAGGCAGGCATTCCGGTGATCGGTGTTACCTGTACGAACCCGCAGGTGACAGAGGGCAATACGCATTACTTCCGTATCTGCTTCCTGGATCCGTTCCAGGGTACGGTTCTTGCGAACTTTGCTTCTGAAAGCTTCGAAGCGACCAAGGCGTATGTGCTGACAAAGCTTGGTGATGACTATTCCGTAGGTCTTGGTTATTATTTTGAGCAGGCGTTTGAGGAGCTTGGCGGCGAAGTGATTTCCGATACATTCCCGGAGGGCACCGCAGACTTTACTTCTTATATTACGACCGCGATCAATGAGGGCGTAGACGTTATTTTTGCTCCGACTTCTACGGAAGCAGCGCAGCTGATCATTGCGGCGGCTGATGCGCAGGGCGTACAGGTTCCGCTTCTGGCTGGTGATACCTGGGATTCTAACGTTATCCTGAATGCTACGGCGAGCACAACCATGAGCGTTTATGTAACGACGTTCTATCAGGAAGGTGCGAACGAAGAGTTTGATGCGAATATCAAAGAGTGGATCAATTCGGACAGCACGAATCTGGCAAACAACGGCGGCGACGATACGGTAGCAGCGGTAACAGCCATGGGCTATGATGCTTATTATGTAGCACTGGAAGCACTGAAGAACGCTGGTTCTACCGATGCGGCAGCAGTCAATGAAGCACTCTGGGATACCACCTACACGGGTGTGACCGGTGAGATTTCATTTGACTCTGAGAATGGAGACGCAGTTCGCGACACAGCGTATGTAAAGATCGCGAACCATGAGACCATTGCCTGGGATTTCGTAGCAGAGCAGGGCGTAGGCTGATTGCGTTGTATAGGAAACGAATGGATTTATAAAAATTGCTGGGAGGCTGCACAGGCTGCAGCCTCCTTTATGTAAAGGGGAAAATTCTCATGGATTTTATCAACAAGAATCTGCCTTATCTGTTGGCTGGCATTTCGGTCGGCGGGCAGTATGCCCTGATCGCGATCGGCTATACGATGGTGTACGGCATCTTAAGGCTGATCAATTTTGCCCACGGCGATATTTTTATGGTAGCCGCGCTGGTGTTTGTGTATGCGTCAGCGTCTTTTCCGCTGTATGTATCGATTCCGCTGACCATCGTGATGACGGTGATCCTGGGTTTCGCTGTCGAGCGCGTGGCATACAAGCCGCTGCGCAGCGCGCCGCGTATGTCTGTTATGATATCGGCAATCGGTGTTTCTTATCTTCTGCAGAACCTGGCGCTGTACGTGACCGGAGGTCTGGCACAGGTGGTACCGTCGATTCCGGTGATTTCCGATACGATTAAAATCGGAAGCGCGACAACAAAGGTTGTAACAATTGTGACGCCGATTCTGACGATTGTCCTTGTTTTTGTTCTGATGCAGCTGATCAACCATACCAAGATCGGTATGGCGATGCGCGCGGTGGCAGATGATTTTGAGACGAGCCGCTTAATGGGCATTAAGATCAATTCTGTCATCAGTACGACCTTTATGATTGGCTCCTTCCTGGCGGCGATCGGCGCGCTTTTGTATTTTACGAATTATCCGTCCGTGGTACCGACCTCAGGGGCAATGCCGGGTCTGAAGGCATTCGTGGCGGCTGTATTCGGCGGTATTGGCTCGATCCCGGGCGCGGTGATCGGAGCGTTTATCATTGGTATCTGTGAAAACATCATCAAGGGACTTGGCTGGACAACGTTCTCAGACGCGTTTACGTTTGCTCTGCTGATTGTCGTCCTTCTTGTAAAACCGACCGGTCTGTTTGGCGAAAAAGCCACAGATAAGGTCTGAGAGGGGGCGCTTGTATGAGTAAGAAAACAAATACCATTATTTCTGCGGTGCTTCTTCTGGCGCTGTGCGCCTTTGTCTTTTTGCTGGAGCAGATTTTGCCGTCGACACATATTGCACTGACGGTGCTGAAAAAGAGCTGCATTTACGCGCTTGTCGCGGTATCAATGAACCTGCTGAACGGCTTTACCGGTCTGTTTTCTTTAGGACAGGCGGGCTTTATGCTGATTGGCGCGTATACATACGGTGTCCTGACGATTCCGGTCGAGGCCCGTGCGTCGGTGTATCAGTATTATGACGGCGGTCTGATCCAGTTTTCGGTACCGGTCATTGTGGGGCTTCTGGCGGCCGGTGTTGTAGCGGCGATTTTCGCCTGGCTGATCGGTTTGCCTGTGCTGCGCCTGAAAAGCGATTATCTGGCGATCGCGACCCTCGGTTTTGCCGAGATCATCCGCGCGATCTTTCAGTGGGATAAGCTGGGCGTGATCACAAATGGTTCGAACCTGCTGCGCAAATTTCCGACCTTTAATTCTGTTCTATTTCCATTAATTGTCTGCGGAATCTGTATCGCGGTCATGGTGCTGGTAATTCATTCTTCCTATGGGCGGGCGTTCCGTGCTATACGGGACGACGAGGTCGCGGCTGAGGCGATGGGAATCAATCTGGCAAAACATAAGCGGATGTCGTTCTGTATTTCTTCCTTTTTTGCGGGGATCGGCGGCGGCCTGCTGGCGATGTACCAGACTTCGATTCAGGCATCTACGTTTAAATCAGCGATGACCTACGAAATTCTGCTGATCGTTGTCATCGGCGGACTTGGCTCCGTGACGGGAAGCTGTCTGGCATCCTTCCTTTATATTGCCTGCTCTGAGTGGTGGCTGCGTTTCCTGGATACGGAGACCTACATCGGAAGTTTCAAGGTTCCGCTTCTGCGCAGCGGTTTCCGCAAGGTTGTGTTTGCAGTCATCGTAATGATTGTTGTGCTGTTTTACCGCAAGGGTATTATGGGTGATAAAGAATTTTCGCCTGCCCGCGTGTACAACTGGTGGAAAAAGAAAAGAGGGCAAAAAGACGCCGGAAAGGAGGAGGCTGCGAAATGAGTACCGACTCCACGAAAAACATTCTCCGCGCAGAAGACATTACCATGCAGTTTGGCGGTGTTGTCGCGGTAGACAACCTCTCTCTGGAGGTGAACGAGCACGAGATCGTCGCGCTGATCGGGCCGAACGGCGCCGGAAAGACGACGGCGTTCAACTGCATCACCGGCGTGTATGAGCCGACCAACGGCCGTGTAGAATTCTGCGGGCAGGAGCTGGTGGAAAGCTATCCGCACGGCAAAATGAAAAAAACGTATAAGGGTGAGAATGCCGGAAAATATTCAAAGCGTCTGGTGCAGACGCCGGATAAAATTACAAAGGCCGGCATTGCGCGGACCTTCCAGAATATCCGCCTGTTCTCCTCTATGACTGTGTTTGAAAATGTATTGATCGCGAAGCATATGCGCGCAAAGCAGAATCTGTTTACCGCGACCTTCCGCCTGAATCACGCGGAGGAGCAGCGGATGCGCAAGGAAGCGCTGGAGCTTCTGGAAATGCAGAATCTGGCGCATTTAAAGGATGAAATCGCAGGTTCGCTTCCGTATGGCATTCAGCGCCGTCTGGAAATCGCGCGCGCCCTGGCGACGGAGCCGAAGCTGCTGCTGCTCGATGAGCCGGCCGCCGGCATGAATCCGCAGGAGACGCAGGAGCTGACGGATTTCATCGGCCAGATTCGCGATGAATATGATATGACAATTTTTATGATTGAGCACCATATGGATCTCGTCATGCAGATTTCCGACCGCGTGTATGTACTGGATTTCGGAAAGCTGATCACCGAGGGTACGCCGGAAGTCGTACAGAACGATCCGCGCGTCATCGAGGCATATCTGGGGGTGAGTGAAGATGCTTAAAGTACAGGATCTGAAAGTGAATTACGGCGGTATCGAAGCCGTAAAGGGAATCAGCTTTGAGGTGCCCGAGAACAGCATCGTCACGCTGATCGGCGCAAACGGCGCGGGCAAATCCACCACGCTGCGCTCCATCGTATCGCTGGAAAAACCGGCTTCCGGTACGATTACCTTCAATGGTGAGAATATTACCGGACAGGACACAGACGTTATCGTATCGAAGGGAATCACCCTGGTGCCGGAGGGCCGTAAGATTTTCCCGGACCTGACGGTACTGGAAAACCTGAAAATCGGTGCTTATATGCGAAAAGACGATCTGAGTGCCGATCTGGAATGGGTATACAGCCTGTTTCCGCGCCTGAAAGAGCGTAGCTGGCAGGCCGGCGGTACGCTTTCCGGCGGCGAGCAGCAGATGCTGGCTGTAGCGCGCGCACTGATGAGCCGTCCGAAGCTGCTGATGATGGATGAACCGTCACTGGGCCTGGCGCCGCTGATTGTGCAGGAGATTTTCAACATCATCCGGCAGATTCATAAAGAGGGTGTGACTATCCTGCTGATCGAGCAGAACGCGAACATGGCGCTGCGCACCGCCGACATTGGCTACGTAATGGAGACCGGCCGTATTACCATGACCGGCAGCGGCGCGAGCCTGCTTGCGGATGAGAAAGTCCGGGCGGCTTATTTGGGAAAATAAGCTGATAAAATTTCGCAAGAAAGCCAGGGGAGAAAATCCTCTGGCTTTTTTCAGCCAATAGGAAAGTTCTCCGAACTTCCCTATTGGACAAAAATACCAGTTCTCTCTGTCATGTCTTAAGGTTCATCATAATTAAACAACAGCTTCAAACATATGTATATGGTAACATTTTCAGAAAATTAGTCGTGACAAACCCATAATGCATGTACTATAGTAAATTATATTGATTCTTGTTTTGTAAAACAAAGATGTCAATTCGTAATTGCGATATTGAAGACAGAGAAGGAGAAACATTAAAAATGTTCTGGCTCATTTCTTCGAAATTGTCAGAATTTTCGTGCGAAACTGAGCGGATA
This sequence comes from Lachnospiraceae bacterium, assembly GCA_021205305.1. GTDB lineage: Bacteria > Bacillota > Clostridia > Lachnospirales > Lachnospiraceae > Choladousia. Next base: position 11,609 of record JAJPXU010000080.1, read on the forward strand.
CGGTGTCAGGAAAAAGAAAGGAGAACAAATGAGCAGACTGAGTATTATCACGAGCAACAAAGCCCAGACTACGGTGGAGTCGCTCTACAAGGATCTGGAACGGCGGATCAGTGCCAGTCCGCCTGGGCTTTGTCCGGTGGATCTGGCTTCTGCGTTTCTGAAGCTGTGCCATTCGCAGTCCTGCGGGAAGTGCGTGCCATGCCGGATTGGACTGGGACAGCTGCAGGATTTGCTGGAGATGGTGCTGGACGGAGAGGGAACGCTGGAGACCATTGACCTGATTGAGAAGACGGCGAAGAATATTTTTTACTCGGCGGACTGCGCGATCGGCTACGAAGCGGCGAATATGGTCTTAAAAGGACTGCGCGGCTTCCGCGATGACTTTGAAGAGCATGTGCTGCGCCACCGCTGTAAGTGCGAGCTGTATCAGCCGGTGCCCTGTGTCTCACAATGCCCGGCAGGTGTGGATATTCCGGGATACGTGGCCCTGGTGGCAGAAGGGCGTTACGGTGATGCAGTCCGTCTGATCCGCAAGGACAACCCGCTGCCTGCGGTCTGCGGGCTGATCTGCGAGCATCCGTGTGAGGTGCGCTGCCGCAGAACCCTGATTGACGATCCGGTAAATATCCGCGGACTGAAACGGTTTGCGGTGGATCATGCGGGAGATGTGCCGCTTCCGGTACCGGCTGCGCCGACCGGGAAAAAGGTCGCTGTGATCGGCGGCGGTCCAGGCGGGCTCAGTGCAGCCTATTACCTGACTCTGATGGGGCATCAGGTGACGATTTTTGAGCAGCGGAAGAAGCTCGGCGGCATGCTCCGTTATGGGATTCCAAACTATCGTCTGCCCAGAGAAGAGCTTGACCGGGAGATTGAACAGATTCTGAGCTTTGGGATTACGGTGCAGACCGGTGTGACAGTCGGCGAATCTCCGAGTATTGTGGATCTGAGAAAAGAATATGACGCGGTCTATATTGCCATCGGCGCACATACTGACCGCAAGATTGGTATCGAGGGCGAGGATGCGAAGGGTGTGATTTCCGCTGTGGAGCTGCTCCGTGGGATTGGCGACGGCGAGATGCCGGACTTTACCGGCAAGAGCATTGTCGTCATCGGCGGAGGAAATGTGGCGATGGATGTGGCCCGCTCGGCGGTTCGTCTCGGCGCGGAACGCGTGCGCATCGCTTACCGCAGAAGATCGGTGGACATGACTGCGATGCCGGAGGAAGTCGAGGGAGCAGTAGAAGAGGGCTGTGAGCTTCTTGATCTGCACGCGCCGCTTCGCATCGAGAAGGACGCGGAAGGCAATGTGGCGGCTCTCTGGGTACAGCCGCAGATCATCGGCCCAATGAAAAACGGGCGGCCGACGCCGGAAAATTCCTCGGAGGAGGAGGTGCGTCTTGCCTGCGATATCGTCCTGGTAGCGATTGGCCAGGGCATTGATTCCAGACTCTTTGAAAAACAGGGAATTCCGGTGAAACGCGGTGTGATTGACGCTCTGAACTGGAGCGGTGTGAACGCAAAAGATATCACCGGTGTATTTGCGGGCGGCGACTGTGTGACCGGCCCGGCGACCGTGATCCGCGCGATTGCGGCAGGCAAAGTCGCGGCGGCGAACATTGATGAGTTCCTTGGATATCAGCACCTGATTTCCGTGGATGTAGAGCTTCCTCAGGTACGGCTGGATGACCGGAAGAACTGCGCGCGGATCAATATGAAAGAGCGCCAGGCAGCAGACCGGGCGAAGGATTTTGAACTGGTTGAGTGCGGCATGACCTGCGAGGAGGCCAATCAGGAAGCGAGACGGTGCCTGCGGTGCGACCATTTTGGATACGGATCATTTAAAGGAGGGAGGACCGAGCAATGGTAAATGTGACAATCAATGGAAAACAGTACAAAGTAGAAGAAGGCTCTACGATTCTGGATGCCGCTGCATCGGTCGGTATCTACATTCCTACCCTCTGTTACTTAAAAGACATCAATAACATCGGAGCCTGCCGTGTCTGTATGGTGGAGGTCGAAGGATGCGCGAAGCTGGTAGCGGCCTGCAACAACAAGGTCTGGGATGGCATGGTGGTACATACGAACAGCCCCCGGGTGCGCGAGAGCCGTAAAAATACAGTGGAACTGATTCTTTCCCAGCACAACGGCGAGTGTTCGACCTGCGTCCGCAGCGGAAACTGTAAGCTGCAGACCATTGCCAACGATCTGGGAATTGTAGATCTGCCGTTCCGGAAAAAAGTGGCAAAAGCGGAATGGCCGATGAAATTCCCGCTGATTCGTGATGAAGGAAAATGCATTAAGTGCATGCGCTGTGTGCAGATCTGCGACAAGGTTCAGGGGCTGAACATCTGGGATGTTTCCGGTACCGGCTCTCGCACCACGGTAGATGTTTCCCGGAACCGGATGATCAAAGAGTCCGACTGCGCCCTCTGCGGTCAGTGCATCACACACTGCCCGGTCGGCGCACTGCGTGAGAGGGACGACATTGACAAGGTTCTGGATGCGCTGGCGGATCCGGAGATAATCACTGTTGTGCAGGTGGCTCCTGCTGTGCGCGCGGCCTGGGGAGAACCATTTGGCCTCTCCAGAGAATTTGCCACAGTAAAACGCCTGGTGGCCGCCCTGCGGCAGATGGGCTTTGATTATATCTTTGATACAAACTTCAGCGCTGACCTGACGATTATGGAAGAGGGAAGTGAATTCCTTGAAAAATTAAAGAGGAGCGCTGCAAACAACGAGGTTCGGGAAAGTGCTCACGATGCAGCTTTACACTTGTCTGACTTAACAGAGAATCCAGATGGAACGAACGATTTGTCAGACGAAGCGAGTATTCAGCAGGCGTCTGAGAAATTCCCACTCTTTACTTCCTGCTGCCCGGGCTGGGTGCGTTTTCTGAAATCACAGTATCCGGATATGGTGGATCAGCTCTCCACCGCAAAATCCCCGCAGCAGATGTTCGGTGCGGTGGCGAAATCCTATTACGCACAGCTTCTTGGCGTAGATCCTTCGAAAATTTACTGTGTTTCCATCATGCCCTGTCTTGCGAAAAAGCACGAGTGCGCGATACCGGGTATGGATGATGGAGCGCGGGTAAGCCGGGAAGACAAGGAAAAGGATCTTTTGACACAGCCCGGCGGAAGAACGGATGCATTTGGGCAGCCGGAACAATCGGATCAGATGAAACAGACGTCCGTTCCGGATGTTGACGTGGTATTGACCACCCGTGAGGTGGACCGCCTGATCCGTGCGGAGCAGATTCGTCCCGCGCTCCTTCCGGAAGAAGAGTTCGATATGCCGCTTGGCGTCGGCTCCGGCGCGGGTGTCATCTTTGGAGCGACCGGCGGTGTAATGGAAGCCGCCCTGCGCAGCGCTTATTATCTGGTGACCGGCAGAAATCCCGATCCAGACGCCTTTAAAAAGGTAAGAGGGGTGGAAGCGCCCCCTCACGAACGCTCGGCGGCAGATCGCACCAGCCATGCAGAAAACGCTGCGCGTTTGGCTGGTGCTCAAGGGTGGAAGGAAGCAGAGTTCAACCTTGCCGGAACGCAGCTGAAGGTCGCTGTGGTGAGCGGTCTTAGCAACACCCGCAAACTGATCGAAGCCCTCCGCAGAGGCGAAGTGAGCTACCATTTTGTCGAAGTCATGGCCTGCCCCGGCGGCTGTGCCGGCGGCGGCGGTCAGCCGATCAGGGACGGCGAAGAGCTGGCGGCAGAGCGCGGCGAAGTGCTGTATGCGTTGGACAAAGGGAATCAGCTGCGTTACTCGCATGAGAACCCGGCTGTAAAGCAGTGCTATCAGGATTATCTCGGAGCGCCGCTCTCGCACAAGGCGCATGAGCTGCTGCACACCGACCATCATGCATGGAAGATGCCCGGGGAAGAGTAAAAGCAAACGAAACGCGAATGATAGGAATGATTCATGCTTTTGAAGCTTAGATGAATGATAATCCGTATTTCGCTTCGAACGTGAAAGATTGAAAAACGAAAAATGGATAAAATGAGAAAACTGCGGAACCTATGATCAGGAACCGCAGTTTTCTGTGTATTTGACAATGTGAGAAAGCTTTAATTGGTTATCATTTTTATATCATAGCGGTGCAGCAGAAAATGCTGCGTAGTTAATGGCTTAACACGTAGTGGTGCAGTGAGAAATACTGCACAATGATTTACTGCACAAATCTCCGCAGCCGATTCGATAACACAAAAGCCAGCGCAATTTTCAGCAGATCCGGAATGATGAACGGAAATACACACCACCCGAGCACTGTCAGCAGGCCAACCGCCCCAGTCTGGCTGGTGTAGACGACCATAAACCACACTGTACCGAACGCGTAGCAGACAATCAGGCCGACGATCATCGAAAAAATCTGTACTGGAGCACTCTTCCCTAAAGTTTTCTCAATCAACCACATCGAGAGTGCAGAAAAGAAAAATCCAATGATATATCCGCCAGCCGTGCTTCCAAGCAGCGAACCAAGTCCACCTGAGAAGCCCGCGAAAACCGGAAGTCCAATCGCCCCGAGCAAAATATAGACCAGAACCGCCAGGGTGCCTCTTTTGCCGCCTAAAATACCGACTGCGATAAAGACGCCAAACGTCTGCATGGTAAACGGCACCGTAGCCGGAATCGAAATCCACGAGCAGATGGCCATCAGCGCCGCGAAGAAAGCGATGTAAACCATGTCAATGGTCCGCAGGCTGGTCTGTTTGTTTTCTGTTGTTGTCATTGATGTCATAATTGTCTCCCTTCGTTTTATGCAAAGCTTTTTCATGGAATGCTGGAAATTTTTGCTGGAAGAGCTGTTCACCAGTCATTCGGGAAAAGGGCAGGTTTCCTGCCAGAAGCTAATTTATCACGGGAATAGTCGATTGTCAACTAAAAATAAAATACTGGTTGACAATAATGTTTGTAATGCTTAAGCATAAATTTTTGAAAAATATAGTCCATTCATTTGCTTTTTCGTCCAAAACTGAGTATGATTTGGACGAAAAAACAAGTGGATGGACGGATTCCGTAAACAGCGATTCTATTATTCACTTAATATAGCTTTACAAGAATTTCACGGCGCTTGCAGCAGTGAAATTCGTAAGTTAACGAGCATATGTTCGATGGGTAAACAGGCATTTGTCTTCTTATGAAAATATCTTATCACATTTCTACACTGTAAACACATTGTCTTTAAGTGTTCACGTTTGCCGCACTCACACCAAGCAGGGCGCGTTTTCTTTTACCGATTCTGTGTCTCCAACTCAGCGAGATGTCGTTTCAGCACGAGATTAATGTATTGACTGAGTGATCGGTCATCCTCATCTGCCAATCTCTTAAGCGTTTCCAACATATCAGAATCCAGTGTGATGCTTACTTTTTGCTTCAGCGGTTTCATGTTCATTTTCATAGCGTGTATCATCCTTTTTCGCATAATATAGCAGTTTGTTTTGAAAAATATTGACTAATCGCATAAAGTAGGATAAAGTAGGATTACAGATACAAAAATAATGTAAAGGGAGGGTAAGCTTATGAGGAAAAAATTGTCACTATTAATGGCAGCGGTGTTATTGTTTACAACATCTGTGGACGTAGTAACCGCGAGTGATACCGCGGAATCTATTATTATAGTAGAGGACGTGTCTTTGGAAACGGAATCCGTTATTGTGGGAGAAACGGAGTCAGAAATAGTTGAAGAAACTGAGACTGAATCAGTTGCCATAGAGCAGACTGAAAGAGAACTAATTGTAGAGACTGAATCGGAGGAAACAGAAGATATTTTTATAGCTTCCATAGAAGAAGTTGATGATCCATCTGATGAACCTGCGGTTGTTAGTGCGGTAGCTAATGGCACTTGTGGAGATGATTTGACATGGGTACTGACAGATGATGGGATTCTAACTATCTCTGGAACAGGAGAAATGGAGAACTATTATACTATTGCTAATTACTTTATTGATAGACCGTGGGAATCGTATATTTCAGCCATTTTAACTGTTCAAATAGAGAATGGTGTTACCAGCATTGGTGGGGATGCATTCCGAGCGTGTTCTAACCTGACATCTGTCATAATACCGGAAAGTGTCACCTATATTGGAAAAGAGGCGTTTCGGGGCTGCGATAGCCTGACAACTGTTGCGATACCAGAAAGTGGTGTTACCATTGATACAGATGCATTTATACATTGCGCAGGCTTGAAATATATCACAATACCAGGAAATGCTAGCATAGGAAGCTGTGCGTTTTGGGATTGTAGAAATCTTGAAAACGTCATAATACAGGAAGGTGTAACCAGTATCAGATACCGTGCTTTCTATCATTGCACTAGTTTAACAAGTATAACAATACCAGATAGTGTTACTAATATTGGAGAAGATGTGTTCCTATACTGCGATAGTTTGACAGATGTATATTTTACGGGTTCAGAATCGGCATGGAATAATATCAGTATTAATAGCGGTAATTCTTGTTTAACAAATGCCACAATCCATTACAGCAATACAGGGATCGATGTTGCAGACACAACGGGAACAAGTATGGATTTTGATGTCCCTGGTGATGAGTGGAGTTTTTCAAATTATAGTGATACCCCAATTTCGCTAACAAATATAGATTACTCTGCTTTAACCGTCAATCTTGAAAGTTCAGAAATAGCATACTGGAATTCTCTTCTAAAAAGTGGTGGAAAAGGAGGAGTATGTTACGGACTTTCAGCTACATCTGTGTTAGTTGCACGGAATGTATTGTCATTAAGTTCAATTTCTTCTGGAATTACACAACTATATGATGCAAAAAAGAATACCACAACTGAATCAATCATTGGATATTATCACTTGACTCAATGCACTGATGCGGCAATGGATGCAGTTGATTCATTTATGGATAAATCAGTAGAAGAACAGCTTGGAATTATAGCAGCTATGACAGAACCATTTGTTTTTAGTTTTGGCAGCACAAATAGCGCTGGGGCTAGTTGGGCACATGCGGTAGTTGGTTATGGAATTGAATATGGATCCTATACGTATTATGGTGTTACTTATCCTGCTAGGCTTCTTACTTATGACCCTAATGTGCCGTATTCAGAAACACAAACAAAAATGGAAAACAGTTATTTGTATTTTAATCAGGATACAGGTGAATGGATTGTACCAAATTATGCTGGAAGTGGGGCAGTTTCAACGAATAGCTACGCTTATCTAAAACGTGCGTGTTCTGACACAAGCGTGCTAAATTCCTTCAATTATGAGACCAGTAAAGACATTGTCTATATGAACTTAAAACAAGAAAAAAGCTATTACAGCCATTCTTTGCTTATTAACAGTCTTACCTTAATCACTCAGATTATCCCGTACTATTCGAACCCTTCGGTAAGAATTTATGCTTTCGATGGGATTTCCTTAGATGGCACAGTTGAGGATAATGTCATCCAGGTTCGTATGCAAGATACGGAAGAGTGCACATTGACATCGGTTGAAGGGGAATCACTTGATGTTGACGTTCTTTATGATGGCATATTTTATTCTGCTGAAGCAGATTCGTATACTTCTATCTCTTTTGTCGACGATGGCACTGTAAGTGCCACAGGCGTTTCCGGCGATTACAGCATTGGCATACCAGATCCAGTATTCTCTTAGCAAGTCGTTTGTCGATGGGAATAAGACAAAAAAAGTTTCCGGGGCTTCAAGTTCCAGCGTGAAGATATCCGGCCTTACTACAGGAGAAACGTATTATGTTCGGATACGTACTTATAAGACTGTTTCTGGGAAAAAATATTATAGCGCATGGAGTAGCAAGCTGAAAGTAAAAATTGAGTAGGAGATAATAAAGGAACAGACAGATATACACTTTGACATTGGTTTCCAGACAATTGGATGGCTGACAGGTAAGTTGTAAATCTTAAGACTATGGATGGGGTAAGCTAGATTCAGTCTTTTGATATTATAAAGAAGGAGGATATACGATATGAAACTAAGAATTGCGTTGTTATTGGCGGCTGTGACAATGGTAGCAACACCTGCGAATGTATCTCTGGCAAATGAGACGCTTGATGCGATCGTTGTTGAAGATGATATTATCACAGCAGAAGATGACACAGAGGTAGAAACATTTACTATGGAAGAGACAGAATCAACAGTATCCGCTGAAATTGATGACGGGTCGGTTGAAGAGACCTTCATTATGTCTGTAGAAGTAGCGGATGAACCTGCGGCTGTTGCTACAACAGCCAGTGGTACCTGTGGAGACGATTTGACGTGGACCCTGGATAGTTCAGGAGTGTTAACAATTACGGGAACGGGAGCTATGACGGAAGGATGGTCAAGTAGTAATGTGCCGTGGAGTAAGTATACAGGTTCGATCAAATCTGTTTCTATCGGAGATAAAGTGACAACGATTGGTGATTGGGCTTTTGCGAATTGTGAAAACCTGACATCAGTTGTGATCCCAGACAGTGTTACAGAAATTGGTGAGCAGGCTTTTCACTATTGTACCAGCCTGGAAAATGTAACTATTGGAAGTGGTGTAACTCTTATAGATAAACGTGCGTTTTTGGGATGTGAGAGCCTTACAAACCTGGTGATTCCGGATAATGTAATAACAATTGATTATTGGGCGTTTCATAGCTGTTCAGGATTAACTAATGTTTCGATTGGTTCTGGTGTGGAAACAGTAGGTAGTCAGGCGTTTGCTGAATGCAGCAGCTTAAAAAGCGTAACAATTCCGCCAACTGTTAATACAATTGGTGCAGAAGCGTTTGGCTGTTATTTTCTTTCTTACGCTGATGCTACATCTACAGTAGCTGTTGAAAATTCTGATGAAGCCATGGCTATTGAGGGTGGATGGTATGTAGCATACGAAGATTTCCTCATCTATGGGTACACAGGAACAGCGGCAGAAACATATGCTAATAAATATAATATTACATTTATATCTATTGGCGTTATCCAAAAAGATATTTCATCTGCGACTGCGACATTGGATTCAGATTTGTACTATTACGATGGAGAAGCACAAACTCCGGAAGTTACGGTTATTTTAGAGAGCGAGGATGAGTACGACGGCTATCGTTCAGTAGTAACTTTAGTAGAAGGTACTGATTATACGGTTACGTATAGTAATAATATGAATGTAGGTACGGCAACGGTTACGGTCACTGGTATAGGGAACTATAAAGGAACTCTCACTTTAAATTTTACAATCGAATCATTTGGAGGGACAATGTCCACAGGGCTTGATGTTTGTTTTATTTCCAACCTTACGAATACAGCAAAGGGTATTAAAATTGAATGGAATCAGGTTTCCGGAGCATCGGGTTATTATATCTATCGCCAGGCGGTTTCTGGAGATTTAAAATTAATTAAAACCATTAAGAGCGGCTCTACAGTAAGTTATACAGATAAAAAAGTGGTTAGTAAGAATGGAACAGTGTATTCATATACAGTATTGCCATACTCAGAAAACGCGGATGGAGGAGGCGCCGAAGCAACAATTGTCCGCTTAACCGGAACCACGCTTACAAGCATAAAAAATTCCGCTGCTGGTAAGGCGAAGGTAAAATGGACAGCGGTCACAGATGTGACCGGCTACCAGATTCAATATTCTACCGCTAAGAGCTTTTCATCATATAAAATAAAAACAGTTGTAGGCGAAACAAAGAAAGCTAAGACCTTAAGCGGTTTAACGAAAGGTAAAACATATTACGTACGGATACGAACATATAAAATCGTAGATGGCGTATATTATTACTCCGCATGGAGCAGTAAATTGAAAGTGAAGATTACAAAGTAAATTATGCTAACAGTCCTGGGATCCCGCCCAGAGATGTTATTTTCGCAGGTGTATTTTTCACTTTACTTGGGAAAATGATTGTATTTCCCTGTCAGGTATGATACAGCCATTATAATTTTTTCCCTTAAAGGCTTAATCTGCTTGGACATTTTTCGGGGGCTATCTTTAAGGGCAAAAGCCGAAAATCTGTATTTGACACCTTGACAGGTAACGACAATAGCGTTACAATGTCATACATCAGGAGGTGCTATATATGGAAAAAACGGCTACTTTAAATTTAAGAGTAAACCCAACGGTCAAGCAAAGCGCCGAATCAATATTGTCTAAGCTGGGAGTCTCGATGTCCTCCGCGATTGATATGTATTTAAATCAGATTGTCCTTACTGGCGGTATTCCATTCGCGGTTACATTGCCAAAAACGCCAGATACTGTAAATGCGGAGCGGATGACAGCCGAAGAGATTCATGCGAAATTGCAAAAAGGGTATGATGACATTGCGGCGGGAAAGGTGCAAAATGCGGAAGAAGCCTTTAAAAGATTCAGGGAGAACCGCTAAATGAAAAAGTATATTGTTCAAATCACGGATGAAGCTTTGCTTGATATGGAGCAAATATACAACTATATTGCATTTAACTTGCTTGCACCTGAAAACGCTGCAGGGCAGTATGATCGAATCGCGGATGCTATACTGACTCTTGACGAATTGGCGGATCGCATCAAAGTTATGGATTCTGAGCCGGAACATTCACGGGGAATGCGTCAATTACAGGTAGATAATTATTCGGTATTTTATGTCATTGAGGGCAATAAGGTAATCGTGACAGATGTACTATATAGCGCATCAGATATCCAGAATCGGCTGAGGTGATAAAGCGGCGGCTCCATATCTCAAAAAAGGTATGGAAGTGGCCGCTTTTCTGTGTTATACTGGGCGAAAGAGGGATAGCATGGACAAATACGTAATGATTATACGATGGTCTGATGAAGATGGAGGCTGTGTGACAGAAGTACCGGAACTGCCGGGATGCATGGCAGATGGGAATACAAGAGAAGAAGCCGTTAAAAATACAGAAGATGTGATTCGCGTGTGGCTTGAGAGCGAAGAAGAGGACGTAACTGGGACTATTTAATCATCAGAAACGGAGGTATTACAATGCCATTAGCAAAAGAAAGAATTTACACGGTAGAAGATATAGAAGCTTTACCAGATGGACAGAGAGCGGAACTGATTGATGGTGAAATTTATGATATGTCAACACCGACCAGGACACACCAGAGGCTTGTGCATCATCTTGATCGGATTATAGGGAATTACATGGTAGAAAAAGGCGGCTCGTGTGAGGTTAACCCGGCTCCATTTGCTGTGTACCTGAATCAGGATGATTATAACTATATAGAACCGGATATAACGGTAGTGTGTGATCCGTCAAAATTGGATGACAAAGGGTGCCATGGTGCGCCTGATTGGGTGATTGAGATTGTATCTCCGACAACACGATCAAGAGATTACGGTATTAAACTTTTCAAGTATCGTATGGCGGGTGTAAGGGAGTATTGGATTATTGATCCGGGCGAAAATCGAATAGCTGTTTATGATTTTGAAAATGAGAGTATGTATATGTCATATACTTTATCTGATAAGGTGCCGGTTGGTATCTACGATGGAGATTTGCAGATTGATTTTTCTGCGTTGAATTTTTAGTTGTATAAGCATTTGAAATTTATATGCGCCAGCAAAATCGAGCAGGAGCTGTTTTGGTTCCTGCCCGTTGTCTGTAACAGATCGGAATAGTATACGCAAAAGAAAAACAGGAACCCCGATTTCCACTTAAAATCGGGGTTCCTGTCACAAACATCAAGCTGATGACGAGAATGATGAACTGCTAGGCCACGGCGGCTTCTGGCGGGGAACCGAGGCTGAGATCGCGAACATCTTAGATGAAGAAATCAGAAAACGTTTTTAAAGTAGAAGAATATAGAGGAATCCCAGTAAAGAAAAACGGAGGAATATAATTATGACAGAAATTAAAGATATTGAAGAAAAACAGC
>JAJPXU010000094.1 GCA_021205305.1 Lachnospiraceae bacterium
ATATAGGAGAGGAGTACGGATTGGGAAAATTACATTGGTTACACTTGTCAGATATACATTTGAATAAAAAAGATGTAGATTCAAGACGTATGAGAAACAATCTTTTAGATTATGTAAGGAAATTAGATGTTCAAATAGATTATATTTTTTTGACGGGTGATTTACGTTATGCACCATCGGGCAATTTTTCAACGGATACAGTTGAATATATAAATAAATTATTGAATGCAGCCAATCTAACAGTTGATAGACTTTTTGTCGTGCCTGGAAATCATGATATTAGACGTGATGCCGATGGAAGAGAAGATGCTATCCTGGAATGCATCAAGAATTATAGTCCCAAGGTTGGTTCAATGCCGTTGGATAAAATGTTAGACATTAAAAGTGGACATACAGAGTTCCACAATATGATAAGTATGATTTATCATGATAAGCCTGATAGAATATCTCTTTATGATAATGTCGAACGACCACATTTTGTAGTAGAAACAAAAGACTTTAATATTATTTGCATTGATACTACAATAACTTATACAGCACAGAGGAGTTCCGACCTGATTATAGGTGCGGAATGGTTGATGGATTTGTTTGAAAAATTAAATCAGGACAAACCATCTATTATTTTGACGCATTTTTCTTTCGATTATTTGAATAGAAATGAACAGATGCAGGTACTGCAGCTTATGAAGGATTTTCATGTCCAGTTGTGGCTATCTGGACATGAGCATATGTCTTTTCTGAGAAAACAGTGCGATTATTTCTATGAATTCCAATGCGGAAACTTAATGCATGAGGAAGGATGTGAAGCAGGAGAATATACAAAGAGTGTATTTTTAATTGGAACATATGATTCTGAAAGGCATACTGGTATCATCGAGGCACATGAGTGGGATTCTGTTAATGGTTGGTTTAAAATGCAAAACATTGGTCCCCATAAGGAGGATTTTTATTCTTATGAATTGCAAAATGATAGAACAATGATTAACCAAATTGCAAGTGTGGCTCGACAGGATAAGAAAAAGGCAATATCAGAGGAAATTATTTCCCCAACTAATGATGATAAGCTGCTTATGGAAACAACTGGAGGTGTTAAGGTTGCTTCTATGGATGATGTTGAGCAATTTCCAAATGAGCTACATAGTGGGTATCTTTTTACTAATAACGATGATACACCAGTAGCTCAGGTTGATGTTTATGAGTATAATATATATGGGACAAAGTATTATGTAATACAAAATGATGGCTTTAGCTTTACATATTTTAATTTGGGACCTGCAAATAATGTGTCTTTCGGATATGATTTAAGCAAGTATACTGATGTTTCTGACAGGCTTTTTTGGTTTAAAAGCATTTCTGAAATATTGGATGCATCGAAAATTACCGTTAGGATTGTATCATCTGGCGATGTTATACATTTATTACTACCAGCAGGAAATGACTTTGAGCAGGTTCGTATAGATACTCTTCGATGGCAGGAGACCATGAAGCGTATTGCGAAAATTGAAAAATACTATGGTGTTAAGTTTTCTCTTCCAAAAATGGCAGATTCAGATATATATGCTGCGATTAATATTTTGAGTGATTCGATTGACGGATTATCAGTCCGTAGGCTTCCAGTTGTCAAAATGAAGTCACGAGGGTTCTTAAACAAATTTAGATTGAAAAATGAGGTTTGGTATGGTGATGGAACAGGGCTTATGAGTCTTACATTGTTTGGATATACTTTTAAACCGAGTGCAGAATATATTTTACCAGGCGAGTTTTCTTGGAACCGCAAAGAACATGGATGGGAATCAGATAAGGAAAATGGTGGTGTGTCTGTGCGAATTGAGTTTGAAATAGATAATGATATTTCAAAAGATATAAAACTTATCGAAATGATTCCAGTATCCGAACTTGATAATTTGGTTGATTTAGAAGAGATAACCATTTTTAGGGGTGAGCATGCTGATTTTTTAGCAGACTACATGGATTTAGTCCATAAAATACAGGAAATATTCAGACAATATCAGATGTATCAGAAGTCACTTGAAGAGTGGGTACACTATGATTTGGACGAGGAACATCATTTGGTAAAAAAATATAGTGGAGCGGTCATTGATAAGATAACTGTTAATAAAATGACGAAGACAATATTGTATGAAGGTATAACATTGATTAAGAAGGCGGATGCTATTATACAGACGCTTGGACTACAGAATAGTTTGGAATTCTTAAATAATGCAATTTTTGATTTTCCGGGGTTACAATTTATGATACTTGTTTCTTCGTACGAAAATATGGGACATTGGGCAGTTAACATAGAAAATGGCGAATGCTTTTATAACCTTCCGGAAATGTGTGCTACCCTCAAGACTTTGAAAGGAGAAGAAGGTAGTTCCGAATTACTGAATGCCTTAATGGAGTTAAATGATGAGTTGCTTGAGCAGAATATAGATGTATCGCATATTGACCATTACAGTATGCTGCGCAATTATATTTTTGCGGTTGCAGACGTTTATATGAAATTTTTTGATGTGATTCAAAAGAAAATGGAAGATAAGGTTGCAGAGGTTGATTTATTTTTAAAGAACCATCCCAAAAGTATCATCCGAAAGGGTGAATTTAAGGGATATGTGTTTTATCAAACGGATAATAATCTTAATAGTGTTGATGCATTTGATCCATCAAGTGATGCTATGGCTGAATTTTTTATTTTCAAAAAAGAAGCGATTAGAAATCATAAAAGGGCGGCAGAAGGAATCCAAAATCCAGAAACATTCAGGTGACGGAGTAAATATTATGAAGAAAGATACTAGAGTTAAGATAAAGTTAAGACGAGGAGCGTGTAACTATGGCTATACCAAAAATCAAATTGAAAGATATTATGGATGCTCTGAAATATATTGATGAGAACGGTGTTCCGTTTCATAATCAAAGCACGAAGTATGAGCTTGTTACAGAGAGTGGGAGAAAATACCCTCCGAAGTATGTGATAGCTGTAGCAGATCATCTTGCGAATGACACAGATATTTCTGCAGATGGCTTTAATGCTGTGGAAACAAAAAATTTTCTGCAGGGACAGGGCTTTGACATTCAAACGAAACAGGAAAAGTTTGAATTAACGATTACAGCCGATGCTGTGACATCGACAGATAAGCGTTTTACTATGAGCAATTTGTCTTTGGGCGATAATTATAAGCCCCTTGACACGCTATTCAAAAAAGCAGATGGTACAGAGATACGAAGAATTTTCAATAAAGGAGAGAGAAGGAATTCTAATCAGACGATGCCGCGTCTGGCTTTTCAGATCTTTGAAAAGCAAATTGCATCGTTACCTGTTGAGGAAAGGGAAGAGTTTCCAACCTGCAGATATACGGCAGACAGTGAGTATTATAAAGGGATTTTTTTAAGTGTTGATGAATACAAGGAGCATTATCATAAGAGCAATACATTTGAATATATGATTTATAGCTATGGTAATGGCCGTGTGTTTGTTATTTATAGTTGGAATATTTTTTCAACGATTATTTTCGTACAGGAATGTCTGAAGCGATTTGGTGAAATCGGAGATCAGTTTGTGTTAATATATCGGGAAAAGGAAGAAGTAGAGACTATACAGACTGAAACAGAGATGGCTGCACAGGAAGAACTGGTTCAGCAGTTTAAAGGCTACAGGAATCCGTATTCTTCTATGCTGATTGAATCGAAAAATATAATTTTTCGTGGCGCCCCTGGAACCGGTAAATCTTATCTTGCGAAAGAAATAGCGGCAGATATTATCAGTGATGGGTATTTTGACGATTACACTTTGTTATCCGATGAACAGAGGAAACAGGTGGAATTTGTTCAATTTCATCCCAACTATGACTATACAGATTTTGTAGAAGGTCTGCGCCCAAAGATTAACGAAGACGGATCTATGGGGTTTGAACTGCATGACGGCGTATTTAAGCGATTTGTTGCCCGGGCGAGGAAAAATTACGAAGACTCACAGAAGTCAAGGGAAGAGATTGCAAAAGAGGTATCTGCCAACACAATGATTGAAGAATATCTTGATAATCTTGATCTGGATAGCAAAGAGGCAGGATTGCAAACTTTAAGTGGCCATAAGTTCTATATTACAAGCTATGATGAACGACATATAAATGTTTCTATTCCGGATAACGAAACAGTAGATAAGCTTTCTATCAGCCGTGATAATATTCGGAAGATGATTGAATCCGGCAAGAAATTCAGTAAGGTGAAAGACCTGACGGAATTCTTTGGCAAGAAATTTGGAACACAGGGCTATTACTATGACTTCCTGTTTTTCATGCGATTCAGGCAAAGAAATCGCGGAAGTCCAATTCCATTGCTGATTCGGTAGAATTAAAAAAATATATTTTTATCATTGATGAGATCAATCGAGGCGAGATCTCAAAGATTTTCGGAGAACTATTTTTTGCCATAGATCCTGGTTACCGCGGTCGCGCCGGTGAAGTATCTACGCAATATTCTAATCTGCACGAAGGCCCGGATGATAAGTTTTATATCCCGGAAAATGTATATATTATCGGAACTATGAATGATATTGACAGATCTGTAGATAGTTTCGATTTTGCTATGCGCCGACGATTCCGTTTTGTCGAACTTCGGGCTGATGATCATCTGGAAATGCTTGCTTCTCTTAATAATGATGAACTGGAAGCAGAAGCAATCCGCCGGATGAACGCATTGAATCGGGAAATTGTAAATGTGGAAGAATTGAATGCGAATTATCAGATTGGCGCTGCTTACTTTTTGAAGCTTAAAACTCTGGATTTTGATCAGCTATGGACCGATTACCTTCAGCCGCTTTTGCAGGAATATGTTCAGGGAATGTATGATGAGAGAGGGATCATGGATAAATTTGCAAAAGCATATGGATACGGGAAGTCGTATGAGGGTATTGCCGATGAAGCAGTTCAGAAATAGAGATAATAC
The DNA here is from genome assembly GCA_021205305.1 of Lachnospiraceae bacterium. Lineage (GTDB taxonomy): Bacteria > Bacillota > Clostridia > Lachnospirales > Lachnospiraceae > Choladousia. The sequence continues at coordinate 4,945 of JAJPXU010000094.1, forward strand.
GCAGACACGAAAGGAAGATTTTACTGTTATTCCCAAACTGACCGAGAAAATCGCGGATAAAACATTAGGGCAGTTGGAAAGAGCAGGAATCTTTGTTTTTCCAGATACGGTTGATGACACAGAAGATCTCACAAAAGATCAGTTTATTCTCCAAAGTGTGAATAATACTTATCAATCCGGGAATATTATGGGTTTTCTTGGATGTGGCACTGAGCGGCTTATTATAGAATCCCGTTTTAGCAGTAAGAACAGCGATTTCTTTTTTCAGTATATGCTTGATCAGGTAATGGATTTCCCGAGTATGTTAGATCTTGAGACAGACACTGATCAGGATAATCGGCTTTTCAGCCTTTTGCTCTTTTTGTTTCCTCATTACCTTCAGGTGGCGATGCGGAAAGGAATTTTTAAAACCTATATCCGTAAAAACTATAACAACAGTAATGTAAAAGGAACTATAGACATAGCAAGGCATATTGCGAAAAATACGCCTTTTACTGGGAATGTGGCTTACAGCCAGAGAGAATATTCTTATGATAATTCGTTGATGGAACTGGTACGTCACACCATTGAATTTATTAAGAAAAAGCCATATGGCAATCGCCTTTTATCAGGTGTAAAAGATGAGGTTAAACTTGTTGTAAGTGCTACGCCTCACTATGAACCATTTGATAAAACAAAGATACTTACAGAAAACAAACATAATGCGATCAGACATGCTTATTACCGGGAATACCGTGCTTTACAGAACTTATGTATTTTGATTTTACAGCAGGAAAAACACCAGATAGGAATGGGGAACCGACAGATTTATGGGATTTTATTTGACGGTGCCTGGCTGTGGGAAGAATATATTAATCTCCTCATAGAAGACATGTTTTACCATCCCAGAAACAAGGCAGGAGAAGGCGCCCAGTGGCTGTTTACAGGAAGAGCTGGACTTATATATCCGGACTTTATCAGCCATAATAACGAAAATCGTGTCATTGCTGATGCTAAGTATAAGCCGGTCAATAATATCGGTAACAAAGATTATCTGCAGCTACTTGCTTACCTGTTTCGTTTTGAATCTAAGAAAGGCTACTATCTTTATCCCGATGCAGAATTATCGGGCGACAGATCTTATTGGATGAGCAAAGGCACCAGTTATGAAGTGAAGGAGGCACAGGAGACAGATGTTTGTATTATTAAGCATGGCCTGAAGATTCCGAGAGATGCAGACAATTACGATGATTTTGTCAAAATGATGAAGATAAACGAGCAGGAGTTTAAAAATGGACTGCGGCAATGAATATGTAGACATGAAAGGCCAGACCGTAAACGGAATTATTTGTCTATCGGAACAGCTAGATAAAAAAGTGATGATTAGACGATGAACAAGGTAGGGAGGAAGCAGTATGTTTTCAGATTTAGTTGCACAGACTCGTCAGATACTGACGGGGAATCTGCTGATGATTGGCTGCTGTGCCTTTTATCTGGCATGGTGGCTGATTGCGTTCAAGCCGGAAGGCGCAGTCAAAGGTCTCCGGAGCGGGTGGCTTTTAATCCCGGCGCTGTTGTTTGGTGTGGCTACAGTAACGAAGATCGTTCAGGGTAGTGGTGCTGTGGAGGGTGAAGCACTGTTAATTCCTCGAAATGCGGTGCTGATTGGTGGCGTGGTTGTCTATATCGTCCTGCTGGTTGGAACCAGTGTACTTTTAAAGAGGCAAGTTACGACAGAGTTGTTCCTCATTGTCGGTTGGACAACGTTGATGTTTCTGGAACTGAATGCACTGTTTGCACGAGGGCAGTTTACGAAATCAGCGGTGCTCTTTCTTCTTGTCATTACATCGATTGCTGCTGTTGTCAGTATGATCTGCTATCTGCTTTATTATGATTTGGACAAGGTAAAGGGCTATGTAGATGGTATGATACCGCTTCTTCTGGTAGCTGTTATGATGGCTGTAATTACGGTAGGGGCTGTGATCTCGCACAGGTGATTTCTTGTTGATATAATCTGTGTAATCTTACGGAGGCTTCTCCGACTGCGTATAATTAGAGGAAAAATTGTGAAACATATAAAAAAGCTGCAACTGGATGAGTTAAAGCAGATATACAAAGCGCATATCAGAGAGGATTTTCCCCGCAATGAGCGTCGGCCTTTCTCGTCCATGGAGAAAATGACAAACGAAGGAAAATATGCCAGCTATGGCTACCATGACGATGATCAACTGCTGGCTTATGCCTGCTATATTCTGACTGAGGACGGTATGTATGCACTTCTGGATTATTTTGCAGTGATTCCTGAACTGCGTGGTCATGGAACCGGCAGTGAATTTCTGCAGAAACTGGAGGACGAGCTTCCGGCCCACAACGGTGTTTTCATTGAGGCAGAAAGTCCTGATACGGCAAAGACTGATGAGGAAGTAACTCTCCGCCGAAGACGAATACATTTTTATCTTTCAAACGGCGCTGTGTTGACGAATACAAAATGCTTGCTGTTTGACGTGGATTATAATATTTTATATATTGGACGATCTGGTATTGATTTACCAGCGGAACAGCTGCACTGCGCCGTACAGGATTTGTATCAGGAAATCTACCGCCCATTCTACGGTCGACTATGCAAACCCTATGTGTCAAAAGAAAATCAGTGTCCTTGATGCATATGAGCTCTTGACTTGATTTTGGATGAAAATAGATATCAATTATAAATGGTGATGCAAATGAAAAATCATGAAAAGGCGGAGAAACATCCGCCGGAAAAAGTAATCTTGATGAATATGTGTATGCTTTGCGATGGGGATCAGATACTTGCCTTGGATAAAACAGGCAGCAATTACAGCGGTACGACATTCCCCGGAGGCCATGTGGAAGCCGGGGAGACATTCACGGAAGCGGTCATCCGGGAAATGAAGGAAGAAACAGGACTGACGATTCATCATCCGGTGCTGAAAGGGATCTATCACTGGTATCGGGATGGTTTACATAACGTCGGTCTGCTTTACCGTGCAGAGTCATTCGAGGGAGATTTGAAAAGCTCTGAAGAAGGACAGGTATACTGGATTACTCGAGAAGAATATGAGAAAAAGGAACTGGCCGGTGGGATGCGGCAAGTGCTGCAGATCATGTATGATGACAATCTAACGGAATGTTTTGAGGAATTACAGCCGGATGGAAGTTATCTGGGACATTTGTTTTGAGGAGGAGAGAAGCGTGGGAACACTTTATTTTACGAGACATGGAGAGACAATCTGGAATGTCGAGAATAAGATCTGCGGCGCTACGGATATTGCCTTTACGGAGCGTGGGCATGAGCAGGCGATTGTGCTAGGCAAACAGCTTGCCGATGAAAAACTTCCAATAGACGAGATCCTTTATTCGCCTTTGGTGCGGGCTTCTGAGACGGCGAGGCATATTTCGGAAGAAACCGGTATCCCGATGCGGATGGAGCTTCGGCTAAAAGAACAGAATTTTGGCCGATACGAATCCACTCCCAGAGATGGATAGGAATTTTGGGCAGCAGCACCAGCCAAACGCGAAGCGTTTTCAAATTGGTTGGTGCGTCCTGCCGCCGAACGTATGTGAGGGGGCGTTTCCGATAAAGCCCATTTTCTGGATCGTTACGATGGCGGGGAGTCGATGATGCAGCTGTGTCAGCGGGTGTATAACCTGATCGATGACATTCGGGCAGAGGATCGAACCTATTTACTTGTGGCTCATAATGGGATTGCCCGTATGGTGCATTCTTATTTTTATAACATGACTAATGAAGAATACGCTGCTTTTGGAATTAGAAATTGTGAAGTGAAAGCTTATGCATGGTGAAACAGAATAGTTCAATGAATTGCTTCAGCAGGTCGGAAAAGAGTGATGTATTCCATGTAAATGATATTATCCTGTTCAAAAGTGAACGGAGACGGTAAGCAGAATTATCTGCCGATTGGAACAGCCTGTTTTTTTAGCGTATATGTCTGCTGTGCCTGAATGTTCATCTGTTGAACTGTGTGGATTGGGCTCGGTACCAGAAGGCTTTTTAAATACAGCAAATATTATTCTGGTCAGAGTCCGGAACTTCCAAATTGACAGATCAGGAATTCATAGTTTTAAGATATATTCGGCAGGAAGGCAGATGCTGCATCATTATTGGACGTGTCCAGCCGAAGAGCGAGAACTGTTTTGAGCTTTTTAGCAAAGAGAGATATTTTGAAAAAAGTAGAAATGCCAGAAATACAGTCTAATTTGTAATGTGGAGGAATCCAATGACGGTCGAGGAAATTTTAACAGGCGAAAAGGATAATATAGAATACAAAGTTGATATACCGCCCAAAAGTGAAACTTATATGCGTACCGTAGTCGCATTTGCTAATGGAAAAGGCGGCCGGCTTGTATTTGGAATCGAGAATGATACATGGAAGGTTGCTGGCTTTGGAAAAGAGCAGGTTTTTCGGAAAATGGATGCTGTTACGAATGCTATTTATGATAGCTGTGAACCTAAGATCACGCCCAGCGTAGGTATCCAGGATTTTGATGGGAAATACATAATTATTGTTGATATTCCTGCAGGGATGCAATGTCCTTATTATATTAAGAGTCAGGGAATATTGGAGGGAACCTATATCCGTGTTGCCGGAACGACGCGGAAAGCCGCCAGATACCAGATAAAAGAACTGATTTTATCAGCAGAGAACCGCAGCTATGATCAGGAAAAAACAGACAGAGAGCTGTCGGATGAGGAGATAGAGACTTTTTGCGAAAGGCTTTATCAGCACGCGTTGGAACTTTGTACCAGCGAAGAAGGGGAAAAATCACTAAAACGGATTGGAAAGAATCAGCTGCTTTCTTTTAAAGTCATAATAAAGGAAAATGACAAATATTATGCAGCAAATTCATATCAGCTGTTAGATGGAAAGCTGGAAGATTATCCTGACGCAGCGATTCAGTGTGCTGTCTTTAAGGGAACAACGCGCAATTATTTTATTACGAAAAAAGAATACAAAGACTGTATTGATGTGGAAATCGAGCAGGCTTATGCGTTTGTTTTAGAGCATATAGATGTTGGAGCCAGGATAGAGGGATTGGCAAGGCAGGATATTTATGAACTACCGATTCGTTCAATCCGTGAGATGATCACAAATTCCGTATGTCATCGGTCGTATTTGTCCCCAGGTAAGATACAGGTTGCTGTTTTTGATGACAGGATTGAAGTGACAACTCCTGGCATGTTAGATAAAGATATTTCTATAGAGCAAATGAAAACCGGAATGTCTAAAATCAGAAACCGCGGTATAGCGGAAGTGTTTTCATATATGAATCTGATCGAAGCATGGGGAAGCGGGATTCCCAAAATCATGGACGAGGCCAAAGAATATGGTCTGCGAGAGCCGGAGCTGCTTGACAGGGGCAGTGATTTTCGTATGAATCTGTTTCGGAAGAAACCTGTGTTTGACCAATATGGCGTTGTTGATCCGCGATTAGTTGCACATGTAAAAGAGACTGATGAGACTAATCTCAAAACTGATGAGACTAATCTTGAGACTAATGAGACTGATAAAAGCGTGACGAAGGCTCAATTAAGCAGGGAAGAAGAATGCTTGCTGGAAGCAATTCGGAAAAAGCCGGAGATTACGCAAAAACAGCTTCATGAATCAACAGGTATTTCTCTGGCAACAGTGAAAAGGTCACTTCCTAAATTGCAAAAAATCGGGAAATTGAAACGGATCGGAAATCGTCGTTCGGGCAAGTGGGAGGTAAAAGACTAAGAGTATGGCAGAATTAAACCTGCAACAAATTACAGACCGTCAAATACCAATCATTATTACGGCAACTTCATTGCAATTATTTAAAATGAAGATTGTTGGATGGACGACTCTGATGTTTCTTGATAGGTCAACGACAGAATCGCCAGATTCTGGAGTATTATGAGAAGTGCTTTTCTTCTCATAATAGGCTGTGTACTTTGTTCCAAATGTATTCTTTATAATTCATATCTGATTCCACTTTCCGAGGTTCTGATGGACAGTGTAGCAGATTGCAGGATGGATGGCAAGAATGATGTTTTTGTGATTTGAAAAGGACAGTGATGCATAATGGGCAGATTCATAAGCCTGTTGTTCGGATATGTGTTTGGTAATTTTCTGACAGCAGAGATTCTCTCGAGGCGGATTTCCGGTAAGAGTGTTTTTGATGTAGGAACCGGTAATCCGGGAATGGCAAATATCGTGAAGTCAAGGAGAGCCTCGCCATGAAAAATTGCCTGTCGGCAATGGCTCGGCCTGCGTCCATGATTCGCTAAAGCGAATCACGGACATATTACGGGGTAAAATATGGTATGGTGGTATTGGCAGGAGATTTGCTTAAGACATTTGTACCGAGTTTGCTTTGCCGATTGATACTTTTTTCAGAACTTGGGGCGACTGCGGCTGCATATGCGGGACTCGGTGCGGTGATTGACCATAATTTCCCCGTCTGGCATCGGTTCCGGGGAGGAAAAGGAGTTGCCTGTACCTGTGCTGCGCTGGTCAGTATTTCTTTCGGTTATGGATTGCGATATGTCCTGCATCGGTTTTTGATGCAGGACGAAGGCCGCGCCTCGCGCGATAGCGCGACTATAAATGGCGCGGCTCTCCACTTGCCTGCATGATTGGACTGATTGGAGTATTGATTAGTCATTACCTGCCGATTGGGGCTGTTTTGATACCTGCTGCGTTTATCCTGCCGGCATTTTACTGTTATGGGATTGAAGCAGGGATTCTTACAGTCATTATGGCGATAATAATGCTGCAGCGGCATATGCCGGGCCTGAAAAATATTCCGTCCGGGACGGAGCCGAGGAAAGACTTGTTGAAAGTTCCGAGACGAAAGAAAGGATGACCAGTGATGACGAAAAGCAGACTGAGAGTCTATTTTGAACAACATAGGAGCCAATTACAGGTTTTATGGTTTTTGGTGTTCGGGCTGATGGCGCTGATTGTTCAGCTTGGGTCGCGAATCGCCTGTGACATTGCATTCCAGGGAATGAAGAGTACCGTGAGTATCTGGCCGTTTCCCATACAAACACTGGGTTCTTTTCTGGCATTCCTGATTTCCAATACTCTGGCGAAAGTCATTTCCTATGTAACGAACCGGAAAAAGACCTTTCAGGCAAACAATAATCTTTGCCTGAGCGTTGTCATTTATATTATATTGGTCGTGGCACTGATTATAATAGAGACCATCATCGGTACTCCCATACAGAATGGATTGTATGTCCTCCTGGGCGGGGATTTTTCCGGAATGATGCAGGCAACTGCATCCGCCAGGTCACCGGTTCTGTATCAGACGTGTGGAGTTGCGTCTCAACTTATTTACGGAATCGGGGATTCAGTTATTGTCTTCTTCATGGATAAATATCTGATTATGAAAAAAACAGACTACAGCTGATTGAGCTGGTGACAAAAAATTTATCAATGAATATGAAGATAAACGGAGAACAAATGGGGAACGTAATTATTGTTTGTATCATCATAGTATGTGTCATTATAGGCATACGGGAAACAGTGAAACATATGAAAGGCCAGAGTGCCTGCTGTGGAGGCACCCAGGGGATGAGCAGGGAAAAACATAAGCTGGAAGGGAAAAAGCTTGGAGATTATACGCTGAAAATTTCCGATATGAAATGTGAGAACTGCGAAATCCGCATTGAAAATGCCATTTGCCGGAGCCAGCCAGGATTATCTGCAAGAGCCAGTCATAAAAAAGGCAGAGTCATTATCAGCTTTGATCGGGAAATCGACAGAGAGAAGATAAAATAGGCAATTCAGAACGTGGGATATCACGTAGTAGAATAGCGTGAGAAAGTGAAAAGGTGATCAGCTATGCCATTTAAAATCATTCGGGATGATATCACAAACGTAAAGGCGGATGCAATTGTAAATACTGCTAACCCGCATCCGACTTATGCTTCGGGGACGGATGCAGCTATATACAAGGCTGCAGGTGCGGAAGAACTGATAAAAGAACGTCAAAAGATTGGAGAGATCAAACGCGGCCAGGTCGCTGTCACTCCTGCTTTTGCGTTGCAGGCTGATTATATTATACATACGGTCGGACCGGCGTGGACCGACGGAAAACATGGGGAATTTGATATTCTTACTGTCAGACTTGATTATCAGGTATTTCATCAATCGTCAGGAATACGATATTTACAGCATCAACCTGTCGCTGTTCGAGCATGAGCAGCCGATTCTTGGAGAGTAGTATTTTGAGGACGTGATCCGGACGGCGATCTCTTTAGGCGGGGATTGTGATACTCTGACAGCAATCGCGGGAAGTATGGTGGAGGCGTTTTATGGTATCCCGGCATTGCTGATCTGTAATGTCAGGACCGTGTATCTGAGGATATGCAGAGCATATTAAAACGGTTTGACAACACTCTTGGCAGAAATAAAAGAGACGAGGAAAGCGGAGCCGACTTAAACTCGATCAAAGCTGGGGACATTCTGATATCACAGGAACCTCTGCGTTTCCGATTTCTGACGCTGGATACGAAAGACGGCAGGAAGTGGTATGTGGCATTTACAGGTTACGGGGAAATGGAAAAAGGAGAATCAACTTCTTTGCTGACCGTTTCCATAGAGGATCAATTGAAAAATACTTTAGATTCGGAAGGCGTTGCCGGTATTATTATAAACCCCTGGAGCACTGCATTTTTGATGGAAAAGGAACTGATTCAGCTTATGTTTAAGGCAGAGGAGGATGATGAGCAATGACAAGGACAATCGTAGTAAAAGGTACAGGTAAAATTTCAAAATGATTATGTTGGTTATCCTGCCGGTTACAGCGTTTTATGTGATGCGCGGCCATTCGTTTGATATACAGAAGACTCCTTATAGTGAGAAGAGAACCACGATTTTAAGTATGGTTGCTGTAGCGGCGATTGGCGCTTACGATGGCTTTTATGGTCCGGGAACAGGTACATTTCTGTTGCTGCTGCTGACTGCCGTTGCCTATATGCGGCTTACATCAGCAAACGGAGTGGCAAAGGTAATTAACCTGACAACGAATCTCACTGCGCTTGCTGTCTATCTTCTGAATGGAAAAGTGATTTTAATTCTGGGGCTGACAGCAGGGTGTTTCAGCATAGCAGGAAATTATGCAGGCACATGGTTCTTTACGCGGTGGGGAGCAAAATCCGTAAAGCCACTGATGCTGGTTGTTCTGGTCATATTCTTCATAAAAATATGCTTGGATTTGATTGCCTGAATTATGCTGCTGATTACAATACCTGCACCGTCCATGCGAAGACTAGCCCAGAGCTTGTTTCTCTACTGGAAAGTCTGGATGGATATGATGAGATTTATCTTGACTATCCGAATTACTGGAGAACCATGCCGAGGGCCGTTTACACTTTCCTGGAGAAGTATGAGTGGACAGGAAAAACCATTCATCCTTCCTGCACTCATGAGGGCAGCGACCTTGCCAGAACGGAAAAGATGCCTATCGAAAATATTCCTCGATGGGCGTAATCATATTGTTCTTCAGTTCTTCGCATATCGTTTCAGAAAAGCCATGCGTCAGCCGGTTTATTCGTTGTTTAGCAATTTTTCCACCTGATCTCTTCGCTCAAAGAGGACGCAGCCTCCGGCATGATCTTCCATCAGCACATCACCATCCTGCAATGCTGTAAACAGTTTTGAATGAAGTGCTTGTCTCACGGATGTATCCCGGACATTGATATCGGTATATGGAGAGAATGGTCATGGCTCTGCATCACCGTGGGAGTTGATATGGAAGAAACTTCTTCCGGCTGCAAGGCATCCGCCTGAGCTCTTCTCATCACCGGGGAAAGAGATAAACAGCATTTCAGGATACTGCTCGCGCAGATCCATGAGCTTGTTTTTCAGAAATTCCCTTTCGACATCCCCTGGAGCCAGTTCTGTGCTGTCCTCTGTGACCGGCACGAATTCTACGTAGATGATGACTTTGCAGCCGCATTCCTGAAGGACATGAATGAAATCGTCGGAAACTACTTCGTTCAGATTGGAAGTAGTAGCCGTAACGGATGCGCCGAAGATCAGATGATTTTCTTTTATCTTGTCCATCGCCCGGATCAGGCTCTGGTAGATTCCGCTTCCCCGACGTTCATTGGTTTTCTTTTCATCGCCTTCAATGCTGAAGATGGGCACCAGATTTCGGGATTGATCAAAAAGCTTAATGTAGCTGTCATTCAGTAAAGTTCCGTTTGTGAAAACAGGAAACAGAATTTTCAGGAATTTCCGTTGCTTTTTCCAGAATGTCGCGGCGCATCATGGGTTCTCCGCCTGCCATATGAAATAACAGATTCCGTTCGCTCCCTGATTCCGATTTTGACCGAACTTGCCGTATGGGCAGTAAATTAAATGATAGCAGTGCAATATGAAAGAAGTAAACTGGCAGAGTTATGGTAAGAAAATATAGGTTCATAGGTTGCAGTAACGCCCATTGGAGAGATAAGGCTCTCTGGTGGGCATTTTGTATTTATTCAATAAAAACAGTTGACAAAATGCTAATAGTGATGTAATCTCATATATACCAAGTAAACCTATTAGGAAAGTGGGGAATAGAATATGAGTAGAGTATTTGAGAGCATTACGGATTTGATTGGTGGAACACCGCTTTTGAAATTGGGGCGCTTTGCACAGAAAAATGGTCTGGAGGCAACACTGCTCGCGAAGCTGGAATATCTCAATCCGGCAGGGAGTGTGAAGGACCGAATTGCAAAGTCTATGATTGAGGATGCGGAAGAAAAAGGCCTGCTGCGGGAAGGAAGCACGATTATTGAGCCCACATCCGGCAATACCGGGATTGGACTTGCGGCGATTGCAGCGGCAAAAGGTTATCGGGTGATTCTTACAATGCCGGAGACAATGAGTGTTGAGCGCAGAAACATCCTGAAGGCGTATGGAGCGGAAGTCGTTTTGACAGATGGCCTGAAGGGAATGAAGGGAGCGATTGCCATGGCAGAGCAGCTGGCACAGGAAATTGAAGGCAGCTTCATACCAGGCCAGTTTGAAAATCCGGCGAACCCGGCGGAGCATCGCAGATCGACAGGACCGGAGATCTGGAAGGATACGGATGGACAGATTGATATCTTTATTGCCGGTGTTGGTACCGGAGGGACGATTACCGGGACGGGTGAATATTTAAAAGCACAGAAATCAGACATACAGCTTATAGCAGTGGAACCTGCATCCTCACCAGTGCTTTCAGAGGGCAGAGCCGGTGCGCATAAAATTCAGGGAATCGGAGCTGGATTTGTGCCGGATACCTTAAATACAAAGATTTATGATGAGGTATTTCCGGTCGAAAATGAGGATGCGTTTGAAGCATCAAAGATATTGGGAAAAACGGAAGGCATTCTGACTGGAATTTCTTCTGGAGCAGCCTTGCATGCGGCTGTTCAGGTCGCAAAGCGCCCTGAAAATAAGGGAAAGACGATCGTTGTGCTTCTTCCGGACAGTGGTGACCGCTATTATTCGACACCATTATATACAGGAAAGTAAAGATTCGGAGAGCAGCAAAGAGGCAGAAAGGGTAGCAATGAGAATTTCGTCAAAGGGAAGATATGCCGTCCGCCTGATGCTGGATCTGGCGATTAACGATTCAGGTGAGCCGGTCCGCCTCAAGGATGCAGCCCGCAGACAGAATATTTCAGAGAAATATCTGGAGCAGGTTATTTCCATATTGAATAAAGCCGGTTATGTGCGAAGCATTCGTGGACCACAGGGTGGTTATGTGCTTGCAAATCAACCATCCTGGTATACTATGGGAATGATCCTTCGGCTTACAGAAGGAAGCCTTTGCCCAGTGGATTACGAAACAGATGGCTTCCGGGAGGAAGCTGAGAGTGCGACATCGATTCTCTGGGATAAACTGAATAATGCGATTAATGAGGTTGTGGACAACATTACATTGGAAGATCTGATGGAATGGCAGATGGCGAAAGCCGATTCTTATGTGATTTAAGAAAAGGATATTTTTTATGGAAGGCGACTGGTATGTGCGAGTTGTTTGGAAGTTGTTCGGAGCACCAACTGGTTCTGAATAAATATTTAAAAGAATTTTACAGCCACAGCCCCCAACATCCGAATGGCTGGGGGCTGGCTCTTCTGTATGGCAATGAGGCACATATTGAGAAAGAGCCGCTACAGGCAGACAAAAGCCTCTGCCTTCGGGAACTCTTGTCCGTCCCGGTGCAGGAGCGGATGGTGCTGGCGCATATCCGCTATGCGACAATTGGAAATGTTGAGCATCGTAATTGCCATCCGTTCACAGGGAAGGACTGCTCAGGAAGGCGTTGGACGTTGATTCATAATGGCACAATTTTCGAGTATGAGCCATTGAGTGGAATGGCGGCCAGACAGCTTGGGGACACGGACAGCGAGCGGATACTTTTGTATTTGCTGGAGCAGATGAACCGGGAGATACGCAGCAAAGGGATACTGAGTGCGGCCAGACGGTTCCAACTGTTGAACGAAATTATCTGCCAAATGGCTTCTGGCAATAAGCTGAACCTGATTTTTTCTGATGGGGAGTATGAGTATGTTCATACAAATTACGCAAATTCGTTGTATCAGCAGCTCGGAAGGGGGCAGGTTATTTTCTCCACACAGCCGCTTGGAGGGAACGGATGGGAGCCGGTTCCTATGACAACGCTTCTGGCCTATAAGGATGGTCGTCTTGTTTTCACGGGAACAAACCATGGAGAGATTTACATAGACAGTGAAGAGAATATGAAGTATATTTATCAGATTTTTGCGGAGTTATAATCTGGGATATTGGGGGTGAATCTGATATGAAGAGTATTTTGATTAAAGATACAACGAAGGAAGAAAGGGAGGCAATCATCCGGCAGTCTCTGGATTGCGGCGGTGGATGTGAAAACTGTACTGGTTGTTGGCTGGGAGGCGGGAATCCGTTTGAGATGTATCAGCGGTATATTGACGGTGAGATGGAGATCCGGGAAATCAATGCGGAGTATAACGCCAGATATCTGAGAGGGTAGGAATGCCGGATAAAAAAATACGAAAGAAGTGAAGGGCATATGCTGCGAATTGATTCATCAGAATTAAAAAAACTGCTGTTGTCCGGAAATATCGGATTAGAAAAGGAAGGCTTGCGCGTAGATGAGCAGGGCTTTCTTTCTCACAGTCCGCATCCGTTTCCGGACGATCCTTACATTGTCCGTGATTTTTGTGAAAACCAGACGGAGATCAATACATCCGTGCAGCCAGGGGTGCGCCCGGCTTTGAAGGAGCTGGCGGAACACACGAAACATATTCAGCAGACTCTGGTACAGCTTTCACCCCGTGAATACCTCTGGCCATTTTCCAATCCGCCGTATATCCGCAGCGAAGAGGATATTCCCATTGCGCGGTTCGGCGGAGGAAGGGCGGGAAAGACGACCTACCGGCAGTATCTGTCGGAGCGGTACGGCCGCTACAAGATGACGTTCTGCGGGATTCACTTTAATTATTCTTTCAATGAAGAGCTCCTTCGCGCTGACTTTGCGCGCAGTGAAAAAGAAAGCTTTACGGAATACAAGAACGAATTATACCTGACGCTGGCGAGACGAGTCGCCGCCTATGGCTGGATCCTGACAGCGGTCAGCGCGGCCAGCCCTCTGTTGGACTGCTCCTATGTAGAGAAAGGCCGGTTTGATCAGGACGTATTTCAGGGACTGGCCTCCGTGAGGTGCAGCGAGCTGGGATACTGGAATGCATTTACGCCGGTCTTTGATTATAGCAGTATGCACGCCTATGTGGAGAGCTTTCGTTATTACGTGCAGCATCAGTGGATACTGGCTCCTACGGAACTGTATTATCCGGTGCGCCTGAAACCGGCGGGACCAAACCGTCTGGAATCACTGGAAGCAAACGGAGTCAACCGCATTGAACTGCGGATGTTTGACCTGAATCCGTTGGTACCTGCCGGCCTGGAAGAAAAGGATGCTGCGTTCGCTGAGCTGCTGCTTTGCTGGCTGGCCTCAACGCCGGATGAACCGTTTACGGATCGTGATCAGGTACAGGCCGTACAGAATTATAAGAACGCGGCGCATTATGACCTGAAAACAGTCAATATCACCGTGCCAAACGGAGAGTTTTACTCGGTGGCACACGCCGCGCGCAATGTGATCGGGTTTATGAAAGGCTTTTACCGGGAGTATCCGGAAGAAGTGCAGGAAATCCTTGATTTCGAGGACGCCAAATTTGTCAATCCGGAGAACCGGTATGCCTGGAAAGTGCGCAGGCAGTTTGAGGGAGGCTTTGTGAAGAAAGGGCTGGAGCTGGCCAGACAAAGACAGGAGGAGTATGAAAAGTAACAGATTTTCGGCTTATACAGTATAAAACGGTGCGGAAAAGGAGAATGACAGAATGTCCGGAAAGAAGACAAATAAAAAGAACAATACCACGAAAAACTCTTCCGCAAAGAGTAACGAAAAGAAAGCCGCTGATACGAAAAGTATGGAAGAAAATAAGAATGGAAGCAGGATATTGCCCGTGATAGCGGGATTGGTAGTTGCAACGGCGGTTGCGGCAGTCGTTGTCACGAGATTTGCCGGCAGCGGGAACGGCGAAGATCAGGAGGTCTCGAACAGTTCCTCGTCAGATGCGCAGACGACAGGAGCGGTCGTTATTGATACCGGTGAGATTGGTGAGACGGCTTCCTATTATGATTACGATGCGGATGGCACGACGATCGAGGTGCTGGCGGTGACCGCATCGGATGGATCCGTACGTCTGGCATTGAATACCTGTCAGGTATGTATGGGATCGCCATACGCATATTTCGTACAGGAAGGGGATTCATTCATCTGCCAGAATTGCGGGAACGCGTTTTCCAGAGACGATATTGGCCTGGAAGCGGGCGGCTGCAATCCGGTTCCGGTGACGGAAGACGATTATGAGGAAACGGATGGCGTGATTACCATTTCCGACGATTTTCTGAATGAATATAAGGATTCCTTTGCAAACTGGAAAAATATTTAGGATCAGCAGAGGATAGTCGGTATGAGTAAAAAAATCAGAGAAATATCAATGCCGGTGGAAGGCATGATGTGCGAGGCCTGTGAACGGCGCATTGAAAATGCGGTAAAAAAAGTGGACGGTGTCTGTGACGCAAAGGCAGACTGTGTGAGCAACAGCCTGTGGGTGAAATACACAGAGCCCGCGTTGCCTGACGCGATAAGGAAAGCAGTGTGTACGGTCGGATATGATGTTCCCGGCTATAATACACCCGCTTATAATGCGTCCGGCGATCCAAAGAAGAATGTCCCGCAAAAGCAGGAAGCTCAGAAACTGCAGAAAAAAGAGCAGAATCGGAAAAACCTACAGAGGCGGAATCGGGATACTTTGTATATCCTTGTCATTATCCTGGGGCTGTATGTGATCGCAGTTCAGTGCGGTCTGACGCAGGTCTTTCAGAGGTTTCCGACAGTCAGTGAGGAAAAGGTCGGCTATGCCGTGCTTTTTGTGATCGGGCTCTTTACGTCGGTCCATTGTATTGCCATGTGCGGCGGAATCAACCTGACGCAGAGCGTGGCGGGAGAAGAAAGTGCGCCGGTGCGCAAAAGTGTGCTGTATAATGCCGGGCGGCTGACCGGCTATACGTGCGTTGGCGGCATCCTTGGCCTGATTGGTGAGGCAGCCTCTGTCACGCTGCGTGTCCGCGGCCTGATCGGCGTGCTGGCAGGCGGTTTTATGGTACTGACCGGCGTCAATATGCTGGGAAATTTTGGATTCCTGAAAAAGCTGACCTTAAAAATGCCAAAAGCAGTTTCGGGCACCGCGGCATCCTTTGGCAGACGTGGTTCGTTCGCGATTGGACTCGTGAATGCGTTTATGCCCTGCGGACCGCTGCAGTCCATGCAACTGTATGCAATTGCTGCGGGCGGCCTTGTTGCTGGAGCACTCTCCATGTTTTTCTTCTGTCTGGGGACGATCCCGCTGATGCTGATCATCGGAGTGACAGCCGGACTGTTAAAAAGAAAATGGAAGAGCCGGATGCTGCGCGTGAGCGCGGTATTGGTTCTGATATTTGGCCTGTTTATGCTGCAGAATAATTTTGCCCTGCTGGGAATATCCCTGCCCTGCCTGTCTGTTTCAGGCACTTCGAGCGAAAGCGCGATGACGGCGATGGTTGATACAGAAAATAATGTCCAGATCTTGTACACAACTCTTCATGTAAACGGATTTGACGATATCGTAGTAGAAGCAGGGATTCCGGTTGTCTGGACGATCACCGCGGACGCATCCAGCCTGAACGGCTGCAATAACGCGATCGTGATTCCGGAATACAACCTGCAGGTGACTCTACAGGAGGGAGAAAATGTGATCGAATTTACTCCGGCCGAGGCGGGGACATTTACCTATACGTGCTGGATGGGAATGCTGAAGAACACCATCACGGTCGTGTAGGATTGACTTAAATCAGCCCGGACTTTTTCATATCCGGGCTGCTCATATGGTGAGTGAAAATTGCAAATGCATGTTCAGAACTTCTGAGCCGTCAGTGTCTCATTCATGCTCCCCGTCCGGTATCCCATCAGATCCAGTGTCACATAGGAAAACCCATACTCTTTCAATCTTGCATAAACGTTCAGCCGTATTTCATCCTGCATCAGTTTTTCAAATTCCTGTGGTCGGATTTCAATCCGGGCAATGCTGCCGTGAATTCGTACACGCACCTGATGAAATCCAAGATCAAGTAATAGCTGTTCTGCCTGATCCACCATTCGCAGCTTTTCTTCACTGATTGTTTCCCCATATGCAAATCGTGAAGAAAGGCAGGCAAAAGACTGCTTGTCCCATGTCGGAAGACCAAATTCCCTGGAAAGGCTGCGTATCTCCTCTTTGTTAAGTTCTGCATATCTTAATGGGCTGGCAATTCCCAACTCCTTTACGGCAACCAGCCCCGGACGGTAATCCCCATTGTCATCCATGTTGGACCCTTCGGCGACTACAGCGATGTGATTTTCCTTTGCCAGGGCAAGTATTTTTTCAAAGAGTTCCCGCTTACACAGATAGCAGCGATTCTTCGGGTTCTGCCGAAAACCGTCAATATCCAATTCTTCTGATGCTACTATGAAATGCTTTATCTGATGTTCTTGGCAAAACGATTTTGCCTCATTTAGCTCTCTTATTGGAAAGGAGCAGGAGGACGCTGTTACCGCGATTACCTGATTTCCAAGAGCCTTCTGTGCCGCAAATAGCAGAAATGTAGAATCTACACCGCCGGAAAAAGCGACCGCAACGCTTCCCAGGTTTTTTAAGAAGTCCTGCAATTTTTGATACTTTGTATATAAATTCTGAACCATAGCTTCACCCCAATTTAACTCGATTTAAGCATACAGATCTGGTCTGCGCAGGCATACATATGGACGTCTGTCGCCGCTTATACGAGCATTTTCTATATCAATCTCAACATAAACAAGCTGCTCTCTGTCATCTGCCTTTACCAGGACATTACCATCCGCATTCACAGCGAGGGATTCTCCTGCAAAGTCCATATTTCCTTCTAAGCCGGTTCGGTTACACATAACAATCGGAACGCAGTTTTGATATGCCTGCACACGGATTTCCCATTCAAACATCGAGAGTGGTTCGGCTTTCGTATTTGCTGTTGGAATCAGTATTAAATCTGCCCCTTTTAACTTTTCTGTCCGGATGCTTTCCGGATAATGGCGGTCAAAACAGACAACAATCCCGATGTTCCCAAACGGAGTCTGGAATACAAAAAATCCATCGTCCGAGGGCGTATAATAATCCTGTTCGTAAAAATTCGCTGCCTGTGCAATATGCACCATCTTCTGGAGCCCCTGTATTTTTCCATATGGGGAAATAAGAAAACTTGCATCATAGCACAGTCCGTTTTCCTCATAATAAAAATTGGGAACAGCGTAAATATGATTTTCCTGACAGGCGATCTGAAATTTTACGATCTCATCAGCATCCATTTTCACAGAGTAGTCGAATGCATTCCGCTTTTTATATTGAGGAAAAAACGGCAAAAGTGTCAATTCCGGATATAAAATCAAATCTGCGTTGTTTCGGGCTGCATTTTGCAAAGCGACTAAGCAGCGCTTCAGATTCTCCTCCTTATTCATGGACATTTTCATTTGAAATAAAGCAATCTTCATCTTATCCCACATTTCGTTTCTGTAAGATTATTTGCCTGTAAAATTCACAGGTGAATAAGAAAATTATATTTTATGGATAAAAATAAATCAATGTCAAGGCAGAGTTTCCTGCTATAGAAAAAACCGATAACCAGTTATCGGAATCCTGAATTTGACGAAAACCGGATCTGGCTGTATGATAATTGACATAAACATATATTACCTATCGAATAAATAGGTGATATAAATAGGACAATAAGGATGCAGGTGATAAACAGTAAAGGTGAAGGCGCATAAGAAAAGGAGAGGATCATGAGCGATTACAAATATGAGACCTTACAGCTTCAGGTTGTACCGGAA
>JAJPXU010000030.1 GCA_021205305.1 Lachnospiraceae bacterium
ACAGATAATTTTCAATTCGATCACAATACAAAATGATTTTTTGTATAATTGTATCGTCACGATGCTCCATATAATAATATTCCCTCCTCTCGAATTCGATTAAGGAACACTTCATCTGATGACTCTGTAGTTACCAGATCAACAGGGATTCTCAGCACATCCTCTACTGCCAACCGAAAACTACACAATTGAAATAATGAATGAATCTGTCCTTTTTCTATCAAAAGATCAACATCGCTATCGTCTTTCGCAATTCCCTTTGCATAGGATCCAAAAAGAGATACACTTTTTATTCCATGCTCTCTGGCAATAGGGGAAATTGCTTCTTTCAATTGTAAAAGGGTATAAACAGCCATCATATACTCTCCTTCACCATTTTGTTTATCAAAAAGCATATCTCCTGCTATTCTCTATAACTTCATTGTATCGGTATGTCAGAATGAAGTCAAGAAAAATCACAGGTAACTATATCACACAGACATGCAATCAGACTGTCAATCGATGCCTCTGCGGCCACATATGTCTTCATGCCAAGCGCTGCCGCTGCAGCCTCCGTCTGCTTTCCGATGCACACTGCCTGTACTTTCGCGTAGTCAATTCCTGCCGCAGCCTGTGCAAATCCGCGAACTGTCGAGGCACTCGTAAACATCACGTAGTCAATGGCACCTTCAGAAAATTCTTTCTGTAAATCCACAAACCGGCTGGTCTCGTATTTTGTCTTGTAGATCGGAATATCCTCTATTTCTAAGTCATCCCCCAGCTCCTCAAGAAGCTCCGGCGAGCCAAGAGCCGCACGGGGAATGAGAATGCGAGCTTCTTTTGCCGGATCAATGGCATTCCGCAGCGTTCTTCCCAGATGCGCCGCATCATAGACATCCGGCATAAGATCTGTGTAAAATCCATGTTTGGCCAGCTCTTTTTTGGTTCCGCTTCCGATCACGGCAAACCTGGCAGTACCAAGCGCGCGGCAGTCAATGCCGTGCGCTGCCATCTCTTCAAAGAAAACCCGCACCCCTGTCGGGCTTGTAAACACAATCCACTGATAAGAGTCCAGCCTTTTCAATGCCAACTCAAACGGCTCATTCTTTTGTATTCTTTCCGTGCGGATGGTCGGCAGTTCCAGAACCTCGGCTCCTTTTTCCCGCAGCTTCGCAGCAGTCTCACTGCTTCGCTCCTTCGGACGGGTCAGCAATACCTTTACCCCGGCAAGAGGCTGTTTATCCGCCCACGAAAACTGCTCCGAGAGAGCGCAGACTTCACCGACAACAATGATCGCAGGCGTACAGGCTCCCTGTCGTTTTACCTCTTTCTCCAGCGTTGCCACTGTCGCCACAATGCGCCGCTGATGCGCAGTCGTCCCCTGCATCAAAAGAGCAGCCGGTGTTTCCGGCACCATACCCGCGGCAAGCAGTCCCTGACAAATATCCCCCAGCGCGCTCACACCCATCAAAAATACAAGCGTTCCTTTTGTGCGTACCAGCGCCTCAAAATCAATGTCCAAAGCAATTCCGTTCCGCTTATGTCCCGTAATCACATGTACCGAAGAACAATAATCCCTGTGTGTCACCGGTATCCCCTGATATGCCGGAACCGCAAAGGCAGATGTCACGCCCGGCACCACTTCAAATGAAATTCCAGCCGCAATCAGTTCTTCAATCTCCTCGCCGCCGCGTCCAAAGAGAAACGGATCACCGCCTTTCAGACGTACCACACGCTTTCCTTCCTTCGCTTTCTGCACGAGCAGCTGACTAATCTGCTCCTGCGGCAGCGTGTGATGGCTCGCCCGTTTTCCGACATTCACCGTCTCCGCCGAATCGGGAATCATATTCAATATTCCCTGGCCGACAAGCGCGTCATAAACCACTACCTCCGCGGATTCCAGAACCTGCTTTCCTTTTAAAGTGAGAAGCCCGGGATCGGACGGACCCGCGCCTACTAAAAAGACCTTGCCAGACAACTCTTGCTGTTCAGTCGAAACGCATCTGTTTTCTTCAAATTCAAATTTCACAATCCACTCTCCGTTCTCTGCCTTGCAGGCCCACGACGGCCAGTTCTCTTTTCAAATCAAATAAGTTATTATATTTATATTCGGCTCCGCATGCTTCATAAAATACACGGTTGTCATTTAAAAGAAAGCGCCAAAGCCTCTCCAAGCTTTTCGGGACTTTCCAGGTTTCCGCTTTCACCACCACGATAGACCTTTCCCGTTTCTTCATCATAGTAAAAAGCTTCCAGGCGTAACGTCTTACATAAATCCATCTCCGGAATTACCCGCGCATATGCCGCCACCGGCGTACTGCAATTTCCTCCAAGTGCCCGCACAAAGGCGCGCTCCGCCCGTGCGCAGACTGCAGCCTCCTGATCTGAATAGCCTTCCAGAAAGCTATAATCTTCTCCCGCACGCCCCTGTACCGCCAGAATCCCCTGTCCGGCAGCCGGGATCATCTCTTCGGTCGTAAAATACCGGCTGACCCGCTGCAAAAGCCCCAGCCGCTTCAGTCCTGCCGCCGCCAGAATGGTCGCGCAATATTCGCCGCTGTCCAGCTTTTTCAATCGGGTCTGCACATTTCCACGAATCGGCGCAAATGTGGCCTGCGGGTATAGCTGCGCAAACTGCAGCATCCTTCGTCTGGAGGAACATCCGACCGGCTTTGAAAAGTCCAGTTCATCCGCTCCTTCCGGGAGAATCAATGCGTCGCGCACATCCTCCCGCGCGGAATACGCGATCAACGGAAGCGCCTCCGGCAGCTCCATCGGGACATCCTTGAGGCTATGGACAGACAGATCCGAGCGGCCATCCAGCAAAGCCGCATCCAGTTCCTTTACAAAAAGTCCTTTTCCTCCGATTTTTTCCAACGGCTGATTTAATACCTTATCGCCAGTGGTCTTCATCGTAAGGATCTCCACGGACAGCTCCGGATGTGTCTGCTGTATGTACTGCCGCACCATCTCCGACTGAATCACAGCCAGCTGGCTTTCCCGGCTGCCAATCACAATTTTTCTGGTCATTCTGTCCCGTCTTCCTTTCTGTCCGAATAAACCGTATCTTCACGACTCCACGCCATACAATTTCTCCAGCCCCTCAATACATTCCCGAAACGCCGCCTCACTTACGCAGTCCCGCAGCCCGAACAGCAGCTTATTCATTGTACGCTCTGCCGCCCCTTCAATCTCCTCATTCAGGTTTTCTTTTTCCTGCTCCTCCAGGGGAAGACTGCGCACCGTTTTTGTCAGGCGTTTTTCCAGATCAACTGCCGTCTGCGTCTTGATCGACTGAATTTTCGGAATCATGTCCACGCACTCATACCAGTCAAAAAACTCTTCCATCTGCTTCGCAAAACAGGCTTCTGCATCCGCAATCGCCTGCTGCTGTTCTTCACTCACTGCCCCTTCGCGGAAATAGTCAATGTCATAGAGACGCACACCGTCCAGTTCGGCTGCGCCGGGTTCAATGTCCCGCGGCACCGCCAGGTCGATCAAAACAACCGGCCTTTCCCGATATTCCGCAACCAGCTCTCTGGTCAGCGTATAATTCGGGCTGACAGTCGCACTCAGTACGTAGTCACATTCGCCAAACAGTTCCATCCGCCGCCCGTAATCAATCCGTGAGCAGTTCGGCGGAATCTCCACCACGCCGCTGCGGTACTGGCGAACCGTCACCGTGACAAATGCTCCCTGTTTTTGCAGCTGCGTCGCGGCCAGCTTTCCCATCACGCCATTGCCAATCACCATGCATATTTTCCCGGCAAAAGTATACCCCTCTTCTTTCAGGGTTCGAATCGCAGTATGAACCGCTGACTGGTCGGTGGAAGATAACTCTCCGCTGGTCTTCACCTTCTTCGCGGATGTAACCGCCATCCGGAAAAGCGTCTCCAGCACATGATCCGCCGCGTAATGTTCTCTGGCAAACGCCAGCGCATCCTTCACCTGTGTCACGATCTGATCGTCCCCCAGAATCCGCGACTCCAGACCCGCCGCAAGACGGAACAGATGATGCACCGCCTCCCGCTCCTGCCGGAAGCGGAAAAATGACCGATAGTCCAGCGTTTCCGGAATGTCTCTGATTTCACAGAGCAGCCCGTACAAATCACTCTCAAAATCCTCTCCGGTACTTAAATAAAGCTCCATCCGGTTACAGGTCGAAATCATAACACAGCCGTTGACACCCTTCACATGTTTCAGACGTTCCAGTGCCTCCGCCATATTTTTCTTCGTAAAAGAAAAAACAGTCCGTATATCAATCGGGGCGTTTTCATGGTCAATCCCCGCCATCCGTATTCCCACAGTATTCCTCCCGCTATCCAGTCACGCAACTCACATCGTTCCTCACGATATATGCAAATCTTTACACTAGTACAATGTTTTTAAAATAACTCGACTTTATTTACTTCCTGTGGTATAAT
>JAJPXU010000132.1 GCA_021205305.1 Lachnospiraceae bacterium
GTCTTAAATAGTCGGCCAATGCCATATTTTGTGTTGACATTTTTGTCAGAATATTCTATCATCTGTCTTGAAGTAAAAGAGTTAATGGGAGGAACAATATTTTGAAGCAAATAACGCTAACTAAATCTGAGAGAGAAATCATGGATTTGCTTTGGAATACAGACAGGCCTTTAACCGCAACGGAGATAGTGAATCTGACACCTGAGCGAACCTGGAAAAAAAGCTATATCCACTTACTGATTAATTCACTGATTGACAAAAACCTGATAAAATCCGACACATTGGTCCGGACTGGCAGAAATTTCGGACGTGCCTTTGTCGCGATTGATACGCAGGAGGAATTTGAGATCCGGCAGATTACAAGCGCCAGGAATTTTTCTCAGGATTCCGTACCGGCACTTGTATCGGTTCTTTTGGAATCGGTCAGCAGCCCGGCAGTTCTTGACAGACTGATCGGCATTCTGCAGGAAAAAAAAGAACTGCTTGAAGCCCAATCCGGCCAGAAATGAACATAGAGCGAGAATCCCGCAATGCGGGATTCTATTTTATTTTTTGTAACAGTTCAGAACAGCATCGAAATGAAAAGACAGACTGTGCAGGTTTACCTGCTAAAGGCTGTATTTTCATTTCGGGATGGGCGGAACGCCCATCAAGCCACAGACATATGACGCGTTAGCGGCATATAGCCTGCATCGCAGGCGGTCTGCGGCCTGCTGTTCTGAATAGTTACTATTTTTTTTGCAAAATCTGCACAAATAATTTCCCTTTTTCCGAAATCTATGGTACAATTCACATATAAGCCAAACAGACAAAGAATTTTTTCTCTGTCTGCTGCACGGACCGGATGAATAGAATCAAACGCTTCTTTTATCCGGCCTTGCGCAGGAATAAATCTAGGAGGATATCTATTATGGCTCAGGAAATGATCGCAATGCTTCTTGCCGGCGGCCAGGGTTCCAGATTATATGCCCTGACCCAGAAGCTTGCAAAACCGGCAGTTCCCTTCGGCGGAAAATATCGTATCATCGATTTCCCGCTTTCGAACTGCGTAAACTCCGGCATCGACACAGTCGGTATTTTGACTCAATATCAGCCGCTGGTACTGAATGAGTACATCGGCAACGGACAGCCCTGGGATCTGGACCGTCTCCACGGAGGCGTTCATGTACTCCCGCCCTATCAGCAGGCGTCCGGTTCAGACTGGTACAAAGGCACAGCCAACGCGATTTACCAGAATCTTTCTTTCATCGAGCGCTATGACCCGGAATATGTGATCATCCTCTCCGGCGATCAGATCTGCAAGCAGGACTACAGTGATTTTCTTCGTTTCCATAAGGAAAAGAATGCCGAGTTCAGTGTCGCAGTTATGGAAGTGCCGTGGGAAGAAGCATCCCGTTTTGGTCTGATGGTAGCGGATGAGAATGACAAGATCACCGAATTCCAGGAAAAACCGAAACAGCCGAAGTCAAATCTCGCGTCTATGGGTATTTATATTTTTAACTGGGATATCCTGAAGAAATATCTGACCGAAGACGAAGCCGACCCGAATTCGGAAAATGATTTCGGCAATAACATCATCCCGAACCTGCTTCGTGACAACCGCCGGATGTACGCTTATCATTTCAGCGGCTACTGGAAAGATGTCGGAACCATCTCTTCCCTCTGGGAAGCAAATATGGAAGTGCTCGATCCGGAACACAGCGGCATTGACCTCTTTGATGAGAACTGGAAGATTTACAGCCGGAACAGCGGCATGACCGGACACAAGATCAGTGCGGGCGCACAGGTTGAAAACTCCATGATCACAGATGGCTGCCGGATCAAGGGCAGCGTAAAGCATTCTGTCCTGTTCGCAGGCGTTCAGGTCGAAGACGGCGCGATTGTAGAAGATGCAGTCATCATGGGCGGTTCCGTAATTAAGTCCGGCGCAGTCGTAAAACACTGCATTCTCGCAGAAAACGTGACCATTGGTGAAAACGCAGTCATCGGCGCGATGCCGACCGAAGAAGAAAATGGCGTAGCGACGGTCGGCGCAGGCCTCACGGTCGGCGCAGGAGCCCACATCGGTCCGAAGGCAATGATTTACAAAAATGTAGAAGGTGGTGAAGAACAATGGTAAATTCAAACAAGAGCGCACTCGGAATTATATTCCCCAATCATTATGACGCGCTGGTTCCCGAGCTGGTCAGCATTCGGAACATGGCCTCCATCCCTTTTGCAAGCCGTTACCGCATGATTGACTTTATTCTCTCAAGCATGGTAAACTGCGACATCGATAATATCTGCGTTCCGGTAAACACGAATTACCATTCGCTGATGGATCACCTGGGCACCGGCCGTGAGTGGGATCTGGTCCGCAAAAACGGCGGCCTGCATATTTTCCCGCCTTACGCGGAAAAGTCAAACAAAGTTTACAGCGGCCGAATCGGCACCCTGGCAAATATCCTTCCGTTCCTGCGTGAGCAGAAAGAACGCTTTGTCATCATGGCCGATTCAAGCATGGCTGTGAATTTTGACTTCACAAAAATGATTGACGAACATATCGAAAGCGGCGCGGACGTTTCGATTGCATACCGCGAAGAGGAGCTTCCGGAATATCTGATGCGCACGCAGGATAACAGCAGGGGCTTCCACTACACCTTTACGATCGACAAGGGCCGGATCAATCACATTTACGTGAATCCGCGTGTCACCGGTGTACAGAATTACTCTATGAATATTTATGTACTGGAGCGTGAATTGCTGATTAATATGATCAACACCGCATTCGTGCGCGGTCTGGAACACTTCAACCGCGACGTGCTGATGAATCAGCTTTCCTGGAGAAATGTACACGCTTACAAGTTCGATGGGTACGCGGCGCGCATCACCGGCATGAAGAGTTACTTTGATGAGAACCTCAAGCTTCTTGACGATTATAATCTGAACGCCCTGTTTGAAGGCGCCCCGATCTACACCAAGATTCGTGACGATAACCCGACCCGCTACATCAGCGGCGCGAAGGGGTCGAACGTGATGTGCGCAGATGGCTGTGTCATTGAAGGCGAAGTCGAGAACAGCGTCCTCTTCCGTGGTGTTAAGATTGAAAAAGGCGCGAAAGTAAAGAACTGCGTGCTGATGCAGGACACCGTAGTCGGCGCAGGCGCGGATATCGAGTATGTGATCACCGACAAGAATGTAAAGTTCGGCGCCGGAAAAGAAATGAAAGGCACCGACAGCTTCCCCGTCTATGTTGCGAAAGGACATACCGTTTAATCATCGCATACTGTTTCATCCTCACATGGAAAAGAAAAGCCCCGGAGAATTCCGCTCCGGGGTTTTCTATACCCAAGTCTTTCTTTATACCTGCTTCACATATCCATCATCAATCATATCCACCATATATCCCACAATGTTGGGATCAAACTGCGTCCCGCTGCAGCGCAGCAATTCTTCCCGCGCGTACTCCAGTGTATTTCCCGTCTGGTAGTGGCGGGCGCTGCACATCGCGTCAAAGGAATCCGCAATCGCGATAATCCTGGCCTTGAGCGGTATTTCTTCGCCCTTAAGTCCTTCGCAGTAACCTTTTCCGTCATAATGCTCATGGTGATATTTCGCCCCATCCGCAATATCCGGAATCACGGTAAATTCGCTGAGGATCTCCCCGCCGATACGCGGGTGATTCTTGACAGCCTCCCACTCTTCCTTCGTCAGCTTGCCGGCTTTTTTCAAAATACTGTCCGGGATGCCGATCTTCCCAATATCGTGCAAGAGTGCCATATAGGATATCTGTTCCTGTTCGTCCTCCGAAAAATTCATGCGCCGCGCAATCTCACGGGAATACTTCGCCACACGGACCGAATGTCCGTTGGTATCACTATCCTTCGCGTCAATCGCGTTCGCAAATGTATGCAGCGACTGTTCAATGATGAGTTTCAGTTCTTCCTGCCGTTTTTTCATACTGCGCAGCCGAATCTGGGTTACCAGCCAGATCACAAACAGTACCAGAGCAATCAACGCGATCAGCACCATTGCCAGAAAACCGCTGGTTTCCCAAAAATGCAGTTCCTTATGGAGCGTGATGGTGATTTCCCCGCCTTCGACCCCATCTTCATTGCAGGCCGTAAAGCGGAAAACATAATCGCCCCCGTTCAGGTTCGTATAACTGACCGCCGTGAGGGAAGAAGTGCTGGCTGTGCTGATTTCTTTATCAAACCCTTCCAGCGTGTATTCCACCGTTTTATCCCCGGGCGTAAAAGAGAGCACCGAAAGTTCAAATGTCACGCGGGTCGCGGAAGCTGCTATCGTAAGGCTATCCGAAACCGGCATTTCCACTCCGTCTACTGTAATTTTCGAAATTGCCCCGCGCGGTTCCTGTTCATTTGTCGGGATCTCCTCGGTGTCAATCACGGAAATACCATTATTCGTACAGAGCCAGAGATTTTCCTCCTCATCCAGCCAGTTCCAGGAATTTGCCACCAGCGTACCAGTAAGCCCATACTCCGTACTCAAATTTCTGAGAGAGGCCGTACCTGCAAGCAGTTCATCCCTGTCCGCAATCAGCAGGCCGCTGCTCTTCATCAGCCAGATTTCATCCCCCATCACAAGGATGTCAAGAATGCTGCCAACACTTTCTGTCAGAGCAATTTCGCGGATTCCATCCGCGTCCCTGTAGTAAAGCGTGCTTCCCGCGCTGATCCAGACACCGTCTGCATCCGGCACCATCCGCATCACAGAACCGGAAGTCAGTCCAGCCTCTTTATAATACTGTGTCACTTCCCCATCCGCAGTAATCTCATAGATCCCCTGTCCGTCACTTCCGGCCACCAGCGTTCCATCATCCGCCTCATACATACAGAGAATAAACGAATACGGCAAAACATCGGAACCATAGCTTTGAACCACTGCACCGTCATCGAGGATATTAATCCCATTGGAACCGGCCACCGCGATGGTCCCGTCGCTCAGCTCCAGTGTCAGCCGGACCTGGTTGCCAAGCAGGCCATCTTCTTCCGTCAGAAGCTGAATCTCGCCATTCTCCGGCGTATACCGCACCAGCCCGGTACCATACACACAAAACCAGAACGTCCCGCTGCTGTCACAATTGATATGGCGTACCCGTTTTCCAGACATCATCTCTGTCAGATCATTCTCAATCGGGTAAAACGCCTCATCCAAAAGAATCAGGCCGCTGTCCGTCCCCAGATAGGTAAGCCCATCCTGGCGCACAATCGCGTTAACCGCCACGCCCTCAAGTCCTGCCCGGTCATTGTAGTTATAAAACTTTCCTTCCGAATAATAGGTCAGCCCTGTCCGGCTCGACGCCACCCAGATATTTCCCTCATAATCCTCGATCATCGCGCAGCAGGAAATCATACCTGCCATCCCATCCGGCGTCTGGAACGTATCGTTTCCGTTAATCTGCGCAATTCCATTATCGCAAAGCACCCAGATGCTTCCATCTGCCGTCTCATAAAACCGGTTCACCGCATAGAGGTCGCCTGTATCAATCTCCTCTGACTCAAAATCCGCTGCCGTGTATCCATCGCCCGTGCGCTGCAGCCGCACCGCTTCACTGCCGCCGCTGCCAAGATAAATACAGCCATCCGAAGAACAGAACACACTATAGCAGTCATTTTCCAGCCACGCGTCCGCGTTCAAAACACCCGCCTGCTCCCCGGCTTCTATCATCAGCAGCTGACTGTTGTCTGCACACCCCCAGACCACTCCGTCCTGATCACAGGTCAGGTCATAAACAACCATTCCTTCTGTCCCTGTGACCGGAACCAATGTCACTTCGGACACAGCAGTCTCCTCTTCCGTATCCTCCCCTGCTGTCTCATCTGCAAAAACAATCCGCGCCAAACCAGAGGTCGTGCCTACATACACGTTTCCATCCAAATCTGCTGTGAAGGAACGAACCGAATAAAAATCGGTATCCCCATCTGCGCACGGCACTCGGGTAAAGCTTCCATTCTCATACAGATATACGCCCACATCATTCGTGCCAATAAAAAGACGGCCGCTTTCGTCCTCATAAAGGGCGCGAATGCTGGAAGAACCCACCGCATTTTCTCCAATACTGAAGTTCTCAAAATCCCCCCCATTATAACGAAGCAGACCGCCATAGCTGCCTATCCATATATATCCGTCTGAAGTCTGAAGAACCGCGTTCGCCTCACCGGTATCCAGGCCATTGTTCTCATTGTAAACCGTCTTTATCCACTGATCTGCACCGGACTCCTCTGCGCATGCCCTGGAACAAGAGATTCCATAGCTGAAAAGGCAAAGAAAACACAGACATAAAACTCGCATTGGCCGCATCATTTTTCTAATCGCATACTCTTTTCCACACAAAATAATCCTCCACATCCCGCAGCTCTTTTCGCTCCGTCTTTTCTCGTTTTCGGTCACACCCACCTCTCTGCTCTCTTCTTTGCAGGTGTAACCTTTCACGGCACCCAGCCATTTCTATGCTAAATCCTTACCTCCCATTCTACACACTCTTTGAGAAATTGGCAATCTCTTTTTCACGAAAAGATTTACGAAAAAGGAACGGAAAAGGAACGGCGCGAAACCGTTCCTTGCGTTCAGCGAACATATGCAGTTGTCAGTTCTGTTACTTCATCGACATAGGGCCAGAGTTCCTCACAACGGCTGGTGCCTGTGAGGTACAGTTCCATGTTCTCTCCCACTGCGTCGATCAGATTGCGCAATTCTTCCGCAGAAACGATCCCGCGATCCGTCAGTCCGAGAATCTCATCCAGAATCAGGATATCGCACTCCTCCGTCACCAGGACCTTCCTTGCAAAGTTAAGACCATTTTTTATATTCCGGCATTCATCCGCCCGCTCCTGCTCATTCAGGCTCTCATAATCCTCCGGAAACCGTTCAAAGCGAAACAGTCGCATCTGGGGCTCCAGCCGCCTGAAATATTCCGCGACGGTCTCATTATTTTTCTCTTTCAGGAATTGAATCACAATCACACTTTTCCCTGTGCATGCCTCACGAAGCCCTTTTCCAAGCGCTGCCGAGGTCTTCCCTGTACCATTTCCGCAAAAAATCTGTATCTTTCGTCCGTTCATACCTTTCCTCCAACCCGCCACATTCTACTACATCCTCTCTTAAAAAGCAATCACGGGAAATGCCAAAAATCAGGCGGCAATCTCCCGTGATTTGGTACAAATTATGACCGAAGCCGCACAAAAAATTCCCGACAGCAACGTTTTTTACGCAAGGTACTCCATTTTGCTCACAGAAACCTCATAGGCGGTTCGCTTCTGGGCGGATTCCTCATTCAGTTTTTTCACATACTCCCTGCTCTGTATGCGCCCCCATATCTGCACATGACCGCCCACCTCAAACCCTGAAGCAAAACGGGCGTTTCTCCCCCAGCAGATACAGGGAATGTAATCTGATTTTCCATATGGACGGTTGACTGCCAGAAGCATATCCGCAATTTCCCGCCCAAGCGGGGTTCTCCGGTAGACCGGCGCCTTGCAGATATAGCCGTCCAGAAAAATCTGATTACTTTTTACTTTGTCATTATCGTCTTTGGCAAAGCTGACTTCCCTCGCAAATACAGAAAGCACCAGCCTGTTCCTTTTCTCTTCGTGCCGGTTATACGAGCGAAACTGGCCGAAAATCTGTATGTAAGAATCGCGGTAATCCTTTGTAACATCAATCAGCCGCTCCGAAATCATCACCGGGATGACATCGCACGAGTCGCTCAGCCTCTGTACGGAAATATCTACCATGTAAAATCCTTCCCCGAAAACCTCGTGGCTGAATGAAAAATCAGAAATGATTTTTCCCATGATGGATACCTGATTGTTTTCAATGATCTTATCTGTCATAGCTTTTTAATCTCCCTTCCTTTGTATAGAGGAATCTCTTCCTGTATATAGTCTATATTTATTCAAACGTTTTTCTGTTTAGAACCGTTATGCAAAATTTTGTAAAATTTTTTTAATCTCCCTTGTATTCTCGCAGATTTGTGCTAAACTTGCTTGGGCGTTCCGGTTCATAAGCCTGCGGCAAACCGCCCGGCACCGGGAACCGGCGCAAGTCAGACACTCCGATAGGGAAGTTCAGAGAACTTTCCTATTGGACAAGATTCCGCTTCGCGGGAATACAAGTATCAGGAGAGAGAATTATGATAAGAGAAGACGTAAGAAATATCGCGATTATCGCACACGTAGACCACGGCAAGACAACCCTGGTGGACGAGCTGCTCAAGCAGAGCGGCGTATTCCGTCAGAACCAGGAAGTCGCGGAGCGCATCATGGACTCCAACGACCTGGAGCGTGAGCGCGGCATTACCATCCTGTCTAAAAATACAGCGGTCACCTATAAAGACACCAAAATCAATATTATCGACACGCCGGGCCACGCTGACTTCGGCGGAGAGGTTGAACGCGTCCTGAAAATGGTAAATGGCGTCATCCTTGTCGTCGATGCCTTTGAAGGCGCGATGCCACAGACCAAATTTGTACTGCGCAAAGCCTTAGAGCTGGCACTTCCGGTCATTGTCTGTATCAATAAGATTGACCGCCCGGAGGCACGCCCCGCCGAGGTTGTTGACGAAGTGCTGGAGCTGTTTCTGGAGCTGGATGCTTCCGACGAGCAGCTGGACTGCCCGTTTGTCTACGCATCCGCGAAAGGCGGCTATGCGAGCATGGAGCCGGATGTCCCCGGGACAAATATGGAGCCGCTGTTTGAGACGATTCTAAACTACATCCCCGCCCCCGAAGGGGATGAAAACGGACCAACACAGGTGCTGATCAGCACGATCGATTACAATGAATATGTGGGGCGCATCGGCGTCGGTAAAGTAGATCGCGGCACGATCTCTGTTAACCAGGAGGTTGTCCTTGTTAACCATCACGACCCGGATAAAAAACAGAAAGTAAAGATCAGCAAACTTTATGAATTTGATGCATTAAATAAGGTAGATGTTCCATCTGCCACCATTGGCTCCATCGTCGCGATTTCCGGTATCGCCGACCTTCATATCGGCGACACGCTCTGCGCACCGGAAGCACCGGAACCAATCCCGTTCCAGAAGATTTCTGAACCGACAATTTCGATGAACTTTATTGTCAACGACAGTCCGCTTGCCGGTCAGGAAGGCAAATATGTCACCTCCCGCCACATCCGGGAACGCCTGTACCGCGAGCTGAACACAGATGTCAGTCTCCGCGTGGAAGATACAGAGGATACCGATACCTTTAAAGTTTCGGGGCGCGGCGAACTGCACCTGTCTATTCTGATCGAGACCATGCGCCGTGAAGGCTTTGAGTTTGCAGTCAGCAAAGCCGAAGTTATCTACAAAACCGATGAGCGCGGCAAAAAACTGGAACCGATGGAACTCTGCTACATTGACGTTCCGGAAGAATTTTCCGGCACCGTCATCCAGAAGCTCAGTCTCCGCAAGGGCGAGCTCCAGGGCATGAGCCTTGGACAGGGCGGTTATTCCCGCCTGGAGTTTTCCATCCCCTCCCGCGGACTGATCGGATACCGCGGTGAATTTCTGACCGACACGAAGGGCAATGGCATCATGAACACCATCTTCGACGGCTATGGCCCTTACAAAGGCGATCTCACCTACCGCAGCCTCGGTTCTCTGATCGCGTTTGAGACCGGAGAATCCGTTGCTTACGGTCTTTTCAACGCACAGGACCGCGGTACGCTCTTCATCGGACCGGGCGAAAAGGTTTATTCCGGCATGGTGATCGGACAGAGTGCGAAGCCCGAAGACATTGAACTGAATGTCTGCAAAACCAAGCATCTGACCAACACGCGTGCGTCCGGATCGGACGAAGCGCTGAAGCTGACTCCGCCCAAGGTTCTGAGTCTGGAGCAGGCACTGGAATTCATCGACACAGACGAGCTGTTGGAAGTGACACCGAAGAGTCTGCGCATTCGCAAAAAAATCCTGGATCCGACGCTGCGCAAAAGAGCCGGGTTTAAAAAGGCTTAAAAGCAGAACCACCGGAAACCGATTTCCCACTGACCGGGGGATTTCAGAAGGCTTTCATATTCCTCCACCGTCAGCGTTTCCTCCAGACGGATCAGGCCATCCCCTTCTATTACCGCATGAAGGCAGTCAGAAAAACATAGGCCAGGATAAAGCAGACACCACCAGTTCTGTCCCCTGGCTTCTCCGAGACATATGCGCAGTGCTTCGTACCAGCCAGCCGGAAACGTACAGTCTCCATACGTGCGATCCGGAAAATAGCACTGCGTTATCTCTGCCGTCGCGCGGTAAGGCATATTTTCTTCTTCCAGTACCGCATTTGCGACCGTCTCCACCTGTGACAGATTTTCTGCCAGAAATGCGATGGTCACAGCCCGTTCCTTCTCTGTTTCCTGCGGTATCTCCCATTCTGCACTTTGAACGGTCTCTGACATCCATGCCAGCACTGCGTCACGCACCTTATATTTTACATTCTGATCTGCTTCGCTGTCACTGTTGGCAAGCACATGAAACCGCAGGACTTCTCCCGCGATTCCCTGCTGCAAAGCGGAACGGTGTGCGGCAGCCACAGCAGCATTCAGAAACACGGAGAGGGACAAGAACAAAAATATGCTACTCATATGAATCGGACAAAAGCTGCTTTTCCGGAAAGCAATCCGCTTTTCCTTGTAACGATTCCATCTTTTTATCCATGATGATATCCTTAAATGCATAACGGGCAGCACCCCTTTCTTATCCTGGAGTGTTGCCCGTTTTTCACCTTTTATTCCGTGCAGAGTCACACAACTTACGTCGTTTCCAATTAAATGATTCGAGCGACAAAAGGGGTATGATACTACGGATTGCTCCGGCACGCCATATGCATCTCTATTTCACCGCGCCAATCAGGTCACAGATATTTTCTACCTTTTGGCGGCGCATATAATCCTCAATGCCATTGATTACATCCATCGTAATCTGCGGATTGCGGAAATTCGCAGTGCCAACCGCAACCGCAGTTGCCCCTGCAAGAAGAAATTCCAGGGCATCCTCGGCGCAGGTAATGCCGCCCATACCGATGATCGGTATCTTTACCGCCTGCGCGCTCTGATACACCATGCGCACCGCAATCGGATGAACCGCCGGACCGGAAACTCCGCCGGTTCGGTTGGCCAGGGCAAAGGTCCGCCGGTTAACGTCAATCTTCATACCGGTCAGGGTATTGATCATCGAAAGCGCATCTGCGCCGCCCGCCTCCGCTGCGCGGGCCAGCTCGGTAATATCTGTCACATTCGGACTGAGCTTCATGATGACTGGCTGCTTCGCATGTTTTTTGATCTCACGGGTAATCGCCTCCGCCGAATCCGGATTCTGGCCAAAGGAAATCCCTCCGCACTTTACATTCGGACAGGAAATATTGATTTCCAGTAAATCCACGGTTTCCTCATCCGAAAGACGTTCCACTACTTCAACATAGTCTTCCGTTGTCCGTCCGCAGACATTCACCACTACCGCCGTATCATAATTGGCCAGAAACGGCAGGTCACGGGAACAAAATGTCTCAATTCCCGGATTCTGTAGCCCGATCGCGTTCATCATCCCACCACGGATTTCCGCTACCCGCGGGGTCGGATTGCCCGGCCACGGGACATTCGCCACACCTTTTGTTACAACTGCTCCCAGCCTGGACAGATTGACAAATTCACCATACTCCATGCCGGAACCAAACGTGCCGGATGCAGTCATAACCGGGTTCTTTAATTCCACACCTGCGATTGTTACTTTCGTATTTATCATTGTCAATTCCTCATATCACGAAACATCTGCCGCAAAACTATATGCCCATCTTGCACCACCTGAGAATATTCTTTTGCGGCAGCTCCTGATTTTCTCACAATACAGCCATTAAAGGCTCACTTCCCCGGCCGCAAACACCGGTCCTTCTTTACAGATACGCTTATTATTCACCTGTGAGTGGGCATCTTTCTCCGTCGACTCGCAGACACAGGCCAGACAGGCTCCGATTCCGCATGCCATCCGCTGTTCCAGCGACAGGTAACACTCGATTCCCTTTTCCTGGGCATACGCTTTCACCGCACGGAGCATGGGAGTCGGTCCGCAGGCATAGATCACATCTGCCTGCAGCTGATTTTCCCGTATGCAGTCCAGCACATTTCCCTTTGTAATTCCGCGCACGGAAGCGCAAGTCCCGACGACACCCTGCTGTTCCGGCACACTTTCTTTTAGCGGAAACGCTCCTGCGCCTGAACCGGCGTCCGCAGACAAGGCCTGGAACAGATCCCCGCTTTCCACCGAAAGATACAGCGCCCCGTTGGCCGCCAGTTCATCGGTCAAAAACAGTTCGTCGCGGTATCCCGCGATCACCTGCACCTGTCCTTCCAGCCTTTTTGAGAGTTCCACCATTGGCGGAATACCGATGCCCCCGCCAATCAGGAAAGCCGTTCGTCCCGCCGGGCATCGTTCCAGAGGAAAACCATTGCCCAAAGGGCCAAGAACATCCAGCGTATCGCCAGCCTGATATCCGGCAAATTCTGCTGTCCCCTTTCCCGCAACCCGGTATACCAGGCGAATCCGCCCCCCTTGCTGATCGGTCTCACAAATACTGATCGGACGCGGAAGCATCCGTCCGGAATCGTTGCAATACACGGAGACAAACTGTCCCGGCACAGCGGCCGCGGCAATCGCATCCGCCTGAAGCCACATACTGTATATCTGATTTGCGATCTGCTCCTGTGAAAAAACAGTCGCGCGCAGAATTGATTTTTCCATCGTCTTTTCTCCTGTTATCCTTTACCCGGAATTTACGCATAGTAAAATGGCTTACGTCGTTTACTATCATTTCCGTCTCTATAAACCGCATATCACCGTGTCTGCTCCAGCGCGCGATTTATATCCTCAATCATGGCAACCACTGCCGCACGGCTCGCCTCCGCAAAATGCTCTGCGCCAAACGATGCGTATTTTTCCTGCTTATAGGCGGCAATGATTCCGCGCGAGGAATTGACAATCGCACCCAGGCCATCCTCATTAAAATAATGTACGAGATCTTCCGCCTTGCCGCCCTGCGCACCGTATCCGGGTACCAGGATAAAGGACTTCGGCATGACGCGGCGCAGCACTTTTCCCATCTCCGGGTAGGTCGCGCCTACCACCGCGCCGACGTAGCTATACGTATCGCCCATACAGGAATCGGCCCACTCTGCAACCTTTTCTCCGACAATCTCATACAATGGTTTCTCCTCTGTCCCATCTGCGCCAGCCGTTCCCGCAATCCTGCGATCCTGGAACTCACCGCTCGACGGATTCGAGGTCTTCACCAGAATAAAAATTCCTTTCTTTTCCTCGCGGCAGACATCCAGAAACGGCTTGATTCCATCCGTCCCCAGATACGGATTGACAGTCGCAAAGTCCTCGCCAAATGGCGTCAGTATCTGAGAACCCACCGTTACCTTCCCCAGATGTGCCGTCGCGTATGCTACCGAAGTCGAACCAATGTCCCCACGCTTGACATCACCGATCACCACCAGACCTTTCTCCTTGCAGTAATCGACGGTCTTCTGAAACGCAGCCAGCCCCGGAATGCCAAACTGTTCATACATCGCGATCTGCGGCTTCACCGCCGGAATCAGATCGTAGACCGCATCTACAATCTTCTTATTATACTGCCAGACCGCTTCCGCCGCGCCCTCCAGCGTCTCCCCATATTCCGCAAAAGCAGCCTTTTGAATCTGCTCCGGAATATAGTTCAGCATCGGGTCCAGACCTACCACGATCGGCGCGTTTGTTTTTTTGATGTTCTCAATCAGTTTCTGAATCATTCGTTTTTATCCTCTCTTTCTACCGTATCCTCACTTCTGAAAATGCCCTCTCAAATAGGCGCCTGCGTATTTCACCACACCATTCACCGCGTATGCACAGAAAAGGCACACAGAAAGTATCCTGCCAAAGCCCGCATAGCGGTAGGCGCGATACGTCATTTTGGCGGAATGAAGCTTATTTCCGGATTTTCCGGACGCACTCAGGCGATATTTCAGCAGCGGCTCGTTGACCGCCCGCGCAGGACCATATTTTTTTAAGATCTGCAGCCATGTGATATAGTCCTCATGGCTGTCCTCATGCCGCATCGGAAACTCTCTCGCAACATCGGTGCGAAGCAGCACCGACGAACAATTGATGCAATTATGCAGCAACAGCCGCCGATAAGAGATTTCCTCGTGAACCGGAATCACACGGCCGGTGCGTTCTCCCTCCGGTGTGACCAGTTCCCGGGCAGTCGCGCAGAGCACGGGCTTTCCGCAGCCGTTCCCTTCTGCTGTTACGGACTGTCCTGTTTCCAGCAGGGCAAGCTGTTTTTTCAGTTTATCCCGCTCCCACCAGTCGTCCGCATCCAGGAAAGCGACATAGGCTCCTTTTGCCTTTTCTACGCCCCGATTCCGCGTCGCAGCCGCTCCCAGAGAATGTTCGTTCTTATAATAGTGCAGTTCTCTGACTTCTCCATATGCTTCCATCACAGAATCCAGTTCATCCGGCGAACAGTCATTAAACACCAGGATTTCCAGCGGCACTTCCTGTAAAAGCACCGAATCAATCGCGCGGCCAATGGTCGCGGCGCAGCTGTGAGCCGGAATGATGACCGAGACAAGCGGGTAAGCATCTGTTTGAGACATATCAGCGCCCCGCTCCGGCGTTGACGCCATCTTTGGCATATTGGTACTCTGCTCCAGCGTTGACGCCGTCTTCTGCCACTGCTCAACGCCTTCCGTATTTTCCTTCTGAAACAGGATTTTCACTGTCGTTGCAATCAGCTGTAAATCCAGCCGAAAGGAAAAATTCTCGATATAGGTGAGATCTAGCTTCAGTTTATCATAAGGCTTGGTGTTGTATTTCCCATACACCTGCGCATAGCCGGTCAGGCCGGCTTTCACCTTCAGGCGGTAGGAAAATTCCGGAATCTCTTTCTCATACACAGCTGCGATTTCGGGGCGTTCCGGCCGGGGGCCGACCAGTGACATATCGCCCTGAATAATATTCAGCAGCTGCGGCAGTTCATCAAAATGAATGTTGCGCAGCACCCGGCCTACCGGGGTAATCCGGCTGTCGCCTTTTGCCGCAAGGCGCGCCCCCTGCTTTTCTGAATCCACGCGCATGCTGCGAAACTTGTACACCTGAAAAATCTTCCCATCCTTTGTCAGTCTCTCCTGGCGGTAAAATACCGGACCGCCGTCATAGCTTTTGATCA
Organism: Lachnospiraceae bacterium; assembly: GCA_021205305.1. Taxonomy (GTDB): domain Bacteria; phylum Bacillota; class Clostridia; order Lachnospirales; family Lachnospiraceae; genus Choladousia. The sequence continues at coordinate 15,198 of JAJPXU010000132.1, forward strand.
GAAGCGCAATAATCAGGAAAATCGGTGAAAGAATGAGAAGCGCCAGCGCAGAAACCACTACATCAAAAAAGCGTTTCACCGCCTGCTGCTCCACGGTCAGCCCGCGGTTGCGGAACAAAAGCAGCGGCGTGTCAAACAGATTGATCTCCTCCGAACTCATCACCATAATGTCTGAAATCTTCGGCTGGCAGTAGCAGCGGATATCATGTTCAAAGCAAAACTTCAGATACAGATTGCGCTCGTGAGCCGGAATATCACAGATCATCACCGCCTGATGCTTCAGGATCTCTTCTTTGATTGCAGCCTCTCCGCGTTTCAGGGAGATCGTCCCCTCGATGAGGTACTTATCCTTTCTGGTCTTCATTTTTTCAATCAATGGCTTCGGACTGAGCTTCCCATAGATCAGAAGAATCGCGTGCGGCGGATAAATTCGCACGTAAACCCACCGCATAAAGAAAACCCAGATCACCACCGCCGCCAGGTTTATTCCGCAGACCCGAAGCATTGGCTGTATATGCTCCAGGAATTTCCAGCGCCCAATCAGAGCCAGCTGCAGATATACCACAAAATTCACGATCAGCACAGAGAACACCTGGGAAAGCAAAACATCCAGAATCCTCTGATATCCCACCTTGAAAGCGGAAAAAAGCTTGGATACCACTACCACCAGAAACGCGTAAAGGCTGATCAGGGCGCAGTGTCCCCAAAAACTGTATCTTCTGCCGATCACCGCTTTAAAATGATAATCATGAAACCAGGCATAGGCAAACACGCCGGTCTGTATCGCCACAATCAGAACCGAAGCCAAAAACATGATCAGTCTTTTGTACTGTTCCCGTTTTTTCATATGCCTCCTACTCCTCTTCAAAGAAAAAGGGAACGCCTGTCTTCATCGGATCCCGATAAGGAACGTTCCCATGCATTTTATATCAGCGTAACCGTCAGTGCAGTCCATCAAAGAAGCTGCTGATCTTTTCCGCTGCTGCCTCTTCGTCCGGCCCTTCTATACGAATGACAATCTCATCCCCGCTCTGGACACAGGCACTGAGTACGCTCAAAAGGCTCTTGGCATTGAATTCCCGATCCCGAAAGCAGATCGTAATCTTTGATTCGTATTCCATCGCAATCGAACACAATTCACCCGCGGGGCGCAAATGGAGTCCCAGTTCATTATTTACCGTCAGTCTCTTCTCCATCAGAATTATCCCTCCGTAGCAGCCTCTATCTGCTCTGTCGCTGTCGCGTTAACTGTCAGGGTTACCTCCGATACCAGAGTATATCCATCCGGCAGTTCAATCTCTACGGGTATCTCGTAATCCCCCTCCTCCGCACAGACAGACAAGTCTATGGTCGCTGCAATAGCTTCCGCCGAAATACTGCTCTCCTCGTCATCTGCGTGAACCGTCACAGAAATCATATCTGCCGGTGAGAAAGTCAGGGTCATATTCTCCGGGCGGTTCAATACCGTCAGCTCGGAAAGCGCGATCTGCACCGTCTGATCTCCATTCTTTTCAATCTGAATCGTAACGGTAACGGATGAGTCCACACCGGAAGCCAGACGCACATCTTCCATATCGCTGAGTGTATCGGAAAGATCCACCTCCTGTGTAAATGTCTCCGTAGCACCCGCGACAGACACAGGTTCATTCACCACAATCCTCGTGATCGAAGCCAGCGCTTCTTCTGTCCCGACCAGATTTACGGTCGTCGGCACCGTCCCCACACCAGTCACCTCATAGCCGCTCGCCGGAGTTCCGCTGGTCTCTATCTCAATCGGCACCTCATATAGTAACGACCAGAGTTCCACATCGACCGTCACCTCATTATCAGAAAGCAGTACGCCCGAAGAGTCTTTAATCTGCAGACGGCTCATCTGCGTCTCGCTTAAAGTATCACCATTTTTGTCTGAAATGGTAAGTGTACTCGTCAGTCTCTGATCGGTCGATATCCCATTCACCGAAATGGAGGCCGTCACCTGTCCGATCTTCTCAATCAGGCTCTGCGGACCGGCGATCATTACCGTCTTGCCTTCTACTACTTCCGTCGTCCCAACCTCATAGCCGCTCTGTGGTGTCCCGGATGTCTCGACCGTCACTACAAACTCGCTCTCCACGATCTGTTCCAGCTCTACCTTCATAGAAGACGGCACCACAGTTATCTCATCGAGTGTCACTGCGGAATTGCTGCAGGTGACAGTCAGCGGGACGGTATTCATTTCCGTCAGATTTTCCATATCCGCAATCACCGTAAAGTCAGAGGCGGAAAGACTTTCCAGCACACGCCTCCGCTCCGTGACCTTGATCACCACCGTATCTTCAGAAACAATATCAAACGTCTTATCAATCTCCGTCACACTGTCTTCGTTGATAATCTCAATCTTGACATCCCGAAACAGCTTTGACTTGGTAGGATTATCCACATTCACCACTACAAGCCAGATCAGAAAAGCAATGCCAAGGGAAAGAAGCTTCAGCGGCCAGTTCCTTTTCAGCCATTTGGGAATTTTTTCGGACACTTTTCCGGACATCCGCCCGGTTTTTTTATGCTTCATTCTTCGTCCACCCCTTCCAGAATCTGAATTTTCTGGGGGCAACTGATTTATTCTGTAAAATCACAAGCTGCCGTTTCAATTCCTCCTGGGAAATCGCGTGCATCAGTTCCCCTTTGTACGCGACAGAAATCGCCCCTGTCTCCTCTGAAACAATGACGGTCATCGAATCCGTCTCTTCGCTGATACCAAGACCTGCCCGATGTCTGGTCCCCAGTGCCTTGTTCAGCATCATATTGTCAGAAAGAGGAAGGTAACAGGTCGCCGCCGTGATGCGGTTCCCTTTTATAATCACCGCACCATCGTGAAGCGGTGTGTTATGTTCAAAAATATTGATCAGCAACTGACTCGTCACAATGGAGTCCAGCATAATCCCCGTCCGTTCATATTCTTCCAGGCGGGTATTCTGTTCCAGTACAATCAGAGCGCCCGTCTTAGCCTTGCTCATCTCTACGCTGGCCTTTACAATCTCATTCACCGTCTTGTCGCTGAATCGCTCTGTCACATTTTTGCCACTGTCGCCAATCTGAATCAGGCCGGAAAAAATCGGCTTCTCTCCCAGCCGCTCCAAAGCCCTGCGAATCTCCGGATGAAAAACGACAACCGCCGCCGTAATCGCAATATCCAGGACACGATTTACCAGATAAATCAGCGTTGTCATCTGCAGCAGATATACAAGCGCAATGCACGCCACCAGAATCGCAATCCCCTTTAGAAGACTCCAGGCTCTGGTGTTTTTGATCCAGAGAAGAAGATTGTACACCAGGAATGCCAGAATCAGGATTTCAAGAATATCCGTGGCTGTGATCGATACGGTCGGTATCGTCAGCCACGACAGACTGTCACTCAGCCAAAAGATAATACTGTCCATCTTGTTCTCCCCTCTGAACTGCCTGTATCAAATTCGCTGTTGCAAGACATTGTTTCAAATTCAGTCTTTTTGTACACCAATAATGCAGAAGCCAACCCACGGCGCTGCCTTTTCAGTATAGCACAGATTTCGTGTCATGCAAACTTTTTTTGCCTTTTCCCGTACATAAAACAAGAAAAAACAATTGCCGCGCCCCGGCGGCGCGAAGTGCCCGGGCTGCCTCATCCATCGTACTGCCGGTTGTATAAACATCGTCCACCAGAAGAATACGGTTCAGCCGGTTCGGCGAGCACACTTCAAAACTCCCCCGCAGGTTCCGCAGCCGCTCATTCCGCCCCAGTTCCTTCTGATCTCCCGTATAACGCACACACCGCAGCAGCTTCCGTTCACAGGGAATCCCCGTCAGCCGGCTGATCCGCACGGCCAGCAATTCCGACTGATTGTATCCCCGCGCGGCGCGCTTTTTCCAATGCATGGGAACCGGAACAATCACCTCCGGACGCCAGAAGCAAAGATGCCTTTCACCTGCGTACACCATCGCTTCCGCATAGAAGTCCAGATAATCCCGCCGGTTCTGAAACTTCATCCGGTAAACACTCTTCCGCATAGAACCCGAATAGGTAAATGCAGCCCGACCCTGGTCAAATAAATGCAGGGTTCGCTCACAGTCCTCACAGAATTCTCTCTCCGGAGATCCGACTGGCTTTCCACACTTCATACAGGCCGGCTCCGACACCCACGGGAGCTTCCCGCGGCAGTCCTCACAGACCATATAAAAAGATATAGGGCGGATCTTTGGTAGCGCCCCCTCACTCCGTTCGGCGGCAGGTCGATCTGCCCATTTGAATGCGCTTTGGTAACGCCCCCTCGCTTCGCTCAGCGGCAGGTCGTGTCGCCATTCCGATGCGCTTCGCGCAGGCGACACTCGCGCAGGGCAGATCTTGTCACAAAGGGGGCAGCGCGGCGGATAGAGGAACCTCAGCGCCGCCTCGCCCGTTTTTCTCGCGGCTGTTTTCCATTTTTTGTTTTGGATCTTCATTCTCCGTTTTGAATCTTCCCCAGGTTCATACGGAAAGCATTAATTCATTGATTCTTTCACCAAGCGCCGTGTAGCGTCTCTGTTCTACTGTGTTATCGATCATCTGATCGAATGTCCCCGCATCCCCGACCAAAGTAACACATTTGCGCGCGCGGGTCACGGCTGTATACAGAAGATTACGGTTCATCAGCATACGCGGACCTGTCAAAAGCGGAAGCACAACCGCCGGGTATTCGCTGCCCTGGGATTTGTGGATCGTTACCGCATAAGAAAGTTCCAGTTCGTCCAGTCCGCTATAGGGATATTCTACCATGCGGTGCTCATCAAATTCAACCGTTATCTGCTCGGTATGTAAATTAATTTCACGGACAATCCCCATATCACCATTAAAGATACCGATGCCTTTTTCCACCGGAATCCCATAGCGTCCGCGGATCTCCCATTCCATCTGATAATTGTTCTTAATCTGCATGACTTTATCGCCCTCACGGAAAGTCATGCCGTTATGCTCGCACTCCCGTTTGCTGCGATCCGGCGGATTCAGGTATTCCTGCAAAATCCGGTTCAGGCGTTCCACACCAAGCAATCCCTTACGCATCGGCGTCAGTACCTGAATGTCAAAAGGTTCCGCCTCCACATAGCGCGGCAATTTGTCCCGGATCAGCTGAATGACAATGCTGATGATCACATTCGCATCCTGCCGCTTCAGAAAGAAAAAGTCCCGGCTCTTATTATCAAGCACAATATGCTCACCGCGGTTAATCTTGTGGGCATTGACCACAATATCACTCTCCGACGCCTGTCGGAAAATCCGTGTCAGACGTACGACTGTAACCTTTTCCGATGCAATAATATCCTTCAGAACGCTCCCCGGTCCAACAGAGGGAAGCTGATTTACATCCCCCACCATGATCAGGCGCGTGCCCACTGTCACTGCTTTCAAAAGCGCGTGCATGAGATAAATATCCACCATTGACATCTCATCAATGATAATGACATCCGCGTCCAGGGGGTTCTCCTCATTCCGGTTAAATCCTTCCGGCCCGGATGCGTCCGAAGTGACATTGATTTCCAGCAAACGATGCACCGTCTTTGCCTCGCAGCCGGTCGCCTCCGTCATTCGCTTGGCCGCGCGCCCGGTCGGGGCCGCCAGCAAAATACGCAGTCCTTCTGATTCAAAATAAGAAATGAGTGTATTAATGGTGGTCGTTTTCCCGGTACCGGGACCGCCAGTGATAACCAGAAGCCCACAGCGCGCCGCCTCAATGACTGCCGTCCGCTGTTTTTCGTCAAGAACTGTCTTTGTCTTTTTCTCGATCTCACTAAGTTTCTGAGAAATCACACTCCGGTCGATCTCACAGGAAATATTCAGGTCACAGAGCATACGCGCCGTACTCATTTCCAGAAAATATGCGGACGCCGTATAAACACGCGTCTGCTCCTTTTCCTGTTTGATGACAATCTTTTTATCAATCGCCAGATCGGTCAGGTATTGATCGATGCTCTCAAGCTCAATGCCCAGCAGCTCTCCGGCGCGTGACAGCAGCAATTCCTTCGGAAGAAACACATGTCCCTCTCCTCCGGCCTGCTGCAATACATAAAAAATGCCGCTCTTGAGTCTGTACTCCGAATCAATACAGATTCCCGCGCGTTTCGCGATCTCATCCGCAATACGGAAGCCAACACCCTCGATATCATCCGCCAGCCGATACGGGTTTTCCTCCAAAACCTGATACATCCCGGCGCCATATTTCTGATAAATCTTCACCGCCAGAGTAGTAGTGACGCCAAACTGCTGCAGGAAAATCATTGCCTTGCGCATATCACGCTTTTCAAAAACCTGTGCCGCGATCTCACGCGCCATCCGCTCACTGATACCCTTAATCTCAGCGAGCCGCTCCGGCTCCTCCTCAATAATCCGAATCGTATCTTCCCCAAATCGCCGAACCATCCGCGCGGCCAGCGCCGTGCCGACGCCCTTGATCGCTCCGCTGCCCAGATAACGCTCCACGGATTCCGCGTCTTCCGGCTCTTTCACCTGACAATCGGTAATTTTAAATTGTTCTCCATAGGTAGGATGCGATATGTAATCTCCTGTGAGCACGACTTTCTCGCCCTCTCCGATGTAAGAAAGGGTGCCCACGCAAGTGACTTCATCATCGCCTTTGGCAGAACGCGCCGATACAGACGCCCCCTTCTTATTCTTCGAAAGCTGCACTGAGCCGTCTCCGTCCTGTGCCGTCAGCACAAACACCGTATAGCCATTGTCGTTGTTTCGAAATATGATATGGTCAATATAGCCTTCCAGTCTCTCCATAAGCCTCTGTTACCCTGATTTTACTCTTTCACAGCTGTTTTATCAATTCACTGCTGCAAAAATTTCCCTTATTCCTGTTCTCACTGCTCCAGCGGCTTCGTATTATTTGCCGCAGTCAGCTCCACAAACCGTCCGGTACCCACCGCCACAGCTGTCATCGGATCTTCCGCGACCATTGTATTAATGCCAGTCCTCGCTTCAATCAGTTCTTCCAGTCCGCTTAAAAGAGAACCGCCGCCGGTCATCACAATCCCGCGGTCTACCACATCCGCCGCCAATTCCGGCGGGGTGCGCTCCAGAACACTGTGTACCGCGTCCACAATCTGTCCCGTCACTTCCTTCAGCGCGTCGCGCGTATCCTCGGAAGTCACACGCACGGTCTTCGGCAGTCCGGTCACCAGATCACGCCCTTTTACCTCCATCACTTTCGGCTCCGGCTTTTCAAACGCGGTACCGATCGTGATCTTGATCTCCTCCGCTGTCTGTTCCCCTATCATCAGGCCGTATTTTTTCCGTACATATTTGACAATCGCATCGTCAAAATCATCCCCGGCCACTTTAATCGATGTGCTGACCACAATCCCATCAAGGGAAATCACAGCTACATCGCAGGTGCCGCCGCCGATGTCCACAATCATATTCCCGCAAGGACGAGAAATATCAATGCCGGCTCCAATCGCAGCCGCAATCGGCTCCTCAATAATGTGCACCTCACGCGCACCCGCCTGATAGGTCGCGTCCTCCACAGCCTTCTTCTCCACCTCTGTCACACTGCTCGGCACACAGATGCTGACGCGTGGTTTTCGAAAAGACATCCGCCCGATCGCTTTCTGAATGAAATGCTTCAGCATCTGCTCCGTCACCGTGTAATCCGAGATCACACCCTTGCGCATCGGACGAACCGCAATGATATTCCCCGGCGTCCGGCCAAGCATCAGGCGCGCTTCTTCTCCAATCGCCTTTATTTTATTCGTATCGCGGTCATACGCTACCACCGATGGTTCTTTCAGTACAACACCCTTCCCCCTGACATAGACCAGAATACTGGCCGTGCCAAGATCAATCCCGACATCTGAAGCAGCCATAAATTCAAACCCCTTTCCCGGCCGGAAGTGACTCCCCCGCTTCCGTAATTGCTTTCTTACTTATTTCCATAATCATCCTGCTCTGGTTTCATACATTTCTTCTATCTATTTTCCCAATATCTTAACACAGTAT
>JAJPXU010000070.1 GCA_021205305.1 Lachnospiraceae bacterium
ATATATAGATCAGAAAATATCGGATATTTCAGAAGGAGAATGTTTAAATATATATGCGCTTCCGATAGGAATGGGATCTGTAGAAGAATCGGATGATAAGCAAGAAGCGATTGCGGTTCTGTGTTGTTATGTGAAAAAGACATCGAATTTTGTGGGAAACATTAAGAATAAAATTACGAATCTTATTCCTTGATGGACAGCGAATGTTCCTAATCAATATAATTGATACAAGGGATGTGTTTTTGAGGTCATGTTGGCAATCAGAATAATATTCCATAATCCAATCAACGGAAGAAGAACTTCATGAGAAATGACACTCAGAAGAGGATTATGAGCGATTAGATGTAAGGACAAAAATCAGAGTTACAGGATATAAATGTAAATGTAGCGGGGAGGTTCTGCAAATGCTTCTGTTTTCAACATTGCTATCCATCCATGCGTCTATGACTCCGGACGATTTTATACAGCTGGTTCTGGAATGGAACCGAACCAGTTCTTATGATTATAATGTGATTCCGGGAATTGAATGGCATGGGGAACATACCGTTCGCTACGGAAATGACACGCTCTGGCTTGCGCTTGAAGAGTACCAGAGCCGGAACATTCTTGCAGCGCGTTATGAAAAGGTGGCTTCGGACGGCGTAGTCTGGGATACGGATTATGTCATGAATTTTGAAGAGCGAAAAATGGCAGTCCGGCTGGAGCGGAGCTATCTGGAAGAGGCGCTGTCTGTGGAACCGGCATTTTCAACGCCGCATTTTATTACGCTGCTGATTCAAAAGGGGTATTTGGAGTCGGATGGGGATCTGCCCGTGCTTCGCACACCGATGGTGGTGGGGGAGGACGGGGTGAACCTGTTAGCGGATGTGATTAACGGGAAGTGTCGGTATCGCCTGCCGGTTGTTTATATTTCGCGTACTTATTATAATGCTTTGCCGGTGGATGCCAAACGGATGGCAGGGCGGCTGAAGGGTGTGGCGCATGTCCTGGTGCAGGGCGATGGCAGCCTGAATCCGAAGCTGGCGGCAGCCTGTGAGGATAAAAATGAGCGCTATGGGGCGATTGGGATTTATTATCCGAGCCGTGCGGTGGATCATAAGCGGTTCCTCTACCGCGTATATGAGGGCAGTTCGGATGATTTGATGGAAAAGGTGATACGAGACGTCATCGAATATTGTAACGCGCAGATGGTGGATGCGCTGTATACCTGGCAGGGCGTCAGCAATGCGCTGCTGCGGGAGAATCTGGAAAAACAGCAAAAAGAACGGATGACGGCGGAACTTGCCCGTGAACAGACCCAAAATGAGACCGATGCGCTGATTGCGTCTGTGGATGAGGATTTGAACAGAATGAAGCGGCAGGTGGAGGAACTGACAAGGGCAAACGAGGCTCTTCTCTGCGAAAATCAGGGACTGCGGGCAAAGCTGCGGGCGAAGGACGAGGTGCCAATTCTTTATCTGGGAGAGGAAGAGGAATTGTTTCAGGGCGAGATCCGGGAAATGATTCTGGATGCTCTGAGCGAAAGCCTGGAGCATACGGCGGAGAAGACGCGCAGAGCGGATGTCCTGAATGATATTTTGCAAAACAATCATTATGAGAATATCCATGAGCAGCGGGAAAGGATGATTAAAAATCTGTTTCGGGATTACAAGACGATGTCCGGAACGCTGCGGCAGGAGCTTCAAAAGTTTGGATTTACCATTACGGAAGATGGGAAACATTACCGGCTGACGTATTATGGAGATGACCGTTATCATACGACCGTTTCAAAGACAGCAAGTGACAGGCGCAGCGGTATGAATACCGCTGCGGATATCGTGAGGGTGATGCTATGAAATATCTTTCTTTTCCCGTTCCTGCAATGCATGGAGTGAGAATAGCAGAATTCTTGTATATCTCTCCGTCAGCATTGTGAGATAAAATTCTTTTTGCAGCTCGCTAAGAAACGGTGTTTCGTATATCAGCGACTTGATCTGTGACATATTTATTTTTGGAACAATGCGCTTTAATGCAAGGTTACATTCAGCATTCTGCAGGGAAGAAATAAAGTCAAAATAACGCACCTTTTTGTTATTTACCGTAATTGCAGAGGTGGGGATTTCGAATACTCGGAAATCTCGTTCTTTTTGTGAAGAAAGCACTTTTTCCATAATACTGTCATCCGCTTGTGGATAAAGACAGCTGCCGCAGTCATATACGGGAGCCAACTGCACCTCATCGGTTACGGTATTGTACAGGAATCCCCAGTTGCCGTTGTGCCGATCCCAATTCCCGATCAGGGCATCTACAATGAACATATCCCAGAAGCGAGTGGATAGTAAGGACGGATCGATTGCTGTCTGCTCCTCGAACGTGTGCTGGATGTCGGAGAGCTCCGTTCCATATCCGTTTCGCTCGGAATCGATGATCTGGTTTTTCAGGGAAGCGAAGTCCTGCAGTACAATCCCCGGCTCTGTGAAATCTCCGCATGCTACCACGATTTTTTCGGTATTTTTCGTTCGATATATACCAAGCAGGGTTTTCTGAACGGGGATATCCATCTGTTCGTAAATCTGGCAGCCGAGATATTCGGAAAAACAGCTGTTGCTGTAACTCATGTCCTTATTCTTGCTTGGAAGTGGAGGAAACTTCAGCATAAACTGTTTTCCTTCATAAATGACAGAAATTTTGTTCCCATTTGCGCCCGCATATGCTTTATTTCGTTTTGGAAGATCCGTAAAATCGATTGGTGTCATGATCTCACCCCCTTTTTATCCGTAAATATTTTTCACGAAGATACCAGGCTTGTTCTGAACTGATCACCTGGTTTACCTCGGCGCTGTTGATGTCGCTTTGCAGTTCGCAGTAGTCGCAGTCCCACCGATAATATTCTTCTCCATTATCAAGCTTCTTCCAGGCCTGCTTCATAGCCTGGATGGAATCTTGCAGGAAGTCAGGGAGGCCACATTCCAGATAGTCCTTGTTTTGGGGCAAACCGGAATCACGGTCATAGGGCGCTTCAAACTCCAGCATTTCCTCCATTGTGCAGCCAAGAGCCTGTGCAAGCTGGTGAACTGTGTTTGCCGAGCAGCGTCCAAGCACACTTTTTCCAGAGCAGATGTCCATAATCGTTGATTTGGGGACGCCACTCATTTGGGAAAGGCGGTATTTTGTGATATTTCTCTGATCCAGATAGGTTTGTAAATCCATGGTCAGTGCCTCCTTCTGTTTGGCAGATAAAAGAACTTATTCATTCCAGCGTGTACACAACCAGGTACACATTTTTTGCTGCTTGTTCTTCATTATATCGGTATGCCGCCCTAAATGCAAGGGCAGTTTTACTTCTGGCCGTTATAAGTCACACCTGTAGTGGTTAAAATAACGTAAATTTGGTCATAGTGTGATCTGTAACGTTTTCAGAGTTGTTATTGCTGACCTTTCTTTTTCGTGTTATACTACTTATAAAACAATATACCAAGGGGAAATGCAGAGAAGCAGTGACAAAGGGGTCACAGGTAAATGCGCGTGCCGGCTTTTCTGCGAGGGAGATGCTATGAAGTTTGACTTGAAAAAGGACGTGAAGCGAACGATCGTCATCTGCTTTGCGGCGCTGATTATGGCCGCGAATATCAAGACATTTGTCAGAACCGGAGGGCTTTATCCGGGCGGGGCGACGGGACTGACGATTTTGATTCAGAGGGTGGCGTTATTGTATTTTGAGGTGGAGGTGCCGTATACGCTGGTGAACCTGCTGCTGAACGCGATTCCGGTGTATATTGGGTTCCGCTTTATCGGCAAGAAGTTTACGCTTTTTTCCTGCCTGATGATTGTGCTGACGAGTACGCTTACGGATCTGCTTCCGGGGATTGTGATTACTTATGATACCCTGCTGATCAGTATTTTTGGCGGCCTGATCAATGGATTTGCCATGAGTCTCTGTCTTCGCATGGGAGCCACCACGGGAGGGACGGATTTTATCTCGATTTTTCTTTCGGACAGGAGAGGGATGGATTCGTTTAATCTGATCCTGGGGTTTAATGCGGTGATTCTGGCAGTGGCTGGGGTGCTGTTTGGCTGGGATAAGGCTCTGTATTCGATTATTTTTCAGTTTACTTCGACGCAGACGCTCCATATGCTGTACAGGAAGTACCAGCAGCAGACTTTGTTTATCGTGACGAATACGCCGGTCGAAGTCTGTGAGGCGATTAATGAGGTCAGCAGGCACGGGGCGACGATTTTAGACGGGCTTGGCGCGCATGACCATCAGGAGCGCAATGTCGTGTACTCTGTGGTGTCGGGTGAGGACAGCAAGCGGGTGATCGCGGCGGTGAAAAAGACGGATCCGGGGGCTTTTGTGAATGCGATCCGGACGGAGCAGCTGTCCGGTCGGTTTTATCAGAGACCGGAGGAGTAAAGGGAACG
>JAJPXU010000074.1 GCA_021205305.1 Lachnospiraceae bacterium
AAACTGCCGTAAAATAATTTGACGGAACCTCCTTCATTTAATCTGACGGATGACACTTCATCCTCGTGGAGACAGCCGTCCTCGCAGCGTATCTTCATATCCCCAAAGCCGCCCTCCACCAGATCCCCGAGCCATTCATGCAGGAATCTGACCGTCATAATTTTGTTTTCTTCGTTCATACGCCCCTCCTTCAGATAACGAATAAATCCCGCTCGTCGTAAACGCTGCCTTGCTCCTCATGCCGGATGCAGCGGTCAAGTGCCATTATTGCAGCCACAATGCCGTCGATTTTCTCAGGACTGGCTTTCTTCGTCGGCTTGATGTTGCCCGCCGGGTCTGTGTCTATCACCACATTTCCCGCCATCCACCGAAGGACAGGATGACCACCATGGACAATCCTGCCTTTCAGCATCAGCTCATAAAACGCTTTTGATGCAGGACTCATGTCTTTAAACCCCTGGCCGAAGGGGATCACGGTAAAACCCTCCCCTTCCAGATGCTGGACCATTTCCACAGCACCCCATCGGTCAAAAGCAATCTCCCTGATGTGGTACTTCTTTCCCAGTTCATCTATAAATGCTTCAATAAATCCGTAGTCAATCACATTCCCTTTTGTTGCCATAATATATCCCTGCTGCACCCACACATCGTATGGGACCGAGGTCCGCCGCACCCTTCTTGGGATAGTTTCTTCCGGCACCCACATGAAAGGCAGAAGGATATATTTCTCATCTGCATTGCGGGGCGGAAAACACAGCACAAAAGCCGTGATGTCCTCGCTGCTCGACAAATCCAGTCCTCCGTAGCAGTCCCGCCCTTCCAGGGCTTTCATGTCTATATGGTCATTTCCCTGCATAAATACCTGGTCAGGAATCCATGCTGTCGTACTGCTGACCCATTGATTTAAACGTAACCATCTAAATGTCACTTCGTCCGCCGGATTCTGCTTTGCCTCCCTGAACGCATCACGCAGGCGGTCAATTTTTATGGTCTGGCCGAGCGAAGGATTGCAGCGGTACCAGTTCTTTTCATCTTCCCAGTCCTCATCGTCGCCCAGGCTATATACGACAGGGTAAAACGTGGGGTCTACCCTCTTTCCGGCAAGGATATCAGCTGCCTTGGTGTGTAATTCATAAGCAATCGAGTTCCTGTCAGTTCCTGCGGTCGTGATAATAAAGTGCAAAGGGTTAGCCCGCGCATCGGATGACCCTTTTGTCAGGACATCGTATAGTTTGCGGTTCGGCTGGTTATGGATTTCATCTATAACGACGCACGATATATTCAGGCCGTGTTTCGTTCCTACCTCTGCGGACAGGACCTGATAAAATCCCGCATTTTCATAATTTACGATACGTTTCTGCGCCGCCAGGATTTTGCTCCTCTTAAGCAGGGCAGGTGTCATCTCCACCATCTGCCGAGCTACATCAAACACGATCGATGCCTGCTGGCGGTCTGCCGCAGCACCGTAAACCTCCGCGGAAGGCTCCCTGTCTGCATACAGCATATAGAGTGCCACCGCAGCAGCAAGCTCGCTGTTGTGGGTGGGAACCATCGAAATCCCTGCCAGATACTGGTGGCTTGGGCTGTCCACCTGGATGCACTGCATTTTCACTTTTTCCGCAAGCGGCTCAATATCTTCCAGATAATGAAAGCAGGAACGTGTATCACCCACGCGCTCCCGCTTCCTTCTGATTTTTCTGTTCAGTTTTGATGTCGGCTGGTCCTCAAAGGTCGTGAAACGAATGGTATACAGTGTCTCCCCTGTAGGGATTCCAAACCTTGCCGATGGCGAAACCGTCATGGCATTCTTAATCCCAAGGCTCCAAAGCAGCTCCCGCACGGAATCCGCCAGCGGCTTTATCGTGCTGACATAGGTGCTTTGCGCCTTTATTGTACTGATGTGATGCTCCCATCCGAATCAATAAGCCCCTGCAAAAGCTCCCACCGCTGCTGCTCAGAGGCCCTTAGATACTCTGACCGGATAACCTTGTCCCTGAAAGTCGGGACGAGGATTTTTTTCAGTTCCATATACCTTAGGACTTCGCTTCCGCCACATTGCTGCGGGTATCTGTTATGGACCCGGTAGGGAATAAAGGAAATCAGATCCTCCACGTCACTGTCCCGTACCGTGATATCCGGCTTATTTGCACAGCCGTTGCCAAGCCAGTATCCATACAGATAAGGGTCAACCGGCAGTTCCCTGTCCACACATTGCAGGGGAGCTGCTGTATTTTTCGCGCTCACCGCTGCAGTGCACAGTCCCTGTCCACACATTGCAGGGGAGCTGCTACGCGGATTCGGATAAGTGAGCGCCGGAACTCTTTCTTATTATCCTTGTACTTTTCCCTATAGGATATTGTTCTCTGATAAATATCCCCCGTTGTCATCTGAGCCGCTTTCGGCTTCCCTCGGATATAATCCACATTCCACAGATGCCCTTCTCCTGCAACAATGGAACTGCCGTCTCGAAATGTCAGGCGATACGCCTGTTCGGTGTCATCAATCTCGCTCTTTGCAACCACATGACAGGGCTTTCCGCAGTCATCAAAAACCGTATCCCCTGTTTTCAAATCACCCATTGCCGTGAAGCCACCCGGTGTCGGTATTGGCGTGTCAAGAGCAAGCTGTTTCCCATTCTTTTTCGGGATCTCCACAAAGGCCGTGCGGAACTGACGTGTGCCATCCCCTTTCACGATCCCGAATATATTTCTTACTATTTCTTCCTCCCACGGGAGCAGCCAGAACCGTTTCCCCGCCCATGCTCCTTTTGTGTGTTTTAACTGCTCGATAAAATTCACAGCCTTATCCGCTTTCTTCTTGTCGTAGTGTGAAGTTTCAAGCATAAACCGTGTTGGCTGATAATCTTTCAGTTTCGGATAATCTTTCGGCCTTGGCTCCGCCATTAGCTATCACCTCCCAGCAGTTTTTCCATCTCATCTTCCGTGTCTTTCGTAGTATCCGCCGCTACAATCCGGCTTCTGGATGCAGGTGTCAGTCCAAACTGTTCCGCAAAACGGTTCATGATTTTCAGATAGGTTTGCGCTATTGAGACCTGCGGCACCTGCTGATAATAACCAGATGGAGTCTTCACGATTGTCCCATGCTGGGAGATGAATTCCTCTGCCTCTTTCCAGCGGGCGAAAGCCTGACAGTATCCAGCAAAGGCAGCCATATCAACCTCGGTCAGGATGCCGATTGCCTCCATCTGCTTTGCAAGCCGCCGCCATTCTTTCTTCGCTTCCGGTTCCAGCCATTTCGGGCAGCTCGGCGCCTTTTTCTGCGGCTTCGGTTCATTTTCATTCAGCGGACGCTTGCCCGGATTCCCTTCCAGTTCCTTGATTGCCGTGGGTGTCGGCTTTCTTCCCCTCGTCGCCATATGGCATCACTCCCTTCTCCGAAAATGGGTACAAAAAACTCCATCGCGCTATCTCACGGGATAGACATCGTTTCCTCATGAGCTTTAACCAGTGGCGCACTGCTATCCTGACGGCTTTTGGCTATGACCCGCTAAAATGTACTTGCGGGGAAACCATGGTATTCCTCGAACTGTACTTTAATCATAAACGTGTTTCTCTGGAAGAACTGTACGAGAAAGCAATGTCCCGTTCTCGTGGAAAAAGGTCTTCCGCATGACTTCCATAATCCTGCTTGCCATGGTATACTCCTTATACAGGAGGATAACCGCATGAACCCCAGTACAGAGAAACTACGAGAAAAATATATAAATAACCCACCGGAAGGGATGACATCTGAGGACATTCGCTGCATGAGCGAAGATGACCTTCTCGATATGGATTATTTCTTAAATGACGATGACCTTGATGACGATTTTGGGGAAGAAGGTTTTTACATCTTCTAAAAACCGACCTCGTCTGGTTTTTGTTGCCAAACAAACGTTTATCTAACATATGTTCGGCGAACATATGTTTCTTTTCGGCTATCAAAAAATCGAAATTTCCTATAAAGCAAAAAAGGAGGGCCCTCAGGTCCTCCCCCGGTTTCAGTCCTCGCGAGTATCTGAAACCTGATCACTGGAACACAGTCTAACAGATACACTTTCAAAAGTCAAGTACTTTTAAAAGATCGTTCCGATTGGCTCCAATGGTTATTATATGCAAAACCAATAGATTTTATTGCAGGTAATCTATCTTTACTTTCATATCGCCTATTATTCCATACCCTTTTTTTACCCTTTTTTCACGGATTCTGACAAAGCGTGACAAATGTCATTTTTTGAAAAGCCCTTGATTTCAGCGGCTTCCCGGGTTTTGACAGGCCTTGATAAACCGTAAAAAAGGTGCTGGTATATCCGTAAGAGATTTGTAAAAAATAGGTGAAAAATGTGTGAAATGATACCCATTTTTTGATATCTATCAGTGCGAAAAAA
>JAJPXU010000146.1 GCA_021205305.1 Lachnospiraceae bacterium
CAGTAATATAACTGAAGACTGTGTATTTTATATTACTATAAGTGATGAAAGTGGTTTTACATGGCATACTCAAGGAAATGGATATATTAAAGCACTTACGGTTGTAAGCAAGGATGCTAATTTGGTTTTGCCTGATGATATTACGTCAACAACTACACCAGTGGGGTCTGTCACGTTCAATACAACGGATGATGTATGGTCGCATACATGGAGTAATCTTTCTTTATATAATAGTGATGGTAAGCGGCTTTACTATTATGTAAAAGAAGCGGAACAGGGTGATTATTATGCTTCCTACAGTTATGAATACAATAGCGATGGCAGTATAAAGTTTGTAACTGTGACAAATTATGATGCGCCGGATGCACCGGATAATGATAACACAGAGATAACTGTAAAAAAAGAATGGAAAGATGCCGATTCTCAAGTAGTTACAAAGAATAGTGGATCTATAAATTTCCAACTATGGAGGATAGAAGCAACATCTTCTGTAGATAATGCAACAGTGACAATTTCGTCAAATGGTAATCTTTCGGATTCATTAACGTATCCAATTGGTACTGTTGTTACTTATCAGGTATCTTATTCTTATTATATATGGCAGCAAGGTGATATTACGGTCACTCAAGATAGCAATGCACTAGTTGCTAGTCTGGTCGAGGTGGATTATAGTGGTAATTATACTGCGTATTATGAATTTACATTTACAGTTAACGCAAATACAAGCATTTATATAACACTATATGATTCAACTTCGTCTGGATGGAGTGCAGATGTTAAGAAAGACCTAAAGCCTTCCTCATCATCAACAAAAACACAAACTTGTATTGGCACATATACAATCGCTGCTCCTGATTGGACTTGCACAATATCTGATTTACCTACATCAGGGACGGATGGCAGCGGTAATAAGGTTTCTTACACATACTATGTACTGGAAACATCTTCGGGTAATTATACAGCTACTTATGATAATAACGCTGGTATAACAGAAGGCACGATTACGATTACGAATACGTTAACCGATACGCCAACCTATACCATGCCCGAAACCGGCGGCATGGGTACCACACCGTATACTTATGGAGGTTTGCTGCTGACCTTATCAGCTGCGGGACTTCTTGTGTATAGAAAGAAAAAACGCGGAAAGGAGGTTCAATCAGGGCCATCCTGAGCGTGTAACAAAGCGTACCTGTGAACGCGAAGCAGGAACAGATACGACGAAACGCAGCTGATAAAAGCAAACGCGGCTAGATGAAAGAAATAGTGCGGCAATCGAAACATCAGTGACCGTCTGTAACGGACCGCGAAGTAACTGTTCACCGGCGTGGACAGAAAAGTCCAAAACCATTAAAAATCTCAGAAAAGGGGAAAGTGATATGAAGAAGATGAAAAAATTAGTCAGCTTATTGCTAATGTTTGTCATGGTAGCGGCTATGGCGGTGAGTGTGTCTGCGGATGACACTACTTACTCAATTACCATTAAGGGTTCTACAAGCGCATCCGGAACTACGGAATCCCACACCTATAGCGCTTACCAGGTATTTGCCGGTGATTTGGCGACAGATGGTAAAACCTTGTCAAATGTGACATGGGGAACTGGCGTGGAAAGCTCCTCTTTATTGACTGCGGTGAAGGCAATTAAGGACGGAGAAGACACTCCGTTTGCCAATTGTACAACGGCAGCTGAGGTTGCGGAAGTTCTGGGTGGTTATAGTAATAACAGCGACGTGGCAAAGGCGTTCGCCACAGCAGTCAGCAATAATCTCGTGGACACGGCAAACGGCTCCGCAAGCACTGTGAACACTGATGGAAATTATGTCATTTCCGGTTTGGCAGCAGGTTATTACTTTGTAAAAGATTCAGGCAATTTGGAAGGGAAGGATGCTGCGGCAACCAGATATATTCTGGAAGTAGTAACTAATGTTACGGTTACCCCGAAGTCGGGTACTCCGACCGTTACAAAGAAGGTAAAAGAGACGAATGATACGGCTAATACAACTTCCGATTGGCAGGACGCGGCGGATTATGATATAAACGATGAGATTCCTTATCAGCTGACCGGTACACTGCCGGATGTTCTGAGCGATTACAGCACCTACGCATATACGTTCACGGATACCATGTCTGCTGGTTTGACATATGTTAATAATAGTGTAAAGGTGTATGTGGTAACGGGCGATGCGGAGACAGAAGTTACTTCTTCCGATTATACAGTATCTACGACTGCTATTGATTCTGCTGCAACGTCTTATGCGGGCGGAACTATACTTACTGTTGCAATCTCGAATGTGAAGTCTCTGAAAGATAATGGTGAAGATACCATTTTAGTTACTAATGCCAGCAAGATCGTTGTGGAATATACCGCTACTCTAAACAACAATGCCATTATCGGCTCTGCAGGCAATCCGAACGAGGTTTATCTGACATATTCGAATAACCCGAACAGCAGCGGCACAGGTAAGACTCCTACCGATAAGGTCATCGTATTCACGTACAAGATTAACGCAAATAAGGTGAGAGAAACAACTTCGGGTGATAATACTCAAGAATCTACAGTACCTCTTGAGGGCGCAGGTTTCACACTTTATAAGTTGGTTAACGGTGGCTATACTGTTGTTGGCAGTGAGGTTACTAATGTGACGACGTTCACATTCAAGGGTGTTGACGCTGGAACCTACAAATTGGTCGAGACTACGGTCCCGGATGGCTACAATAAGGCGGATGACGTGATCTTTAACATAGTAGCTGCGTATACTACTGATGAGGCTGCTCCGTCGCTGACCTCTCTTTCGGTAACGGATTCAGACAACAAAGAGATTTCAGGAACTGACGGCAGCTTTACAGCTACATTAGAGACAGGTATTGTCTCTACGGATATCCTAAATCAGATGGGTTCGGTTCTTCCTACCACTGGCGGCATTGGCACAACGATCCTTTACGTAATCGGCACGATCCTCGTTCTTGGCGCAGCAATTCTTCTGGTGACGAAGAAGCGCATGAGTTCTGAGAAATAAGCAATCAAGTGTACTTTTTGACTCGAATGCAGTTAAATGCATTATGCGTTTAAACACGGAATGAAATGCGGAACTTTTATTTCGTGCAGAAGGTCGCAGAAGACGGCAGCGTTTTGAAGAGCGAGTCATGGAAAAGAAAGATTTACACTAAAATGTAAGAAAGAGAGCCATTTCCCGGTTCGCGTTGCCGGGCCGGGGATGCTCTTTTCTGTGAAATTTGTAGAAATAATTTACTCTTTTGTAAAAATAAGAGAAAAGAAAACGATAGTTGGCAGAAAGTTTAAATAAGCGCAGAATATATTATATTATGCAAAAAAATAATTGACATATAATGGCTTAAAATGTAAAATGATGACGGTGCTACCCAGACGGTAGTGGCGGTTAGTTCCCTTGACACCAGGGGAACTGTGATCCTCTGATTACATATAGAAATCCCTCATTCGGGAAATCGAAAGAAAGGAGGACTTGCTTATGCTTACAATCAGTGACTTGATTGCAGTGCTTAGTCTCTGCTTAACCTCATTTGGTCTTGGTTACTCGATTGGAAGTAACAAGACACAAAAATAACCGCCCTAGTGACCAACTTGTGCGGTTATTTTTATAACAACTAATAAATAGGGAACTAGCCGTCATGCTGTACGGGTAGCACTGTTTTTCTACAACATGACTATATCATAGTTTCTCTGATATTACAAGTTGTTTTTTTGCAAAGTTATATTTTAGCATTTTATTTTTACTACAGCACCAAGGAGAGCTTATGAGGTTTTTCAGAAAACATTTTACAACGATTTTACTGCTTCTGATTCTCCTCGCAGGTGTGTCCTTACTGCTGTATCCGACGATCAGTGATTACTGGAATTCGTTTCATCAGTCGCGGGCGATTGCGACGTATGTGGATGCGGTCGCGGAGCTGGATGAGAACGATTATGAAGAGATGTGGCAGGCAGCGGCTGCGTACAATGAGACGCTGCTGGATAATTCGGATCGCTGGAATCTCACCGAGGAGGAAGAGGAGGAGTATAATTCGATCCTTGATGTGACTGGCACGGGGATTATGGGGTATATTGAGATCCCGAAGATCAGCGTATATCTGCCGATTTATCATGGCACGGATGAGGGCGTTCTGGAGGTGGCCATCGGGCATTTGTCGGGGTCTTCGCTTCCGGTAGGAGGCGAAGGGACGCATTGTGTGGTGTCCGGGCATAGGGGACTGCCTTCGGCGAAGCTGTTTACGGATCTGGATGAGCTGGAGGAAGGCGATATTTTTGTCATGTATGTGCTGGATCAGACGCTGACCTATGAGGTAGACCAGATTCTGATTGTGGAGCCGGATGACCTGACTTCGCTGGAAATTGAGGAGGGGGAAGACCTCTGTACGCTGGTGACCTGTACGCCGTATGGGGTGAATTCGCACCGGATGCTTGTGCGTGGGCATCGGGTGGAGAATCAGGAGGATTATACGGTCAGTGTGACTTCGGATGCGCAGCTGATCGATGAAAAGCTTGTGGCGCCGTTTGTGGCGGCGCCGATGATTTTGCTGTTTCTTCTGTGGGTGATGTGTTCAGGGGGAAAGAGTAAAAAACGCAAAGAACACTAAAAGTGCAAAGAACACTAAAAGCGTAAGGTACACCAAAAACGCAAAAAGCGCAAAAAGCATTTAAAGTACAAAGAAAGTTTAAAGCACAAAGAGAATTGAAAGCACAAAGAGAACAGTGCCTGTGGAAGGACAAGGACAAGACAGGACGTGGCAGGAAAGGGATGGTTGAACATATGAGGCAGTTTTTGAAAAGAATAAAATATCTGGTGTTTTTCCTGTCGATCTGTGGTGTCTTTTGCTTCCCGGTGTGGGCAGGAGCTTCCGGCGATGGAACGGGTTCTGTGACTTTACAGGGACTCCCTTCGGAGGCGACAGGTGTGACGATGACGCTCTATGAGGTAGCGACTGGTTCGGGGGACAGCTTTACGTGTAGCGGAGCTTTTGCTTCATCTGGGATAGAGATTCCGTCGATGAATGATGCGGATGGCCTGGAGAAAGCGGCGGAGCAGCTGGTGTCTTATGCGGAAGAGAATGCGATTGAGGGTGTTTCTCTGCAGGTAAGCTCGGAAGGAACGCTGACGTTTGCGAACCTTTCTTCGGCGCTGTATCTGATTGTGCAGTCTTCCGGGACGGACGCGATTATGATTCAGAAGCTTTTTGTGCCGATTCCTTATCTGGATGAATTGACGGGGGAGACTTCTTATCAGGCCAGGCTGACTCCGAAATACACGATCCCGACGGGGACGGTGCTTCTGACGAAAGTGGACGACAGCGGTGCGGTTGTGGCGGGCGCGGTTTTTGATTTGCAGATGAAAACTTATATTACGGATTCCGGTGTGGTTCCGGAACGGGCTATTGTTTATCAGGACGGTTCCGGGAAATATATCTGGAAGGACATAGAGACGGACTTAATTACGGATGAAAATGGACAGATTGAGGTGTCCTCGCTGACCAGCGGAATCTATCAGTTTGTGGAGACGTCTGTGCCGGAAGGATTCGTTCAGACACTGGCCACGGCTTATTTTGTTATTGACACGGACGGTACCGCGACGCAGACGGCAGATGAAGGGGAAACGACCGCTGATACGGAAAATGCCGGAAAAGCGAAGGCGGCAGCAGCGGATGCAGGGACGGGTACAGAAAATACAGGTACAGAGGGCACAGAAACGGGAAATGCAGCCACGGATTCCGAAACGGTGCAGACGCTGACAGTCGAAAATGTGCGTACGTCGCTGACGATCTATAAAGTGGATGAGGATGGAAATGCTCTCGCGGGAGCGGAGCTGGTGATTAAGGATGCGGATGGCAATGTGATAACGAATGCGGATGGCACGGTGAAGTACAGCTTGACTACGACGGCGGAGCCGACCGTTCTTTATCAGATTCCGGCAGGAACTTATTATTTAAGCGAGGTATCCGCGCCAATCGGCTATGCGATTGCGGAAGATGTCAAATTTACCGTGGATGATACGGCGGGCGTGGTAAACACGGTGTCCATGGAAGACCCGAAGGAGACCGATTCGCTCGGGGAGGAGCCGACGGAGAAAGCAACGGAGTCCCAGACAGAAGAGCCGACGGAGAAAGTAACAGAGCCGCAGACCGAAGGACAGACACAGACGGAGCCGCAGACAGAAATGTTGACAGAAACACAGACGGAGCCAGAGACAGAAACGGAGACGGAAACGGAATCTGAATCGGAAATGGAGTCTGAATCAGAGTCTGAATCTGAGAGCGGTTCCGAAGCGGAATCCGAGCGCGAGAATGAATCCGAGCCTGCTTCTGAATCGCTGACGGAAGCGGACTTGGAGAACCAGTCTGAGCAGGAAACGGAGACGGAGAAACGGATTCAGATGACGGTTTCGGTCAGCAAGCTGGATGAGAGCACGGGAGAGCCTTTGGCCGGGGCGGTACTGCGTGTTGTTGACTCGGACGGAAGGATTGTTGAGGAATGGACCTCGGATGGCTCGGCGCATACGTTTACGGCGTCGCTGCGGGAAGGCGAGACCTGTCAGCTGATCGAGGTGTCTGCGCCGGAGGGGTACGGTATTGCCGGAAATCAATCGTTTACAGCGGTGGATGGCGGCACGGCGGAACTGACGATGTCCGATCCAAAGCATGAGGTTGAGGAAGAAAAAGAAGTTGCGGTATCCGTGACGAAGACGCTTATTTATGCGAACGGTGAGGCGGTGCAAAGCCGCATTGGGGCGGTAAATGAGACATTTTATGTGGCGCTTTACAGCGACGAGAGCTGTACCCAGCGTGTATCAGGTATCCTGGCGCTGAATTACAGCTATGCGGATGCTTCTACGGTGACTTTTACGGGACTGGACGCCGGAGAGACATATTATGTATCCGAGTGTGACGCAAACGGAAACGCGATTGTGACGGGTACGGTTTCGGATAATACGCTGTTTTACGCAGACTTTGAAAATGGCAATGCGGTGATGGTGGAGGAAGGCGGCGAAAGCGCGGCGCTTGGTTTTGAAAACGAGTTCTACTCGCTGCCCAGCGAATTTTACATGGAAGCGGAATTGACGATTACGAAGCGGCTTCTGGGTGCGGATGGTCAGGCGCTTTCCGACGACGCCGTTTTCTATGCGGGTGTTTTCGCAGATCCGGATTACACGACATTGTCGGATAAAGTGACCTATAACATTGTCGAGCTGGATATGGCGGGACGTTCGGAAGTGAGCGTTTCTGTTTATGTGGCTCTTGACGAAAGTGAGCCGGTGACTTTGTATATCACCGAGGTCGACGAGGATGGCAATCCGGTCGCGGAAGATACGGACTTCCTTTATACGGTATCTGTCGATAACTCCTCCGTGACGGTGTCGGAGTCTGTGATGTCGGCCAGTGTAACGATCACCAACCAGAAAATAGAGACCGGGTACGAGGAACAGAGCTCCGGCGGCAGTTCGGCGGAGACGAACGGGAGTGCCAATGCGGCGGCAGAGACAGAGACTGCATCGGTAAAGACGGGCGATGATACGCCGCTTGGCCGTTATGGGAGCCTGCTGCTTGCGGCGGTGGTTCTTCTGCTTGGAAGCGGAGCGTACCGCAGACGAGACAGGAAAGAACGCAGATGGTAGCTGGTTTATTCCCGCGAAGCAACGGGTCAAGTAGATGGAGCCATAAGGTATCCACCGGCAAGCCGGTACCCCTTATGGCATAGCTTGCGCGGATGTTTGACTCACGCAAATTTAATGCCCCGTATGCCTGCGTCGGAGTATTTGACTCAGCGAAATGAGAAAATAAATAGGATTCCCCGAAAAATGTTTTTCTTGACATTTTTCGGGGAATTTTG
This sequence comes from Lachnospiraceae bacterium, assembly GCA_021205305.1. Classification (GTDB taxonomy): domain Bacteria; phylum Bacillota; class Clostridia; order Lachnospirales; family Lachnospiraceae; genus Choladousia. Next base: position 7,859 of record JAJPXU010000146.1, read on the forward strand.
CACAATAGGAAGAAAGAGTAAGAACTGATCTTTCTGAAAGGAAAAAGCATATGATTGGTATTATTGATTACGATGCGGGGAATCTGAGAAGTGTGGAAAAGGCGCTGAATTCTCTGGGAGAGGAGACCTTGATTACGCGCGACCGGGAGGAGATTCTGCGGGCAGATAAAGTGGTGCTGCCGGGGGTCGGAGCGTTTGGAGATGCGATGGGCAAGCTTCGTCAGTTTGGCCTGACGGATGTGATTCGTGAGGTCGCAGACAGGGGAACGCCTTTTCTTGGCATCTGCCTGGGACTGCAGCTTTTGTTTGAATCGAGCGAAGAGTCGCCGGGGGTAGAAGGTCTTGGTATCTGCAAGGGACAGATTCTGCGGATTCCGGATCAGGAAGGGCTGAAGATTCCGCATATGGGGTGGAATTCTCTGACATTTGACCATCCGGGACGCCTGTTTGCAGGGATTCCGAAAGATTCTTATGTGTACTTTGTACATTCTTATTATTTAAAAGCGGCAGATCCGCAGATTGTGACGGCATCTACCCGGTATTCGGTGAAAATTCATGCTTCCATTGAGCAGGGAAATGTATTTGCCTGCCAGTTTCACCCGGAAAAGAGCAGCCAGGTGGGACTTAAGATTTTAAAAAACTTTATCGCATTGTAGTATAACGTCATACACGATACAGAACGAAGTCGTAAAGGAGAATCAGATAAATGTTTACAAAGCGTATCATCCCCTGCCTGGATGTGAAAAATGGCCGGGTGGTCAAGGGCGTGAATTTTGTTAATCTGCAGGATGCGGGCGACCCGGTTGAGATCGCTGCCGCGTATGATAAAGCTGGGGCGGATGAGGTGGTATTTCTGGATATTACGGCTTCTTCCGATGCACGCAGCACCGTGGTCGATATGGTGCGTGAGGTTGCAAAGAAGGTCTTTATCCCGTTTACGGTCGGCGGAGGTATTCGCACGGTGGAGGATTTTCGGCTGCTGCTGCGGGAGGGCGCGGATAAGATTTCCGTTAATTCCGCGGCGATTATGAATCCGCAGCTGATTGCCGACGCGGCGGAAAAGTTCGGCCGTCAGTGTGTGGTTGTAGCGATTTATGCCCGCCGCAGGCCGGACGGTTCGGGCTGGAATATTTTCAAAAATGGCGGACGTGTAGATATGGGAATCGACGCAGTGGAGTGGGCGATGCAGGCCGACCGTCTTGGGGCGGGAGAGATCCTGCTGACCAGCATGGACTGTGACGGAACGAAAGCCGGCTATGACATTGAGCTGACGCGCACGATCGCAGAGCATGTGTCCGTTCCGGTGATTGCCTCCGGCGGAGCCGGAACGATGGAGCATTTTTACGATGCGCTGACAGAAGGAAAAGCGGACGCGGCGCTGGCGGCATCCCTGTTCCATTACAAAGAACTGGAAATTTGCGAAGTGAAAGAATATCTGCGGGGACGCGGCGTCAGTGTGAGGCTGTGATTCTCAGGTGATGAATGTGTGATTTACAGCGCAATGGAATAGCCGTTTTCTATAAAAAAGAAAGGAGCGTGTGAGTATGCCGCCGATTTCCAATGACTGGCTGGTTCCGCTGAAAGCGGAGTTTTCGAAGCCTTATTACGCGAAGCTGTACCGGCAGATAAATGAAGAGTATCGCAGCCGGGTTATTTATCCGCCCGCGGATGATATTTTTAATGCCTTTGCTTTTACACCGCTTTCTCAGGTGAAGGTCGTGATTCTGGGGCAGGATCCCTATCATGAGGAAGGACAGGCGCACGGTCTTTGTTTTTCGGTCAGGCCAGGGACGGAGACGCCGCCGTCGCTGGTCAATATTTATCAGGAACTGCATGAGGACTGCGGCTGCTACATACCGAATAATGGCTATCTGACGAAGTGGGCCAGGCAGGGCGTCCTTCTTCTCAATACGGTTCTGACGGTGCGCGCACATCAGGCAAACTCGCACCGGGGGATTGGCTGGGAAGAATTTACGGATGCGGCGATCCGCGCGGTAAATGAGATAGACCGCCCGATTGTTTACATGCTCTGGGGCCGTCCGGCGCAGGCGAAGAAATCCATGCTGAATAATCCCAGGCATCTGATTTTAGAAGCGCCGCACCCGAGTCCGCTTTCGGCGTACCGTGGATTCTTCGGGTGCCGGCATTTTTCCAGAGCAAATAAGTTTTTGAAACAGAATGGCATTGAGCCGATCGACTGGCAGATCGAAGACATTGATAACAAAGACATTGTTAACAGTTAGGACCAGTCAGCGGTTCAATTTCGCCGCTTTTCCAAACAGCAGGAAGCCGATGACGAACATGACTGCCAGTATGGATACGCCTGCGTTTGCGACGCCGGTGATCTGGGCGATGACGCCTACCAGAAAGGTGCCCATAAAAGAAGCGCCTTTGCCGCAGATATCATAGATGCCGAAATACTCACCGGATTTTTCAGCCGGGATGATTTTGGCGAAATATGAGCGGGAGAGCGCCTGGATCGCGCCCTGGAACATTCCGACGCAGACAGCGAGCAGCCAGAACTCCCACTGTTTATCCAGCTGGATTGCAAAAAGTGCGATCAGAGTGTACGCTCCGATGCAGAAGCGGATAAGCTGGTCGGTGCGGAACTGTCTGGAAAGCCGACCGAAGAGCAGTGCGAACGGAAAGGCGACAATCTGTGTGACCAGCAGAGCCAGGAGAAGTCCTGTGGTATCCAGCCCCAGAGCGCTGCCGTAGGCGGTCGCCATATCTATGACGGTATATACGCCATCGATGAAGAAAAAGAAAGCCAGCAGATAGTAAAAGATATTTTTCTGGTGATAGATTTCTGCGAAAGTATGACCCAGTCGGGAGAAGCTTTCTTTTACCAGGGACGGGGCGGATTTGCCTTCCGGGGCATCGGATTTGGCGTCGACAAAGTGTGTCTGCTTATAATTTTTCAGAAGCGGCAGAGTGACGAGCAGCCACCAGGCGGCGTTCAGAAAAAAGGCGATGGCCATCGCCGTCTGGAAGGAGATGCCGATGGTATCGTAGAGCAGCACAAAGACCAGCGATACGACGAATGGCACGCAGCTGCCGATATATCCCCAGGCATAACCGGCGGAAGAAACCGTGTCGAGCCGGTCGTCCGTGGTGACATCCGTGAGCATGGAATCATAGAAAATCAGACTGGCGTTAAAGCCGATTTTCGCGATTACAAAAACGGCAAGAAAGACAATCCAGGAAGTCGGGATTGACAAGGCGGCGCAGCCAATGACACCGATCATCATGCATATCGTAAACAGTGGTTTTTTATAATTTTGCATATCTGCGATGCTTCCGAGTACCGGACCGATCAGCGCGACGGCGACTGTAGCCACCGAAGCAGCATAGCCCCAGTAAGCCAGATAATCGACCTCGCTGATACCAGCCGAGCTGGCCAGATGGTTAAAGTAAATCGGCAAAATCGTAGCGACAAGCAGCACAAAAGCGGAATTTCCCACATCATAAAGAATCCAGTATTTCTCAAGTCTGGTCAGTTTTGTATTCATAACTTCTCCCATTCTGTAAATAAAAGGTATCGGATATTGGAACAGCAGGCCACAGACCGTTTTCTGTTCCAAACTGGTTACTCGAAGTTTCGGTGGAAACGTTCGGGAAGCTTTACGCCCGTGCGCAGGCATCGGTCAAACTGCGTCTACAAAGAAACCGCGAGAGGAACCGCGTCCTCAAACCGCTCCCGAAGCGCCAGATTGCTTTCCTCACAGGCCGGATTATCCGTCCGCTGATTCATCAGGCCGTTCATCTCATGGTACTGCCCGATTAGCTTCAGGATGGAATTAATCGTGCCCTGTTTTAAGGCTCCCGGCGCACAGAACAGTTTTTTTACAAAACGCATTCCCTGAAGAGAATCCTGTACCTTTTTCTCGTCCATAGAAGGGAAAAAGGGCGCAATTGCCGCTGCAGTAGCTGCGTCCGTGTAGACCAGATTTGCCGAGCGGAATCCCACCGGATCCAGATGATTTTCCTTTAACAGGTATTTTTCAAATTCGGCCTCGATTTCCATGTGAGCGACGCCGCTGCGCTGAATCTGCTCTCCGATGTAGGGATGACACTCTCCATCCAGCGTAAAATGACAGATAAAGCCGAGCATATAGGCATATTGACTGCTGTCCCGCCCATATCTGCGGATGACAGAAAGCGCATGCCGGAACAGCGGACCTGCGTCTGTTTCGTGAAGATGTACGCCATAACGCTGCACCCGGTTCCTGCACCAGGGATGGTAAAAGAAAAAAATATCCGGCCCCTGCAGTCCTTCCCGGTACGCGGAATTATATCGATTCGCGATAGAGGCCAGATCCTCTTCCATATGATCGCGCACTTTTACTCCAAAAAGATCATGGGCGTATATCGCCGGCATAAGAAAACCCCCTTATCAAATGTATGTGTCTGGCACAGCAAGCGCATGGCCGGATTGTGACTGGTAATGTCATATTCATTCAAATTCGCCTGTGGATTATAGTCGGGCAGACGGCGAAAAACCGGAAACCCGTGTGCATATTATACCACAGAAAGGGAAAATTAATAGTAAGATTTACGTAAAAAAGTACATTCCTGCACCGTATTCGTGATATAAAAACAAGAAAATGCAACATAAATAAAATGAGGACAAGAAAAACAACTTGATATAAGAAAAAAAGTGTGCTATAGTAATAGCAGTGATTGATATGCAGGTCAGAGAAAAACGCAAAACAGGAAGGAGAGTATGGAATGAGTATCATGGATGCGTTATTTGACGGAAGAATTTATCCGGGGGAGCAGGTGCTTTCAAAGGATCCGACGTATGCGGAGACCGACAGGAAAATGGATCTTCTGATGAGTAAGCTGGAGGAGAGACTGAGCAAAGAAGATTACGATCTGGTAGAGGAAATATGTGATCTGCTTTCTGTCTCGCAGGATATTCAGAATAAGGAGTTTTTCCGGTATGGACTTTCCATGGGGCTGCAGCTTCAGCGGGAAGCCTACGAATACGAATTACCTGGTTTACAGGATGTCGCAAAGTCCGGGGAAGCATAAAGGAAGGAGGCGGAAACGCCTCCCTTTTCTCTTCTTACGGTGATAATATTACAGGCCATAGCAGGATCAGGCTTACGTTACCGTAGTTGGTGCGGTTGTGTCCGGTAATCGATTATTTCAGCGCACGTTATGATTGCGGAAATGGAGTGATTCTGGTAGACTACAGGGTATAAGCTTGTGACAAAAAGGCATTAAACAAGGCAAAAGAGAGGAGAGCGTATGAGAATCGAAAAAAAGTTTTATACGGAAGAGGCCGCGTTATGGCGGGGCCTGGAAAGAGACGAAGAAGAGCTTCTGATGGGAATGTCATCAGAAGAATTGGGACAGGATATGCTGCGGCTTGAACAGGAGGCACAGCAGATTGAAGAGAAAGTCGAGAATGAGAAGAGCCGGAATTATCAGGTGATTCACCAGGAAAAGCTGGACCGTTTTCAGGTGTTGTCAAAGATGGCTTTGGAGTTTGCGGAGCTTGCCCCGATGGATATTACAGTAGACACGGAGAATTTTTTTGGCAGAATTGATCTGAGCGCAGACTGTCTGATGATTCTGCCTTCATCGCCGACGGAGCTGCGGACAGAGCTGCTGACCCTGATTATGGAGGCAGAGAGTGTCAGCATTCTGCGTAAGGACAAAGACCAGATTGAATTATCTCTGATCTATCCGTTTTGCGCACAGATTCCGCGAAGCACAGAGTAAGCAGAGTTTTTTTAATGTGGCAAAATAGTAGCTGATTGGCTATTATCAGGAGCCCAGAAACCGTCTAATAAATAATTATCATTACAGGTACAATAATCCCGATTAAAATGAAAGAGAGGGATACCTGTATGAATGAAATGGAAGCTAAAAATGAGAGCACCGGTCAGGAGGAATCGGCTCCGGCGACTTATTCGCCGGTCATTGATTACATAGGTCCGAGAATCCAGGAACTTTGCGAAAAACGACACATGTCGAGATATCGCCTGGCACAGCGCTCCGGTGTACCGTCGATCAGTATCTCAAGGTACGTCAAAGGGCAGAAATACCCGGCTGTCACTACACTCGAAAAGCTGTGTAAAGGATTTCAAATAAGCCTTTCCGAGTTTTTCGAAGAGATTGGTTATCAGCCGGACCCCGCACTTAGCGAGGAACAGAATCATATACTTGAAATCATGAGCGGGCTGGGTGAGGACGAATTAAAGAATCTGATTACGTATGCGGAGTATCTTTCAGCGCGCAAGGATTTAAAAACGGAATAAGTATGAAACGCACGTTTTTCGAATAGACTTTAAAAACGGTTGTTGCGGGAGAATATCCTTGAAAGATTATATCGAAGAGCGTGTTTTGACAATCGCGGTTTTTATTACGGAAAACAAGGCGACGGTGAGAGAAGCGGCAAAACAGTTTGGAGTCAGTAAAAGTACCGTTCATAAGGACATGGTATCTATTTTGCCAAAACTCAATCCGTCCCTTTCACAGGATGTGCGGAAAGTATTGGATGTGAACAAACAGGAGCGGCACATCCGGGGCGGGATGGCGACGCGGGAGAAATATTTGCTGCTTTCCAAATGAAAAGGCAGCCTTTCGCAGACAGGACGCATTTTGCTCTGGGCTTGTTTTTGGGCTGACTTATGGGAAACGTTGGAGAAATCTTGTGAGATTGGGACCAGGTTTTCTGTGTCCGTGATTATTTCGAATGAAAACGTATGCCCGCGGTTTCTGCCCAGAGAGTTGGGCAGCGATGTGGACGCCAGGGAAGATGTAAAAGCAGGTGAGAAGCCGCAAACGGAAAAGCAGACAACTGCTTTGGGAGAAGCAGAGCCGGTGTGCAGGAAAGAGAAGGTCGATGAAATATGCAGGAATATCAGAGAATTACACATCCATTTGGACCATTATACGATGAAAACAGCAAATTATTGATATTGGGCAGCTTTCCCTCTGTAAAATCAAGGGAACAGCAGTTTTTCTACGGCCATCCGCAGAACCGTTTCTGGAAAGTGATGGCCGGTGTCCTCGGTGTTCCGGTGCCGCTGACGATCGAAGAGAAAAAACAAATGCTGCGGCAAAATCAGATCGCCCTGTGGGATGTCATTGCCGAGTGTGACATTGTCGGTTCCAGCGACAGCACCATCCGTAACGTAGTCCCGACGGATCTGGGACGTATCCTGGAGTGCGCGCAGATCCGTCAGATTTACACCAATGGCGGCACCGCCACGAAGATGTTTGAAAAATATCAGAAGCCGCGCCTGGGACGCGGCTCCATCGGTCTGCCCTCGACCAGTCCCGCCAATGCCGCCTGGTCCGTCGAACGGCTACAGCAGGCCTGGGGGACGGCGCTGAGGGAATCCTTATAAAAAATCAGGATGAAATGGCAGTAAGTGAGAGATGTTTCTCCGAAAATTCCTGTAATAGCCGGTACATATCTGGAAATCCGATCCCATTTTCCACGGCCAGGCGGCTTACGCTGTCATTTTCCGGAAAATAACGAACCGACTGCCCGCAGTCACAGCATTTGATGTCCGCGACGCCCCAGTCCGTCTCGACGGTAACAATTCTGCGTGAGAGCTTCGTGCGCTGCATTCTTTGCCTGCGGATGCCAATCGTGGTTGTGTTTTGGAAAATGATGGCTTCCAGCGTCTCCCGATCCTCCGGATTGCAGATCGTTTTCAGCAGCCAGGCAGGACGATTCTTCTTCATATAAATCGGGATGGAAAATACATCAAGTGCTCCGGCGGCAAAGAGCAGCTCCATGGTGAAGGCAAGCGCCTCCCCGGTGCAGTCGTCAATGTTTGTCTCCAGAACGAGAATCGAATCGGAGGTATCGTTTCTGTTGAATGCATTTGCGGAGTCCTCCTCTTTCGTGATTGGTTCAAGCAGCATTGCCCGCAGCACTCCCGCGGTCGCGTACGCACGCTTTCCGACCCCGAGACCGACCTTGCGAATCTGAAACTGTTCCGGCAGCTTTTCCATGGTACGGACGGCAGCCGCAATAGCTGCGCCCGTCGGCGTCACCAGTTCCCCCTGAATATCCGTAAGCCGGAGCACCAGCCCTTCCTGTTCGGCAATTGCCGTGACCGCCGGAACCGGCACCGGAATCAGACCGTGCTGACAGCGAATCTGCCCGCATCCCTCCGTGAGAGCCGACACCACCACCTGATCCGGATGCAGGTTATCCAGACAGACCGCCGCCGCTACAATATCAACAATCGAGTCCACCGCACCCACTTCATGAAAATGCACTTCATCAATCTCTTTTCCATGCACCCTGGCTTCCGCCCTGGCTACAATCTCAAAAATCCGAATCGCCAGATCAGCAGCTGCTGCGCTCAAATCACCGGAACGGATAATTTTGACGATATCTGAAAGGTTACGGGCGTCGTGAGAGTGGGCATGGGGGGTGTGATCGTGAACAAGGGTATCATGGTTGTGATCGAGGGTGTCATGATCGTGATCACGAGCGTCGTGGTCGTGATCAAAGGTGTCATGACTGTGATTGATGCTGTCGTGATCGTGAACAAGGTTATCGTGAGCGCTATGCAGATACTCCATGTCGTGATCGTGGTTTTCATGTTTCGCGTCTAAAATCACATGGAAGTCACATGCCCGGATTCCGGACTTGTACACATCCTTTATTTCAATCGAATAGCCGGAAAGCGGCAGACTCTTCAGCGCCTGCTCCAATACCCCGCGATCCGCGCCGAGATCCAGAAGCGCAGCCACCGTCATATCGCCGCTGATGCCGGACGAACATTCCAGGTACAAAATCGATTCCTTCATAATTATAAAGTTCCCCCTATGGTTGTATTTTTTAAATTCTTCATGCGCTTGTGACATGCAATCGACCAGAGGCGGAACCGCCGAAGGTCGCGCGCCAGGCGCAGACAGCGTCAGCTGTCAAAATTCCTTATGCGCCTGTGACATGCAATCGACCAGAGGCGGACCCGCCGAAGGTCGCGCGCCAGGCGCAGACAGCGTCAGCTGTCAAAATTCCTTATGCGCCTGTGTGCATTATAAGGTATCGCGCCCCTTTTTTCTACCTTATTTTTTTGCCGCGGGAATCTTTTTGCGTAAATTCGAAAAAAGTCCTTGCACAGGCGTTCAAGCTTCGGTAGAATGTGATTTACCGGAATACTTTCCTGACACAGTGGGGATACTTTTGAGAAAAATGGAAAGGAAGACTGAATATGATTATCATTAAAACACAGGAACAATTTGACTTAGAGGTACTTAAGGCAGACAAGCCCGTTCTGGTTGATTTTTACGCAGACTGGTGCGGTCCGTGCAAGGCGCTTGCGCCCCTCATTGAGGAGCTTGATCAGGAAGCAGAAGGAGAAGGCTACTCCATCGCAAAGGTGAACGTGGACGCTTTGCCGGAGCTTGCGCAGCAATATCGTGTGGCATCCATCCCGACGATTCTCGTTTTCCGGGAAGGCACTTGCGTAGAGCGGAACGTTGGTCTTGCCAGCAAGGATGAGCTGAAACAATTGATTTGATGAAAATACAGGAGATAAGTAAAAAATGGAAAGAGAAACCGTCATCGTCCTCGATTTCGGGGGCCAGTACAACCAGTTAATTGCAAGACGTGTGCGCGAATGCGGCGTATACTGTGAGATTTATTCCTACAAGACCGATTTTGAAAAAATCAAAGCCCTGCAGCCCAAGGGCATCATTTTTACCGGCGGCCCGAACAGCTGCTACGAGCCGGGAGCGCCCACCTATACCCCTGAGATTTTTGAGATCGGCATTCCGATCCTGGGCATCTGCTACGGCTCTCAGCTCATGATGCATCTGCTTGGCGGCACGATCGGCAAGGCGCCGGTTCGCGAATACGGGAAAATCGAGATCACCGTAGACCAGAACTCCAAGCTATTTACGGATGTATCTGAAAAAACCATCTGCTGGATGAGCCACAACGACTACGTCGAGAAAATGGCTCCCGGCTTCAAAGCCAGCGCGCATTCCGACAATTGTCCATACGCTGCGATGGAAAACACCGAAAAGAACCTCTACGCGACCCAGTTCCACCCGGAAGTGCTGCACACCAAAGAAGGGCAGAAGATGCTCTCCAACTTTGTATTCAATGTCTGCGGCTGTGCTGGAGACTGGCGCATGGATTCCTTCGTAGAACAGTCCATCAAAGCCATCCGTGAAAAAGTCGGCGATGGCAAGGTGCTCTGCGCCCTTTCCGGCGGCGTGGATTCCTCCGTAGCGGCCGTCCTGCTCTCCAAAGCAGTGGGCGAGCAGCTCACCTGTGTCTTCGTTGACCACGGCCTTCTCCGCAAAAACGAGGGAGACGAAGTCGAAGCCGTCTTTGGCCCAGACGGTCCCTACAAGCTGAACTTTATCCGCGTCAACGCGCAGGAGCGCTTTTATTCCAAACTGGCCGGCGTCACCGAGCCGGAGCGCAAGCGCAAAATCATCGGTGAAGAATTCATTCGCGTCTTCGAAGAAGAAGCCAAAAAGATCGGCGCAGTCGACTTCCTGGTACAGGGAACCATCTACCCGGACGTTGTTGAGAGCGGTGTCGGCGGCGAGTCCACCGTCATCAAATCCCACCACAATGTCGGCGGCCTGCCCGACTACGTCGACTTTAAAGAAATCATCGAGCCCCTGCGCGACCTCTTCAAAGACGAAGTGCGCCGCGCCGGCCTCGAGCTTGGTATCCCAGACTATCTGGTCTACCGTCAGCCCTTCCCGGGTCCCGGTCTCGGCATCCGCATCATCGGCGATGTGACTGCTGAGAAAGTCGCAATGGTACAGGACGCAGACGCCATCTGGCGTGAAGAAATCGCCAACGCCGGTCTCGATAAGACCATCAGCCAGTATTTCGCTGCCCTCACCAACATGCGCTCCGTCGGTGTCATGGGAGATGAGCGTACATACGACTATGCCATCGCCCTCCGCGCCGTTACCACCACCGACTTCATGACCGCCGAGAGCGCGCAGGTGCCGTGGGAAGTTATCGAAAAAACCACCAGCAGGATTGTGAACGAAGTGAAACACATTAATCGAGTATTTTATGATTGTACGGGGAAACCGCCGGCGACGATAGAATTTGAGTGACATTATATAAACAATAGGAGACGCAATGAACTACTTCAAAAGAAATGTGTGCATTGATTAACGGTCAGGAACAGAATGTTCCTGACCGAATACGAAAGATAGATGGTTGGTTATGACGCAAAAAGATTATGTGATTGATACAATGAGAGAAAAATGTAAAATCTCATCCGTTGTTATGGATTGCCATAGCATCTGATGGGATTTTTTGAGTGTGGGAGAATGAAAGTCAATCTTTTGGATATAATCGAAAGTAAGGTGCAATGCACTGAAGTTTCGATTTTGCGGTTGCATTTAAGGCAGTTTTATACTATACTATCAATCGAAAGTAAGGTGCAATGCACCGAAGTTTCGATTGATAGCACCTGAGGAATTAGATGCAAGTTTGTGTATGAAAGTAACGATACGAGTAGGAGGTTCCAATGGAAAAATATATCAAACGTGACCGCTACCTTACCCAGCTAATTGATAGAAAAGAAAACGGGCTTGTAAAGGTGATTACTGGCATAAGGCGATGCGGCAAGAGTTTTCTATTGTTTAATTTGTATTATGACTACTTGATCAGCGAGGGCGTCCCGGAAGACCATATTATCACCATCGCACTGGATGACGATATGAACGTGGAATATCGAAATCCAACAGAACTGTCAAAGTATGTTCGTTCAAGAATATTAAATAGCAAGGAAATGTACTATATTTTTATTGACGAGGTGCAATATGCTATTTCCAGAGAAGAGATCAAAAACCCGGAAAACATTCGGCTGTATGATGTCCTGAATGGTCTTCTGCGTCTGCGCAATGTGGATATTTATGTGACAGGAAGCAATTCAAAAATGCTTTCTAAAGATGTAATGACTGCTTTCCGGGGACGCGGAGATTCTGTAGAAGTACATCCATTATCTTTCAGGGAATACTATGACTTTGTGGGTGGTGATAAAGCCGAAGTTTACGAAGAGTATGCATTATTTGGCGGAATGCCGCTGGTCGCGTTTAAGAAGACGGATGATGAGAAATATAGTTATCTGATGAACCTGTTTGAAGAGGTGTATTTTAGAGATATTGTAGAATGTTATCATATTGAACTGCCGGATATTTTAAGTGAACTGACAGATGCTCTGTGTTCAGCGATTGGTTCCCTTACGAATGTGACAAAGATCGCCAACACTTTACAGAGCGTAAAAGGAATCAAGGTGGACAATCAGACAATTGCAAATTACCTGGACTATTTGTCAGAATCGTTCCTCTTCCGCTGTGCCAAGAGATATGATGTGAAGGGGAAAAAATATTTCTCTTATCCTTATAAGTATTATTGCAGTGACATTGGACTTCGGAATGTTCGACTGAATCTGCGACAGCAGGAAGAAACGCATATCATGGAAAATATTATCTACAATGAGCTGATTGTGAGAGGTTATCTTGTTGATGTTGGAGTCGTAGAAACATACGAAAAGGATGAAAACGATAAGCGACGAAAAGTAAGCTGTGAAATTGATTTTGTTGTCAATAAGGGATCAAAGAAATATTATATTCAGTCAGCGCTTCATATTGATGATCCACAGAAGTCAAGGACAGAGCTACGGCCTTTGATCAGCACGAATGATTTTTTTAAGAAAATCGTAGTTACGAAGACTTATATGAAGCCGTGGACAGATGAATCGGGGATTCTGCATATGGGACTGTATGAGTTTCTGCTTAATGATAATGCATTAGAATTATAGATTAAGTATTATCGGAAAAAATGTTGACGCCAAATGCGATACCACATATAATGAAGACAGGAGATTCCCGATGGAAAAATGGGTTAAGCTATTAGCACGAATATGCTCCTTGTCAAAGGATCTTCGATTTGATGAGCTACGCAAAGTGCTGGAAAGTTATGGATATGAGATGAAAGCTCCGAAAGGTGGCAGCAGTCATTATACTTTTCGGAAAGAAAGTTGTCAACCGATTACGATGCCGAAGCATGAACCAATCAAGAAGGTATATGTCGAAATAGTAAAACAGATTGTAGAGAGCGAGGCGAAGAATGATGAAGACGTTGAATGAATATATGGCGATGCCTTATCGCATGGAAATCGTAGAGGATAAGGATGAGGGCGGATATGTGGTTTCTTTTCCTGACCTGCCAGGATGCCTTACTTGTGGCGAGACCGTGGAATCAGCAGTGGCTAATGCTATGAATGCAAAAAAGGCATGGTTGGAGGCAGCTATCGATGATGGAATAGAAATTCAGGAACTGGATTCTCTGGAGGATTAAAATCTAAGGCAGGAGGTTGGTAATATTATATGAGTTTACAATCAGATACAGAGATGTTATCTGTTTTAGCAGTGGAGGAATATGCCGCGCAGAATCATATGACAGTTGATGCAGCATATGAGTTGTTCCATTGTCATCAGATCTTTGAAAAGATTATTCTTCAGCATGAATATCTACATCAGGTCTCAATGGATGAAGTTATGGAATTCGTTTACAAGGAAATTCAGGACGATGAACACGACTTGATTCTGTTTCATGGAACGGACGTAGATTTTACGGAGATTCAGTTGAATAAATCACACAACAGGCGTGACTTTGGAACAGGTTTCTATACAACAATCCTTGAAGAACAGGCAAAGGAATGGGCGTATCGTCTTAGTCTTCGTAATCATTCCAAGGATTATTATGTGATGAAGTTCCTGTTTGCAGAGAATGAGGATCTAAAAATCAAGCGGTTTGATTCCCTGAGTATAGAATGGCTGGAGTTTATCAAGAAAAACCGCTCCAGAGGTGGATTGCAACATGACTACGATGTTGTGATCGGTCCTGTAGCGGATGATAATACCATGGAGACGGTGCAGTTGTATATTGCGGGAATCCTTAGTGCAGAGGAATCTGTAAACAGACTTCGATACAATAAGGTGAATAACCAGGTATCATTCCATACAAAAAAAGCATTGGAATATTTGAGATTTGTTGGGAGGGATCAGTGTGAGTGAGATATATACCTTTAATGGGAAAGATATCACGATGAATGTGTTCATTCAGATCCGGGCTGTCGTTGATATTATCAAAGAAACTAGGAAGATTGATTTCATAGAGGCGTTAGGACAGTTCTATCATTCCAATACTTATAAGACACTACAGAACACGGAAAACGGTCTATGGGCAGAGTCTCCGGAGTATATTGCAGACTGCTTCTTTGAAAACCGCTATTAAAGCCGCTGGGTACATTTTGGGTACAAGAGAAATAGAACTGAGTGAATTGCAAAGAAAACCACATCAAAATGATCTCCCATGAGTCTACCCAAATGCCGCCTGGTAATTGACAAAGTATCACAAAGAATAGAATTGCCAAAATCTGTAGGGCTATTTTTAGAATTCGTTTCACGTTCTACTCCTCGTCTTTCTTGTATTCCAAAATATCTCCTGGCTGGCAGTCTAACGCATCGCAAATAGCTTCTAATGTCGAAAATCGTATTGCACTTATTTTACCTGTTTTTATCTTGGATAAGTTTACATTCGATACCCCAACGATAGATGATAATTCTTTTAGCGACATTTTTCTGTCCGCCATAACGCGATCCAGCCGCAATATTATCTTTCCCATGTGTAAATCATCTCCTTATAATGTTTCATCTGATTCTTGTTGCAAAAGCATTCCATAGTGAAATACATATGAGAGAAACAGACATAGTGTGGCAATAATAAGTCCCCAGATTTTTCCATTGCCTACACTAATAATTGCGATCCAAAGAGCTGCTTTGCGAAAACCCTTAATAGTGCTATCTTCAAATGGTCTGCCATTTGCTATTGATTGGAATACACTTCTTAACGCAAGAACCAATTCTCTAACCATGATACATGTTATAACCAGCATGGCAATCAGTAATAAACTTACTGTGATTTGCAAAGGATGTGAGAGCTCTTGAAAGTTAATGGTATGGCCAAAGCAAGTCAGGTCTACAGTTAGCCCCATAGTATTAAAAAAACCGAACTTATTTGCTAAAATCAGTACTCCTCCAAGGATACAAAATACATACACTATTGTGCCAGCAATTTGAGTTATTTTGTCTAGCGTCTGTCCCCATTTCTTCATTTTTTCCAGCTCAGCATTTGTGTTCATGATATAGCTCCTTTTCGTTAAAAAATTAATGTTTATCGTTAACTTATGCTGTAGTATACACTAGATAATAATGTTTGTCAATGCTTTTTTAA
>JAJPXU010000057.1 GCA_021205305.1 Lachnospiraceae bacterium
GTGTTATACTATAAAAATAAAAAAAGTGTTTTAGGTTATGGCAAAGATGTATACAAGGAGATGATTTCAATGTTAGTGAGTGCTGATAAAAAATGGGATTATGCACTTGGTATGATAAAAATAGATGGTCTGGAACCTTCGGCAGAAATGAAGAAGCTTATTGAAAAGGAAAAACATGGTGAAATGTCCATGGATGATGTAAAAATAGCACTAGATCGTAAATATAAAATGAAACAATAGGAGATAGAATGCGAGACCCCTATCTTTATCCGAATTCAGATGTTTTGAAAAATCTTGCTGACTTGAGGGATCAGACGCTGTTGGACGACATGGAGGCAGATTATACTGCCCTCAGACTTTCTGAGATTGTTACAGACATCAATTGGCTGGATTTTAATTTTCAATCTCTGTGTTACATGCATTATCTGATTTTTCAGGATGTGTATGAATGGGCGGGAAAGCCACGTATCATTAATATAGAAAAATCAGAGCCTGTGTTGGGCGATCTTTCCGTTGAATACTCTGATTGTTTTGACATTGAAAGAGATTCAGAAATTGTCTTGTCTGATATGAATGCTACTGACTGGAAAACGCTTGATCCAGAGCGTGTAACAAAACAGTTTTCTGATTCTATATCAAAACTCTGGAAAGTTCATCCTTTCCGTGAAGGCAACACACGTACGGTTGTTACGTTCTGTTCACTGTTTATTGAAACTCAGGGAATTTATATTGACAGTAATCTGTTTAAGGATAATGCAGCATATATGCGAAATGCCTTGGTAGCTGCTAATGCGATTTTTCATGACCTTGGCGATTTGCGTAAGCCTGAGTATCTGGAACGAATTGTAAGGAATGCACTTGATGAAGGCAGCTGTATGCGAAATCGCGTGGAGAAACAAATTCAGAAAGCAGGAATTTCTGTATCAGATAACGTGGTCAGAAAAATTGTGTTCTGGAATCGGAAAACAGAATGTGAACATACTTCGCAGGAAATTAAGGAGTATTTGAAATAATAAATCATATCAGCTATAATTTTTTGTCCCTGATGGAACCCTGGCAGATGGCCAGGTCTTCCAAAATGAAATTCTTTGAAGATTTTGTTATTTTCCTGTTGTGCTAGTAAAAAAATAACGGTATACTATACTCATCTGTGTGTCAAAGTATCAGGGCTGCCAGGAGGACTGTCACACAAAGCTTTGACACAGTAAAAGAGAGGGAATGTATTTTGCAATTATGGAGTAAAATCTGGGGAAAAATCAATCAGGAGTCCCTGTTTGACAATGAATCGCAGCGGACAGTTGTTTTGCTGCGCTGTGTTTATCTGGTTCTGATTGTATATTACACGATTTTTTTCGCGCTGATGAGTTTCTATAGCCAGGCAGAGGAAGGGATTTTTCGTATTTCATGGATTGCCATCGTGTCCATTTGTGCTACAGTATGGCTGTTTTGTCTTTCCTATCGCCAAAGAATCCGCAGGAACCTGATACTCTTTATTGCCATGGAACTTCTATGGCTGATCGGTTTTATTGCTGTGTTTGGCTGGGGCTGCGGAGCCCAGCAGATCATGTTTGTTTTGATGGTACTGGTTTATTTTTCTTTTTATGATGCTCTTCCACAGAAAGCAATTTTTACGGCGGGGCTTTTTCTGCTTCGCTTTATTCTATTTGTTTATTCGCAGAAATATGGAGCATATGCTGAGCTGCAGGGTCGGCTGCTGATTATCTTACAGGTCTGGAGTTCTCTTTCTTTTTTTACTTTGATGGGGATCATTTGCGGCTTTTTCAGCTCGAACATTGAAATTGCGGATAAAAATCTTGTCCTTTACAACCAGCGGCTGCGTGAACAGGCCTCGACGGATCCGCTGACCGGTGTCTGGAATCGGCGCCGTATGCGCGCTTATCTGGCCGATAATATCAGACAGTATCCGCAGATGCCGTTTTCGCTTGGCATGGGTGACATCGATTTGTTTAAACGGGTCAACGATACTTATGGGCATGACTGTGGAGATGCAGTTTTGAAATGGCTGACCGAGTTGCTGCAAAAAGCCATGGAAGGAAAAGGACGTCTCTGCCGTTGGGGCGGGGAGGAATTTCTTTTGTATTTTCCGGAAATGAATGGAGATGAGGCCACAAAGCTGCTCATTGACTTTCTTTTAATGCTGAGAAAAACGCCCTTTTTGTGGAAAGAGGAAGAAATACATATTTCGATGACATTCGGTGTGGGCGAATTTGATTTTCACTCAGAACTGGATGTGTTGATCAAGCAGGCAGATGAGAAACTGTATATAGGCAAAAACAAAGGGCGCAATCAGGTGGTATTCTGAGCGCCCTTGCGGATGGAGCAGACGGGAGTCGAACCCGTGTCCGAAAGCCGATCCACTGTACTTCTACTATCATAGTCAGTTAATTGACATTCCCTCCGGCAGGCGGCAGCTGACAGTCTCCTGCTTTTAGTAGCTTCATGATACGCCCATATGCGCAAAGCTTAACATATGTCGTTTCCCGCATCGTCGATGCCTGGATCACAGAGTGCGAGTGCTCTGTGTCAGACAGCTGCCTCAGGCAGCGAGTGCTAAATTATCTTCAGCGTTTAATTTTAATTTGTGATTTGACGCATCACCTGCGGATAGCTTCTCCAGATTCACAGCCCCCGTCGAAACC
The DNA here is from genome assembly GCA_021205305.1 of Lachnospiraceae bacterium. Lineage (GTDB taxonomy): Bacteria > Bacillota > Clostridia > Lachnospirales > Lachnospiraceae > Choladousia. Next base: position 2,661 of record JAJPXU010000057.1, read on the forward strand.
TTTACTACCCCGGGGATTCGCGTTTTCAAAAATCCTTTTGTAAATATGGTAAATGAAAACACGAACATTGCTTTTCTGTTATTAATATAGCCTTTTCGCTCTGATTTGTCAAGAGCCTTTTTCTGGTCAAAACAGCTCTTGAATCCTTTGTTTACAAATCCCGGCAGAGCGGGTATACTAAGAAAAATCAGAAAGTGCCGCAGTGAAGTGCTTTTGAACAGTTGCTCAATAAAACAAACACAGAATTTACATATTTTCTCACAACTGCTTTCACAGGATTGTCATAATTCGATGTTACTATCAATTCAAAAATGTAATTCGAGATATCTATATGGCGGGAGAAAGGAGAAATCTTATGGAACGTTTAAAGGTACTTGTGGTGGATGATGAGAGCAGGATGCGCAAGCTGGTGCGCGATTTTCTGGTAAAGAAGGATTTTGACGTACTGGAAGCAGAGGATGGGGCGCAGGCAATCGACGTGTTTTTTGGACAGAAGGATATCGCACTGGTGATTCTGGATGTGATGATGCCAAAGATGGACGGATGGCAGGTTTGCCGGGAGATTCGCGCGTACTCGACGGTGCCGATCATTATGCTGACGGCGAAAAGCGATGAGCGGGATGAACTGCTGGGCTTTGAGCTGGGGGTGGACGAGTATATCTCGAAGCCATTTTCACCGAAAATCCTGGTGGCGCGTGTGGAAGCGATCCTGCGCAGGACGAGCGGATTTTCCGCGGATGACGTTCTCCGCGCCGGAGCAATTGAGATCAATAAGGCGGCGCATGAGGTGACGATTGATGGTAAGAATGTAGAACTCAGCTTTAAGGAATTTGAATTGCTGACTTATTTTGTGGAAAACCAGGGGATTGCACTATCGAGGGAAAAGATTCTGAACAGCGTCTGGAATTATGATTATTTTGGAGACGCCAGAACGATCGATACCCATGTGAAGAAGCTGCGCAGCAAGCTGGGAGACCGGGGAGACTACATTCGCACGATTTGGGGGATGGGTTATAAATTTGAGGTGGAATAACGGATGAAGCATTCTTTGAGGAAACAGCTTACGGTCATTTTCGGTGTTCTGATGGCAGCGATGTTTCTGGCGAATTACCTGATTAACTCGTTTTTCCTGGAAAGCTTTTATTATACAAAGAAGCAGGAGGTCCTGGTTGAGGCTTATCGGGCTCTGAATGAGAATATTGACGCGCTGGGGAATCTGGATGAGGAAGCATCAGAGACACTGGATGTCCTTTGCAATAAAAACGGACTTTCTTATCTGGTGACGGATATGAGTTATAATGAAGTCCTTGGTTCCAAGTCCAATTTTTATGCCAGCATTATGAAAGGCCGCTTAAATGGCTATGGTATTGGTGTGGACACAGACAATGTCACGGTGCTGGATTCGAATGACAGCTATACAATTCAGAAGAAGTATGATACAGAAATCGGTCTGAATTATCTGGAAATGTGGGGAATTCTCGATGAAGGCTTCTACTTTATCATGCGTATTAATATAGAAGGAATTCATGACAGCGTTCAGATATCGAATGAATTTATAAAATACAGCTGCATCATTGGTGTGATTTTGACTGCGATTCTTGTGTGGGGGGTTACCAAGCGTGTCACGCAGCCTCTGAATGAGCTGACGGAGCTCTCGAAGCGCATGGCAGATCTGGATTTTAATGTCAAATATACGAGCGGCGGTACCGATGAAATCGGGCAGCTGGGGCAGTGCTTTAATGAGATGTCGGAAAAGTTGGAGCAGGCCTACGCGCAGTTGATGACTGCGAACAATGAACTGCAGCGGGATATCGCCAAAAAAGAGAAGATTGACGATATGCGCAAGGAGTTTTTGTCCAATGTATCGCATGAACTGAAAACACCGATTGCTCTGATTCAGGGATACGCGGAAGGACTGCAGGAATGCATCAATGACGATCCGGAGAGCCGCGAGTTTTATTGTGATGTCATTATGGATGAGGCTTCCAAGATGAATACACTGGTGCAAAAACTTTTGACATTGAACCAGCTGGAGTTTGGCAATGATGAAGTGGTGATGGAGCGGTTTGACCTGGCTCTTCTGATCCGGAATAAAATGCAGGCGGTCAGCATCCTCGCCCAGCAGAAGGAGACGGAGATTACTTACACTGGAGAAGACTCGCTCTTTGCCTGGGGCGATGAGTTTAAAGTGGAAGAGGTTGTGAACAATTACGTCAGCAATGCACTGAATCATGTGAGCGGAGCCGGAAAGATTGAAATAGCCGCAGAGGTATGCAAAGGCGAGAAGCCGGAGGAGCAAAAGGTTCGTGTTACGGTGTTTAATACAGGGGAGCAGATTCCGGAGGAAGATATCGGGCAGATCTGGGATAAATTCTATAAGGTGGATAAGGCACGGACGCGGGAATATGGCGGAAGTGGCGTCGGCTTATCGATTGTAAAGGCGATTATGGATTCCTTCCATCAGGCATACGGTGTGGAGAATCGGGAAGACGGCGTAGCGTTTTGGTTTGAACTGCAGTGTGGCGACGCGCTGCATCACAATGGGGATTCGCACGCTTCCGGGAGTGCGGTGAAACGAAAAGCGGAAGTCTCTGCGGCGGGAGCGGATGAGTCGGATGTATGCGATGGGGAGTGGAGACCCCAGTAGAAAAGCAATTTGTACCCCTGTTTGACAGCGATGGGAAAAGCAATGTCGTTCCTGTTAAAGTGACGATGGAAGGATAAGACAGGAGAAAGAGAAAAATGAGTTCGATTATTGTGATCGGCGGCGGTGCGGCAGGAATGATGGCTGCTGTGACCGCCGCCCAGGCGGGACACGAGGTTCGCCTTTATGAAAAAAATGAAAAGCTGGGAAAGAAGATTTACATCACTGGGAAAGGGCGGTGTAATCTGACCAATGACTGCGGTGTGGAAGAACTTTTACAGGCGGTGTGTGTAAACCGGAAGTTCCTCTACAGCGCATTTTATGGTTTTGACAGTCAGAGCACGATCCGGTTTTTTGAAGAAGAGGGAATGCTCACCAAAACGGAGCGAGGTCGAAGGGTGTTTCCGGCATCGGATCATTCATCCGATGTGATTGCGGCGTTGACACGAAAGCTGAAAAAGGCGGGTGTGAAAATTTTTCTGAATCAGGAAGTGAAAAAGCTGCTGATGGATTCGGATGGAGAAGGGAAAAACTTTGTGCGGGGAATTTTACTCTCATCCGGGCGCCAGGAAAAGGCGGACGCTGTGATTGTTGCGACTGGCGGATTTTCTTATCAGACGACTGGTTCAACCGGGGACGGCTACCGGTTTGCAAGGGAGAGTGGGCATCAGGTGAGTGAGCTTTCCCCATCGCTTGTTCCCATCGAGACGGAAGGGACGGAAGCGCAGCAGATGCAGGGACTGTCTCTGCGCAATGTGGAGGCAGCCATATTTGATGGGAAAAAAGAGCTGTACCGGGAATTCGGTGAGATGATGTTTACGCATTATGGTGTGACCGGACCATTGATTCTTACGGCCAGCAGTCTGATTCAGAAGCGATTGAAGGAACATCCGCTCTCTCTGATTCTGGATCTGAAACCGGCGCTTTCCGAAGAGCAGCTGGATGCGCGTATTCTGCGTGAATTCGAGGCAGCAAAGAATAAACAGTTTAAAAATGTGCTGGGAACGCTGTTCCCCACAAAAATGATTCCGGTGATGATTCAAAAAAGCGGTATTCCCGGGGAATGTCCGATCCATGAAATTACGCGGGAGGAACGCAAAAATCTGATTCAGATTACAAAACAATTTCCATTGACATTGCTGCGGCTTCGAGATTATAATGAAGCAATCATTACACGGGGCGGTGTCAGCGTCAAAGAGATCAACCCGGCGACCATGGAATCCAAAAAAGTCAAAGGACTTTATTTTGCAGGAGAAGTGCTGGATGTAGATGCCGTGACCGGCGGTTTCAATCTTCAGATTGCCTGGTCGACAGGCTACGCCGCCGGAGCATCCGTCTAACGCGAAGCGTTTTTGCATGACGGATGCGACTTGCCGCCGGTGCCGTCTGCCAGTGGCAGGCGTCTGGCACCGACCGGAGCGAAGCGGAGACAGAGTGAGGGGGCGTTACCCGGCATCCGTCTGGTAAGGAGAATATTTATGAGTTTTAATATTGCGATTGACGGCCCTGCCGGCGCGGGCAAAAGTACGATTGCGAAACGCGCGGCCAAGGAGCTTTCTTTTATTTATGTAGACACAGGAGCCATGTATCGGGCAATTGCGCTCGGTCTGCTCCGCAGAGGTACCGATATTGAGGATGAGGCAGCGCTTTCTGCGGCGTTGGATGAGACAGAAGTCGGCATCCGTTATGTGGATGGAGAGCAGCACGTTTATCTGAATGGGGAAGATGTCTCTTCCCTGATCCGCACGGAAAAGGTGAGCGACATGACGAGCCGTTCCTCTGCGATTCCGGTGGTACGCGCGAAGCTGACGGATTTGCAGCGGGATCTGGCCAGACGTGAGGATGTACTGATGGATGGGCGGGATATCGGTACGACGATCCTGCCGGATGCAGATTTGAAGATTTACCTGACGGCCAGTGTGGAGACGCGTGCGAAACGCCGCTATCTGGAACAGGTGCAGAAAGGGGAGACCTGTAGTCTCGAGGAGATTGAAAAGGATATCTGCGAGCGGGACTACCGCGATTCCCACCGTGAGACGGCACCCTTAAGACAGGCAGAGGACGCGGTGCGGATGGATTCCTCTGATATGACCATCGAGGAAGTAGTTGCGGAAATCCTGCGTCTGGTGAAAGAGCGCAGAGCACAGACAAGCTGCATTTTTGGTGAGCATCGGGAGGCAGATGGCTCACAGGACTTTTTATCCTGACAGCCGATGAGTGGTTGTTAGGGATTGTTTTCATATATTAAGAAAGGAATGTCGGGAAAGCCTGCCCGATGGATATTTCATGCAGTTAAACTATACAGAAAGCGCTCTTAAGGCGCAGCAGCTGGCCCAGAAAGCAGCGAAAAACTGTGGCCAGAGTTATGTTGGGTCAGAACATTTGCTGATCGGACTGCTAAGGGAACGGCAGGGTTCCGCGGGAGTGATTCTGCGGGAAAATCATGTGGAAGAAGAAAAGCTGCTTGCTCTGATTGATCAGCTGATCACGCCGGAAGGAGATAAGGCAGTGAAAGAACCGTCCGGTTTGACTCCGCGAACGGAGTCGATTTTGGAGGAAAGCGCACAGCTGGCGGCTTTTTTTGACAACCATGAAATTGGTACGGAACACATTCTTCTGGCTATGCTGAAAGATATTGAATGCGTAGCGACGCGCCTGCTTCACACGATGGGGATTAACCTCCAGAAACTTTTTTCAGATATCATCGATGTGACTGGGATTTCAGAAGAGAAATACCGCGAATTGGCAAAGCAGGTTCGGGCAGAAGGCTCCGGCGGCAGCACGACCCCGATGCTGGATCAGTATAGCCGGGATCTGACGGAGCTGGCAGAGGCACATAAGCTGGACGTGACAGTCGGACGTGAACAGGAGACCGAGCGGATCATGCAGATTTTGAGCCGCAGGACGAAAAACAATCCCTGCCTGATCGGTGAGCCTGGTGTGGGGAAGACGGCGATTGTAGAGGGGTTAGCGCAGAGAATTGTCAATGGACAGGTGCCGGAACCCATGCAGGGAAAGCGTGTGGTGACGCTGGATATGGCCGGCATGGTTGCGGGCAGTAAATACCGCGGCGAGTTCGAGGAGCGTATCAAGCGTATTATCAATGAGGTAATTGACAGCGGCGATGTGCTGCTTTTTGTGGATGAACTGCATACCATTATCGGTGCGGGAGGCGCGGAAGGAGCGCTTGATGCTTCGAATATTTTGAAACCGGCTCTCTCGCGCGGAGAATTGCAGCTGATTGGCGCGACGACGATTGACGAGTACCGCAAATACATCGAAAAGGACGCTGCCCTGGAGCGCCGTTTTCAGCCGGTGACGGTGGAAGAACCGTCAGAAGAGGAGACGGTCGAGATTTTGAAGGGGTTGCGGAAGCAGTATGAGCAGCACCATGGCGTTCGGATTACGGATGAAGCATTAGTGGCTGCCGCGAAGCTTTCCAAACGCTATATCAATGACCGTTATTTGCCGGATAAGGCGATTGATCTGATGGATGAGGCGGCTGCACGCTGTCAGCTTGGATATTATCATGCGTCGGAGGCGCAGATGGAGCAACAGCGCCGTTACGAGGAGTTGGAAGGGCTTCGCGAGGAGGCACTTAAGTCAGGCGATCTTACGAAAGCAAAGGCTGTCAACGAAGAGATGGAGCAGCTGAATAAAAAGCGGAACCGGCAGAAAAAACAGCAGAATTCCAGACAGAATGGGAAATCCAGAGCAGTGACGGAGGAGGATATCGCGGATATCGTAGCGATCTGGACGAAGATTCCCGTTCAGAAAATTGCGGAGCAGGAAGGGAAAAAGCTTCTGAAGCTCGACACGCTTCTTCACTCTCGGGTGATCGGACAGGACGAGGCCGTGCAGGCGGTTTCCAAGGCTGTCCGCAGAAGCCGTTCCGGTCTGAAAAGCCCCCAGCGCCCGATTGGCTCTTTCCTGTTTCTGGGGCCGACTGGTGTGGGCAAGACAGAGCTCTCCAAGGCACTTGCTGATCTGGTATTTGGGACGCCGAACGCGCTGATTCGTTTTGATATGTCGGAGTACATGGAAAAACACAGCGTATCGCGCCTGGTAGGTTCTCCGCCCGGATATGTCGGATACGATGAGGGCGGCCAGCTCAGCGAAAAAGTACGGCGCAACCCTTATTCGGTCGTGCTGTTTGATGAGATCGAGAAAGCGCATCCGGATATTTTTAATATTCTTTTGCAGGTATTGGATGAAGGGCATATCACGGATGCCCAGGGGCGCAGGATTGATTTTAAGAATACGATTCTGATTATGACATCCAACGCCGGAGCGCAGTCCATTATTACGCCCAGGCATCTTGGATTTGGCGCGGGAGATGATGCCGCAAAGAATCATGAGTCGATGAAGAGCAGTGTGATGGAGGAAGTACGGCGCATTTTTAAACCGGAATTTCTGAACCGCATAGATGAGACGATTGTTTTTCATGCGCTCAGTGAGGAAAATGTGCGCGATATTGCCGGTCTTTTGCTCGATGAGCTGAAAAAGAGAAGCGAAGAGCAGACGGGGGTAAAGCTTCATTTTAGTGCTGCCCTGAAGCAGATGATTGCGAAAGAAGGGTACGATCCAAAATACGGGGCGAGACCGCTGCGCCGCGCGGTGCAGGCAAAGATTGAGGATCCGCTTGCGGATGAAATCCTCTCCGGACGCGTTGCTGCCGGGCAGGATGTGTCAGTAGGTGTGGAAAAAGGAAAGATTGTGTTCCGGGCGAAGGAGTATAGAATGCACACGGACGCATGAGGAATGGCTGCCTTGCAGCCTTGCGGTCTCAGCTTCGCTTCGGTCGTTGCTAAACGTGTGCCGCTGGCACACAGCAACGGCGCAAAGTAAAACGACTTACGTCGTTTATTATAAATTTTAGAAACGATTTACTGGTTTTTCAGTGACATTTATGCTATAGTAACCATAGTTGCAACTGTGAAGGTACGGAATCGTTTGTATCAGACATCACTGTGAGGGCATTTCGCCCACATTCCCGGCCTGCTATGCAGGTCGGGCCATATTTGATCGGGAGGGCATTTTCAATGTCGGAAATTCATGAGCTGATTTATACAGAAAAGGATGGCACACTGGGATTTGGCAATTATGAGCTGACGGAGAAGTCAAAGAAATCGGATTTTGAACATGACGGAGATCTGTACAAGGTAAAGACATATGCGGATATTACAAAGTTGGAGCGCAACGGAATGTTTGTGTATGAGTCCGTTCCGGGTACCTCCGTACATAACTTTTATGCGACGGGCAACGGTGTTTCTTTTGAGGTGGAAGCAAAGAAAGATGCGCAGATCATTCTGGGCATGGAAGAGGACGCGGAGTACAAGGTCTATATTCAGGACGTGAATATCGGGATTGTAAAGACCAGTATGGGCGGTAAGCTGGTGCTCAGCGTAGAGACAGGTGCCGCGGATATGGTTTCCGTGAAAGTTGTGAAGCTCTGAAATAAGGAGTAGGTATGGCTGCAAAGACAAAAAGTGTATTTTTCTGTCAGAACTGTGGTTACGAATCTTCCAAATGGATGGGTCAGTGTCCCGGCTGCAGAGAATGGAATACGTTTGCGGAAGAACCGAAAGTGATAAGCAAAAAGGCAGCGTCCGGGACGATACGGCGGGATTCGACGCCGCGGCCCCGGACGCTTTCTCAGATTGAGATGGGAGAAGCACCCCGGGTGACGACCGGGATGGGAGAGTTTGACCGTGTCTTAGGCGGCGGGATTGTGCAGGGTTCCCTGGTTCTGGTCGGCGGAGATCCCGGTATCGGCAAATCCACGCTGCTTTTGCAGATGTGCCGGAATCTTGCCGCGAACGGGAAAAAACTACTCTATGTTTCCGGCGAGGAATCGCCGCAGCAGATTCGGATGCGCGCACAGCGCATGGGAGATTTCTCCGAAAATCTGAAGATTCTTTGCGAGACGAACCTGGCGGACATTCGGGAGACAATTTCTCAGGAACTTCCTGATATTGTGATTATAGATTCGATTCAGACCATGTATCACGAGGAAGTGTCCTCCGCACCGGGCAGTGTGTCGCAGGTACGTGAGAGTACCGGTATTTTGCTTCAGATCGCGAAGGGAATGAATATCACGATTTTTGTGGTCGGTCATGTGACCAAGGAAGGCGTCGTGGCGGGACCTCGGGTGCTGGAGCATATGGTGGATACGGTTCTGTATTGTGAAGGGGATCGCTATGCGGCTTATCGTGTGCTGCGCAGCGCGAAAAACCGATTTGGATCGACCAATGAGATCGGTGTGTTTGAGATGCGCCAGGAAGGACTGGTCGAGGTGCCGAATCCGTCTGAATATATGCTGGAAGGCAAACCGGAGGGAGCGTCCGGCTCCATTGTGGCCTGCACGATGGAAGGGACCCGGCCGGTGCTTTTGGAGGTGCAGGCTCTGGTCTGCAAGACAAATCTTGCCTTTCCGCGGCGCACGGCTGCCGGCACGGATCTGAACCGGGTCAATCTTCTGATGGCCGTTCTGGAAAAACGAGCCGGGCTGCGGCTTTCCTCCAGTGACGCATACGTCAATATAGCGGGCGGCATCCGTATGAGTGAGCCGGCGCTGGATCTGGGGATTGTGCTGGCCGTGGCGTCCAGCTTCAGGGACCAACCGATTGATGAGAAAACCATCGCGTTTGGCGAAGTTGGTCTGAGCGGAGAGGTGCGTTCTGTCTCCATGGCAGAGCAGCGTGTCCGTGAGGCAAAGCGGCTGGGCTTCACATCAGTTATTCTTCCGGAAAGCTGCCGGAAACAGTTGGTACGTGTGGAGGGAATTGAGCTGATCGGTGTGCGCAGTGTCAGAGATGCAATCATGAAAATCGGGTAGGTAATGCGCGGCCGTGCGATCGAACAGGAGGCGGTCTTCTGCTCGTACACGCGGGTTGCTGCGTGCCAGTGGCACGCGTTTAGCAACGACCGAAGTGAAGCGTAGACGCGTCCAGCGACAGCCGGAAAATAACGCTCTCGTAGCCCTGCGCATAAAAAAAGATCTGTATAAATATAATACAGATCTTTTGCCAAGCAGGGGTTGAGAGAATCGAACTCCCACTAAGAGTTTTGGAGACTCCTGTCATACCACTTGACCAAACCCCTATTTGTGACTCACCAGACATTTATACCACAAAAGAGGAAACCTGTCAATCTGTTTTTTTAAAATAATGGAATTACAGGTCAGATGCTGTTATAGGTCACATCTGCAGTGGTGGGAATCGCGTAAATCTGGTCAGGGTGTAACCTGTAGGGCTGTTTCATGAAGAAAAATTAAATTTCGGAAAAATGTAGATTTTATCGAGGTTTTGACTGCTGTGTAATCTGGAACTGGGATTGACAGTTTCAGGGTTCGTTGTTACAATATCCCTTGTGTACAAATGGATTTGTTTACGATTCGATACTGGAAGCAGAAGAAAAGGGTATCAGAGGGAGCTATTTGGGCATAGAGTGCGGAAAATGGTTCTCCACAAAAAAGGAAAGAAGGACAAAAGGATGAATGATTATAAAATTGGAACCCGCTGTGTGCAGGGCGGTTATACACCCGGGAATGGCGAGCCGCGCCAGATCCCGATTGTGCAGTCGACGACGTTCCGTTACGCGACGAGCGAGGATATGGGGAAGCTGTTTGACCTGGAGGCGAGCGGTTATTTTTATTCACGGCTGCAGAATCCGACGAATGATATGGTGGCAGCTAAGATCACGGAGCTGGAGGGCGGCACCGCAGGGATGCTGACTTCCTCCGGACAGGCAGCGAACTTTTTTGCGCTGTTTAATATCTGTGAGTGCGGAGATCACATTGTTTCCTCTTCTTCGATCTATGGCGGCACATTCAATCTGATCGCGGTCACGATGGCAAAAATGGGAATTACAGCCACTTTTGTCAGCCCGGATGCAAGCGAGGAAGAATTGAATGCGGCGTTCCGGCCGAATACGAAGGCGGTCTTTGGTGAGACCATTGCGAACCCGGCGCTGACCGTGCTGGATATTGAAAAATTCGCGAAAGCGGCCCATGCGCACGGGGTACCGCTGATTGTGGACAACACATTCCCCACGCCAGTAAACTGCCGTCCGTTTGAGTGGGGAGCCGATATCGTCACGCATTCGACGACGAAGTATATGGATGGTCACGGAGCGTCTCTGGGCGGTGCGATAATTGATCACGGTGTCTTTGACTGGATGGCACACGCGGAGAAGTTTCCGGGTCTGTGCACGCCGGATGAGAGCTATCACGGGATCACATACGCGGAGAAATTTGGCAAAGAAGGCGCGTTTATTACAAAATGTACCTCCCAGCTGATGCGCGACTTTGGCTCGATGCAGTCTCCGCAGAACGCCTTTATCCTGAATCTTGGCCTGGAATCGCTGCATGTCCGCATGCCGAAGCATGTAGAAAATGGACAGGCAGTGGCGGAGTTCCTCTATAATCATCCGAAGGTGGCCTATGTGAATTATTCCGGCCTTCCGACAGACAAATATTATGCGGTGGCACAGAAATATTTGCCGAATGGCGGCTGCGGCGTTGTCTCCTTTGGCTTAAAGGGAGGCCGTGAGGCAGCATCTATCTTTATGCGGGAATTGAAGCTTGGCGCGATTGAGACCCATGTAGCGGACGCACGCACCTGCTGTCTGAATCCGGCGACTTCCACGCATCGCCAGATGAACGATGAGCAGCTGGCAGAGGCTGGTGTACCGGCGGAGCTGATCCGTATCAGTCTGGGGCTGGAGGATAAGGAAGACCTGATTGCGGATATCGCGAACGCATTGGACGCGATCTGAGTATAAAGAATGTCTTGTATATGTGAATTTTGATAATGAAATACTGCAGTATGCTGCGTCTGCCAGGAAGTACAAGGAAAAATGCAGCTGTATGGAAAATCCAAAGAGAAAAGTTGTTCAAAAACTTTCCTTCTTTGGGTTTTTCTTTTGAAGTGAAAACAGGATCGTGATTCGCGGCGAAATCACTCATTCGAAATGTGTTCTGGCGCAGCCTGACAGCAGGTGTCAGGCTCGCCGTGAATCGAAACTGCGAAGTACTGTCCCTGAATAATTACAGCTTGACAAATAAATAAGATGGATTTACAATCACATCATAACACAAGACATAGATTTAAAAACCAGATAATGCGAAATTGAGGGAGGATGTTATGAATCGGGATTATGTTTTGAGCTGTTGTTCGACGGTAGATTTATCAAAGGAGCACCTGGAGAAACGGAATATCCGGTACGCCTGTATGCATTATTCTTTGGACGGGAAAGAATATTTCGACGATCTGGGGCAGTCGATGCCGTTTGATCAGTTTTATAAGTCAATGCAGGATGGGGCGGAAACAAAGACTTCTCAGATTAATGTAGAGGAATTCCTGAAATATTTCCGCACGTTTCTGGAGCAGGGGCTGGATGTGTTTCATGTGAGTCTTTCAAGCGGGATTTCGGGCACATATAATTCTGCGTGCATCGCGCGTGATACACTCCGGGAGGAGTTCCCGGATCGGAAAATCTGGGTCGTCGATTCCCTGGCTGCTTCTTCGGGTTATGGTTTGCTGATGGATTTACTCGCGGACAGGCGGGATGCCGGAGCTTCTGCGGATGAACTGTACGATTGGGTACAGAAGAACCGGCTGACGGTTCATCACTGGTTTTTCTCGACGGATCTGACTTTTTTTATCAAAGGAGGACGGGTTTCAAAGACAGCCGGTTTCTTTGGAACGATGCTGAATATCTGCCCGCTTCTGAACGTGGATGATGAGGGCAAGCTGATTCCGCGCAGTAATATCAGAGGAAAGCGTGCGGTGATCCGCAAACTTGTAGAGAAAATGAAAGAGCATGCACTGGATGGCACGGCTTACAGTGGAAAATGTTATATCTCCAATTCTGCGTGCCCAGAAGACGCCAGGGCAGTTGCGGATCTGGTGGAGAAAACCTTTCCCAACCTGCCTGAGCCAGTGCTGATTAACAGCATCGGCACGACGATTGGCAGCCATACTGGTCCGGGAACAGTCGCACTGTTTTTTGTGGGGGACGAAAGAGTCCATTGATAGTTGGTTGTCCGGACAATGGCTGGCGGTCACTGGTCATGGGTTTGCGGGGAGACTTCGCCGGGTTCTTTAGGACTTATGCCTGGTGAATTCTTCCAATTCCTCGCGGTCAATGATCAGCTTGATTGCCCACGGCGGCACATCTACATCGCAATAGTCTTCTTTCAGGAATACAAAAGCAGTGTCATAGGGCGGCTTCTTCACCGGAAAGATGCCATAGCCGTCTGTAAAATAGATCAGTCCGCGCAGCTTTGTAAAGCAGCCCTGGCGGGTCAGTTCCTGCACGCGCGCAAACGGCGGGCGGAAGTCGGTTCCGCCAAAGCCACGGATGGTAAAATGCTCCAAATAGTCCCGCATCTCTTCCTGATTTGTGATCAGGACATCCTCCTGCACCTGATCATCACACTGCAGAATATGGACGTGTATTTTTCGGAAAAAGCTTTCCGATTCACTTAAGATATTGTAGGTTTCTTCCAGAAAATGCAGCAAAAGCTCACCCTTGCAGGAGAGAGAGGTATCCAGCACAATCACGAAATCTTCGATCTTTTTCACTTCTTTTGTCTCAAGCGGCTCGATGAGCGGCATATTGCCGTACAGATCCATACCGTAATTGTAGTATATGTAGTCGAAAGCGTCCAGGTCGACCTGCATTTCTTCTTTTAAGACGGAGAACTTTCGCAGGAACTCCCGGTAATCATAGTGCCTGCGGTTCGCGGCGCTGACCTGTTCTTCCAACGCTTTCACATCGTCAGACTGCTCTTTTCCAAATGTCTCCATTTCCGTCTGCATGCGGTCGCGGATGTCTTCCCAGCGTTTTTTTGCTTCGGAAGGAGAAGGATTTGTCTGGTTTGCGGTCGGCGGCTGCTCTTGTGGGCTGTCATTCGGATCGGTTGAAGATTCCTGCTGCGGTGCGAGTGTGCAATTTGGAGCGGGCGCAGAAGAATCCTGATTTTGGTCTGCCGGATTTTGGGGCGGATTGGACAGAATGGCCTGCTCTCTGGCACTGTTGGGCGGATTCTTCGCGGAATGTGCTTCTTCCCAGCGGCTGTGGTCGTCTACAGCAAACTCCCGTTTCAGACGGTCAAGCTGCGCCTGTACGGGGTGAACCCGGCAAAGGCAGCGGTAAACGCGCTGGGCGGTCAAAGCCGGGCGGGAAGCTGTTTCGCCAGAGGAAGAATTTCTGCCGGAAGAAGGGCGCGCATTTTCAGCGTCTTGCATGTCCGCATCTTCAGCCAGTGTACGGTAGAATTCCCTTCTAAGTGCCGACATAGGCCGGTGAAGCGCACGGATATAGAGACCGTCAATGATCGATTCAACCGCAATGTCACAGGCGAGATTCCAGTATTCCAAATCACGATCTTTTCGCGTCCAGAGATGCGCAAAGAGGCAGTGCAGGATGCTGTGCAGATAAAGACGGTTCACATATTCCCGTCCCCTGCGAAAGACCTCAGTCAGCTGATCCGGCTGAAAATAGTAAAAAATACCGTCGGTGCCTGCCGTACGGATCTGTCCGTCAGGAAGGAGCCTTAGAGTGGAGAGCGCTACATCCAGAAACCGCATATTCAGATATAATTCATTTTGCGCGCCGCGTAAGATGTCCTGTGCGATCTCGGTGAAAGCGAGTGAGCGCGCCTGCTCATCGTAAATAACACTCATTTGAAATCCCCCTTGCAGACAATTGCACAATTGCCCGTGTTGTATAGGATTTTCCGCAAATGGCTGCGTTTCCATATCCTCAAAGTTACACGGTTCATGTGTTCTTACTATATCATGTAAGCTTTCATATCTGCAATCTTTTTCTCAATTGTTTTGATGCATGGTTACAGGTCACACCATAACCAAATATACGTTTTCAGCCCTCGCCGGGTGGCATCCAACACTTCGTGCGGGATGCCACCCGGCGAGGGTTGTGACCAGTAACGATAAATTCAATGCTCTGCCTTTTGTTTTGGGCAGGAATGTTTTCCGATAAAAACCAGAGAAACTCTTGACAGTCCCTTTTTGCAAGCGTAAACTGAATACAACAGTTCAAAACAGCATCAATAAAGAAAAGACAGACTGTTCTGAGCCCCGAAAGCTGTATTTTTATTTTACACAAAGGAAGGTTTAAAATTATGGAGAAAAAGAATATTGACTGGGCAAACCTGGGGTTTGGCTATGTGCAGACCGATAAGCGGTATGTGGCAAATTATAAGGATGGCGCCTGGGATGACGGCGCTTTGATTTCGGATGCGACTGTGACGATCAGCGAGTGCGCGGGTGTGCTGCAGTACGCGCAGACCTGTTTTGAGGGGCTGAAGGCCTATACCACGGAGGATGGTCATATTGTAATGTTCCGTCCAGATCTGAACGCTGCCCGCCTGAAATCCTCCTGTGAGCGCCTGGAAATCCCTGTATTTCCGGAAGAGCGTTTCATTGAGGCGGTTGCCGAGACCGTAGCTGCGAATGAAGCGTATGTACCGCCTTATGGCTCCGGCGCGACGCTTTATATTCGTCCGTATATTTTCGGCAGCAGCGCGGTGATTGGTGTGGCTCCGGCCGCGGAGTATCAGTTCCGTGTGTTTACGACACCGGTAGGCCCATACTTCAAGGGCGGTGCGAAGCCGCTGACGATCCGTGTATCTGATTTTGACCGTGCGGCACCGCATGGCACCGGCCATATCAAGGCAGGACTGAATTACGCGATGAGCCTCTATGCGATCGTTGACGCGCATCAGAAGGGCTTTGATGAGAATATGTATCTGGATCCGGCTACCCGGACAAAGGTAGAGGAGACCGGCGGTGCGAACTTCCTGTTCGTGACGAAGGACAATAAGGTTGTGACTCCGAAGTCGGGCAGCATTCTTCCGTCTATCACGCGCCGTTCCCTGATTACGGTCGCCAGAGATTACCTTGGTCTCGAGGTAGAGGAGCGTGAGGTTCTCTTCGATGAGGTGAAGGATTTCGCGGAGTGCGGTCTGTGCGGTACGGCGGCTGTTATTTCTCCGGTTGGAAAGATCGTTGATCACGGAAATGAGATCTGCCTGCCAAGCGGCATGACGGAAATGGGACCGGTGACCAAGAAGCTCTATGACACCCTGACCGGTATCCAGATGGGCCGCATCGAGGCGCCGGAAGGCTGGATTCATGTGATCAAATAAGACGTTTTACCCGAGAAACAAAGATACAAAGCTCCGGAAAAGGGCTGCGATTCATTGACAAAAACCTCCCTGCTGCAATCTGTCTCATGTGATAGGCAAATTGTATGCAGAGAGGTTTTTTAATGCAAATGCTGACAGTGATTCCTGGCAACACGCTTATTGATTGCACTCCATCTCTTGCAGCCGCGCCTCGATGGAGCGGCTGCGTTCTTCGAAGAGCAGTTCTTTGTTGTAGCGGTAATAGCGCTCACAGTCATATTCCTGCAGGAAGCGTACGCAGTAGTAGTCCGTGTTCAGGTTAGTAATAAAGATAACGGTCTCCTGGCCGCTTCCGAAAGCAGCTTCGATGAAGTCAAAGGCATGCTCTAGCATCGCTGCGGCTTTTTCAAAACTCATATCCAGGGCGTCCTGCTCCCGGTCAAACTGTTCTTTGACCCAGGCGAAGGCATCCTCTGGTTCCCGCAGGTCGGAGGTCTGTAGGTCATGATTCCAGGCTTCCAGCTTCTCTGTTGTCTGGCGATAGCGGCGGTCTTCTTCATGGGAGAGCAGACCAGCCGTTTTTTTCTGCTCATATTCCTGATAGAATTGTTCCATTCGGTCAGCGAGAGCGTTGTGTGAATGAAGCATGGTTTCCTTTAACAGCTTCAGCTGTTCAAAGAGCAAGAGGGTACTTTCTTCCTGACGAATCTGTGCAGCAAAGCTTTCCCGGCAGCGGGCGAGCAAAAGATTGACGACACTGAGCCTCTCATCGAAAGGCGCGTGTGCAGCCTTTTTCAGAAGAACCTCATCGATATGCCCGGAGAGAACGGCGTCTAACTGGTAATCCATCTGATATTTCCGGTATAATTCGAGATAATTGGCAAAATCTTTGGCGATCATCTCGTGCTGGATATACTGGACAACCACCTCACGGTCCATTTCTTTCCCTAATGTCTCGTAGACTTTTAGCATAGTTGAGAGGTCTTCCCAGCCGCGCGGGGTCGCGAATTTGCGCCCATCTATCGTCGTTTCCATCTTGTAAAAGCTGCCGGGGCGCGTGTCGAGATAGGAAATGACGGCAGAATGGATCTGCTCTTTTTGCGCGTATTCTTTCCAGACCGCGTAGTCTGGTTCCACTTCAATCTTTTTCACACGGTCCATCGTGACAACGTCAAATTCCCGGACGGATTTGTTGTATTCCGGCGGATTTCCGGCTGCAACGATGATCCAGCCCTGCGGAATCTCGTGGCTTCCGAAGGTCTTGCACTGCAGAAACTGCAGCATGGCGGGTGCGAGCGTCTCTGAGACGCAATTAATTTCATCAATAAAGAGAATTCCCTCCCGCAGGCCGGTTGCTTTCATTTTCTGGTAAATCGATGCGACGATCTCGCTCATGGTATATTCGGTCACAGAGAACTCCTGCCCGTTGAATTCCTGCTTTGAGATGAAGGGCAGGCCAATCGCGCTCTGGCGTGTGTGGTGCGTGATTGTATAGGAAACCAGTCCAATTCCACACTCGCGGGCCACCTGCTCCATGATCTGTGTCTTGCCGATGCCTGGCGCGCCGAGCAGCAGCACCGGGCGCTGACGAATCTGTGGAATCACAT
The DNA here is from genome assembly GCA_021205305.1 of Lachnospiraceae bacterium. Taxonomy (GTDB): domain Bacteria; phylum Bacillota; class Clostridia; order Lachnospirales; family Lachnospiraceae; genus Choladousia. Next base: position 20,068 of record JAJPXU010000057.1, read on the forward strand.
AATCCCCGAATTCGTCCTTCAGCAGATAGGCTTCGATGGTATCCTTAATCTCATTTTTTGCGCGTTTGATATTCATAAGTCTGATTGCCCTTCCTTTACTCACCCTGGTTTTTTGCGGGTTTTTTTGCAATTTTTGCAAAAAATGTGTTTCTCGATGTTTATTCAATTCGCAAGTGTGTGCGGAGCACACCTTATCATTGAAGATATATTTTATGCTGTATTTTTTCTACCGCTTCCGCTACGCTTAAGCCTGTGATGTCGACGGTAATATCTGCGTATTTTTCGTAGAGCGGGACGCGCTCGGTGTAGAGATTATCCAGCGTCTGTCCGGGCTTTATGGTGACGCCTCTTTGGGAGAGGTCGCCGAGCCGTCTGGCAAGCTCTTCACAGCTGATTTTCAGATAGACAATTGTTCCAATCGAACGCAGATGCTCCATCGCCTGTGGGCAATAAACGACGCTGCCGCCGGTCGCAATTACGGTTTTGTCTGCTGTAATCTGCGCGTTGACGCGCTCTTCGATTGTGCGGAATCCATCCAGACCGCAGCGCTCAATTATCTGCCACAGCAGCTGTCCTTCTCCTTTTTGAATTAAGAGATCCGAGTCAATAAAATCATAGCCAAGTACCTTGGCGAGAACGATGCCTACGGTGCTTTTTCCCGCGCCGGGCATCCCGATTAACATAATATTATCCATTTTTCAATCTTTTCTGATCTAATTTACATGTGATTCAAGCGATAAAAGGGCAGGTTACTCTGGATTGCTCTGCGCTGCGCACTCCCGTAATCTTAATATACATAAGAAAGCCGCAGCGATGCAGACACCGCCAAATATCTGTGCAAACACGGCTGTCTGGCTCGTGGCTTCGCGGGTATAAAAGAAAATGAAAAACATGCGGGGGCTTTAAGAAAACAGAACCCCGATCGCACCGAGCAGTCCATTGCTGGCAAGGCCCATAATGACTCCGGCAAGCAGAACACCGAGCATCACTGCAGTAATGGTGGATTTGAAATCCATTTTCAGAATGCTGGCAGCGAGGGTACCCGTCCATGCGCCCGTACCCGGAAGCGGAATACCGACGAAGAGGAGCAGGGCAACAAAAAGCCCTCTTCCAGCTTTGGCCTGCAGCTTCTGTCCGCCCTTTTCCCCTTTTACCAGAAAGAATGTGAACAGTTTTCCGATCAAAGGCTTATCCTGTCCCCAGACGAGAACTCTGCGCGCGAACAGATAGATAATTGGCACAGGAAGCATATTTCCGATGATCGCTACGATGTAAGTCGGGAGCGTCGGCAGCCCGAAAAGGACGCCATAGGGAATCGCCCCGCGCAGCTCTATCAGGGGAAGCATGGAAATCAGAAATACAATCAGATAACTTTTCATAGAAAACAAACTCCTTCCATTCTGTTTACGAAAGATTGTAGGCGTAATTAAGCAGCGTTTTGGCGTCGCTCCAACGGGCAGAACTGGTGGAGGCGCCAAGGACAACGGCGATATAAGCATCGCCGCTTTGGGAAGTAATGCTCCCGACAAAACAGTAACCGGCCTTCTTCGTGTAACCGGTCTTCATACCGGTCACTCCTGTCATCGTACCAAGCAGGGAATTTGTACTCGTCAGATAATAGGAATATCCGCTCACACTTTTAAAACTGTAGGTTTTGGTAGCTACGATTGTGCGGAAAGTTGCATTCTGGTAGGCATACTGCGCGATTTTCGCGAGATCCTCCGCGGTGGTGTAATGGTCATATCCTGCGTCCAGGCCATTTGGCGTCACAAAATGGGTGGAAGTACAGCCGATTTCCTTTGCTTTCTGATTCATCAGGTCAGCGAAAGCGGAGGTACTGCCGCTGATGTGTTCCGCGATGGCTACAGCGGCATCGTTTCCGGAAGGAAGCATCAATCCGTATAACAGGTCTTTCATATAGAAGACTTCGCCGGTATGCAGATAGATTTTTGTAGGCTCCTGGGCGGCTGCGTTCGCGGAAGCAGTAACTTTGTCGGTCAGCGAACTGTTTTCCAGCGCCAGAATACAGGTCATAATCTTCGTTGTACTGGCATTGGAATGCTGTGCGGAGCCGTTTTTGTCGTACAGAACTTCTCCGGTGGAGGCGTTAATCAGCACTGCGCAGTCACAGGAGACGGAAAGATTCGCTCCCGAATAGAGCAGCTCTCCGGTCGTACTGCTGAAGTAATAGGTAGTTCCGCTGATTGTTTTTTTGCTGCGGCAGGCTTTCCCTGAGCTGGAAAAATAATAGGTCTTGCCGTCAATCGTCTGCCAGCCGGTGGCTCTGGAGCCATCCGCTGTGAGATAGTAAAGAGAACCATCGTAAGTGAGCCATTTATTCTGGTACATGGCTCCGCTTTCATCGGAGGAACCAAAGTAACAGCGGACCCCATTCACCTTTTGCCAGCCGTACTGAAGGACGCCGGTTTCGGGATCCAGATAATAGGTCTTTGAGCCGACTGTGATCAGGCCGGTACGCATTTTTCCATTATTGGCCAGCCGGTAAGTCTCTCCGGAGGCAGAAGTGTACCAGCATTTTTTGTACATATAACCTTCGGATTTTTTTCCAAAATAATATTGTGCGTTGCCGATTGTCTGCCAGCCGGATTTGCGGCGGCCGTTTTTTGCAAAATAATAGGTCTTGCCGTCAATCTCCAGCAGACAGTTTTTCGCGCGGGTGCCATCCGCATAAATGTAATACCACTGGCCGTCTTCTTTGACGAAGCTGCCGCCTGAGACGGTCTGGATGTTTTTGACAGAAACAGAAGAGGCCGCATGGGTCGGAACAGAGAAGCACAGAACGAGCAACAGCAGCATCAAAAGGGTACAGAGATATTTGATTATACTGGAACTGGCAGCATTTTTTTTCATATGGCACTCCTTTATTGTTTATGCACATAAGAATAATATTTGTAATTATTCAAGACAGTACTTCGCACTTGCTGTGAAGTACGTATGAAAACGTATAT
>JAJPXU010000133.1 GCA_021205305.1 Lachnospiraceae bacterium
AAAAAGAGCGTTCATATTATATGAACGCTCTTTTCTCTATCACCTTATTTATTTAACATTTCTAAGCTCTTAACAACTATTACAGCTGTGGGCCCGCCGCTACAAGTGCCTTGCCAGCCTCGTTGGTGGTGTACTTGTCGAAGTTCTTGATGAAGCGGCCAGCCAGATCCTGCGCCTTGGTCTCCCACTCGGAAGCATCCGCATAGGTATCACGCGGGTCAAGGATTGCCGGATCTACGCCCGGAAGCTCGGTCGGTACTTCGAAGTCAAAGTGCGGAATCTTCTTGGTCGGTGCTTTCAGGATAGAACCATCCAGAATCGCGTCGATGATGCCGCGGGTATCCTTGATGGAGATACGCTTGCCTGTGCCGTTCCAGCCAGTGTTTACCAGATAAGCCTTTGCGCCGCTCTGCTCCATTCTCTTTACGAGCTCTTCTGCATACTTGGTCGGATGCAGCTCAAGGAATGCCTGTCCGAAGCATGCGGAGAAGGTCGGTGTCGGCTCAGTGATGCCGCGCTCGGTACCTGCCAGCTTCGCTGTGAAACCAGACAGGAAGTAGTACTGTGTCTGCTCCGGTGTCAGGATGGATACCGGCGGAAGTACGCCAAACGCATCTGCGGAGAGGAAGATTACCTGCTTTGCAGCCGGTGCGGAAGATACCGGACGTACAATATTCTCAATGTGATCGATCGGATAAGATACACGTGTATTCTCTGTCACGCTCTTGTCCGCGAAATCAATCTTGCCATTCTCATCCAGAGTCACGTTTTCAAGAAGTGCGTTTCTCTTGATCGCGTTGTAGATGTCCGGCTCAGAATCCTTGTCCAGGTTGATAACCTTTGCGTAGCAGCCGCCTTCGAAGTTGAACACGCCGTTGTCATCCCAACCGTGCTCGTCATCACCGATCAGCAGACGCTTCGGATCTGTAGAAAGGGTCGTCTTACCAGTTCCGGACAGACCGAAGAAGATCGCGGTGTTCTCGCCGTTCATATCGGTATTCGCGGAGCAGTGCATGGAAGCGATACCCTTCAGCGGCAGATAGTAGTTCATCATAGAGAACATACCCTTCTTCATCTCGCCGCCGTACCAGGTATTCAGGATCACCTGCTCACGGCTCGTGATATTGAACGCTACGCAGGTCTCAGAATTCAGACCCAGCTCTTTGTAATTGTCTACCTTTGCCTTAGAAGCAGTGTAAACTACGAAATCCGGCTCAAATGTCTCAAGCTCCTCTGCGGACGGCTTGATGAACATATTCTCTACAAAATGTGCCTGCCATGCTACTTCCATCATGAAGCGGATCGCCATGCGGGTGTCCTTATTCGCGCCGCAATACGCATCTACGACAAACAGTCTCTTACCGGAAAGCTGCTCCTGCGCCATCTTCTTTACAGCTGCCCAGGTCTCCTCGCTCATCGGATGGTTATCATTCTTATATCCCTCAGTCGTCCACCAAACAGTGTCCTTCGAGTTCTCATCCATAACAATATACTTATCTTTCGGGGAACGTCCGGTATAAACACCTGTCATAACGTTCACCGCGCCAAGCTCGGAAACCTGACCTTTGTCATATCCGGTAAGTTCCGGCTTCATCTCTTCTTCATACAGGAATTCGTACGAAGGATTGTGAACAATCTCTGTCACACCATTGATACCATACTTTGTCAAATCAACGCATGCCATAATACTCTCTACCTCTTTCTTTCATGCTTCTTGTCTTCATACCGGCTGTGCAGATCCGTATCGATGAACACAGTCATTTTGAATCATTTTGAATGGTTACAAAATTCCATCCCTATTTATATAATACAAATCGGATTCTGTCAAGAAAAGTCCGTGTAAAAATCACCGATTTTGTTAATTTTTTATTTTTTCAACAGTTCAGGACAGCATACGGCCTGCTGTCCTGAGAAGACAATTCATCTCTCCCACTTATCACAGAGCGCATTAATCTGATCCGCAAACCTCGCGAGATCCTTGTTCGCGCCCTCCCGGTTTTTCTGAATCACAGCCAGCAGGCGTTCTCCCGCCGCCACCAGACGGTCAAATACGGTAGAAGCAGCGCGCTTCTTTGCCTTTTTCTCAGCCAGTTTCCGGCTGCCCGCAGCCACGCAGACATTCCTGCAAAGATCATAGCTGTCGCCGCTGTAGGGTGCAGTCGCCTCCACACCAATCACTTCTTTCAGGTGCGCCGCGAACTCGTCTGTCACCTGATCCTCTCCGTGAACTACGAAGATTCGCTTCGGCTTTTGCTCCATGCCCTGCACCCAGGCGGTCAGATGATCGCGGTCCGCGTGCCCGCTGATTCCGGGCAGACTTAAAATCTGTGCCCGTACCTGAATCGTTTCCCCGAAAAGCTTCACTTCCCGCGCACCGTTTAAAAGGCTGTGCCCCAGGGTACCCGGCACCTGATACCCGACAAAAACAATCGTACTCTCCGGACGCCAGAGGTTGTGCTTTAAGTGATGGCGGATGCGGCCAGCTTCGCACATACCGGAAGCGGAAATGATCACTTTAGGATTCGGATCCACATTAATCGCCTGTGAATCCGCACTGGTAACCGACTGGTGCAGACCCGGAAAGCAGATGGGGTTGACTCCGCTGCGAATCATTTCCAGATCCTGTCCCCGAAAACATTCTTCTACGCTTTCATTATATATGTTCGTGGCCTCGATGGAGAGCGGACTATCCACATATACCTCAAAATCCGGAAACATCGGCAGCATTTTTTCCAGCTTAATCTGCCGTAAATAATACAGCATCTCCTGTGTACGGCCAACGGAAAAAGCAGGAATCACGACGTTTCCTCCCCGGGAGAACGTTGCAGAAAGCACCTTTCCCAGCTCCGTCGCATAATCTGGCGGCACATCGTGGAGTCGGTCGCCGTAGGTCGATTCCAGGATCAGATAATCCGCAGAATCCGGAATTTCCGGGTCACGGATCAGGGCGCGGTTCCCATTCCCCAAATCACCGGAAAAGATCAGCTTGCGTGATTCTTCCCCTTCTGTCACCCACATTTCGATAAAGGAAGATCCCAGCAGATGCCCTGCATCCCGAAAACACACCTCCAGCCCCTCGCAAACCTTCACTTTCCGGCCGTATGGGCAGGGCGTAAAAAGCTTCAGCACATTTTCCGCGTCCGCCACTGTGTACATCGGCACTGTCTCCGCTTTCCCGGCGCGCTGCGCCTTACGGTTTTTCCATTCTGCCTCCGATTCCTGGATATGCGCACTGTCTTTGAGCATAATCATACACAACTGAGCGGTCGCCTCTGTCGAAAAAACTGTCCCCCGAAAGCCTCTCGCGTATAAAAGAGGCAGTCGTCCGGAATGGTCAATATGCGCATGGGTCACAAACACATAATCAATTTCCGCAGCATTCACAGGCAGGGAAGCATTCTCATAAATGTCTGCCCCCTGCTCCATCCCACAATCGACCAAAATATGTTTCTCACCAAATTCCAGAAAATGGCAGCTTCCAGTCACCTCATGAGCCGCCCCTATAAAGTCAAGCCTCATACCTTTTCCCTCCATTTCTGAACATAATCAGCCTATCTTGTCCTGCCGCAATCGGCGCAGCATCCAATTTACTCAATCACACTGTCGAATCGGGTATACTCTTGTTTTCGTCTCCACCAGGTCATCCCCTTTATAACTCAATTTCATTGAAAAGAAGCATTCTTCCTCATCCAGAAGACGCAGAAATTCACGGTCTCCTTCCCACAGCTTAAGATTTAACACCTCATCTTTCGGAATCCAGGCCAGTTCCCCCTCGTCACAGACACTGAGCTCCCCTTCAAAGGAGGAAGCCGTATACAGAAACATATATTCCGTCTCCCCATCCAGCACAAAGGTAATAATCCCCCGCAAACGATAAGAAAGAAGTGTCAGCCCCGTCTCCTCCTTTACCTCTCTTAGCAGGCATTCCTCCGGAGTCTCCCCTGCCTCAAACTTACCGCCTACACCAATCCATTTGCCATGGTTGATATCTTGTTCTTTTTTTATCCGGTGAAGCATCAGGTAAGCACAGTCTTTCTCAATATAGCATAAAGTCGTATTTAACATATCCTTTCCTTCCTTAATTATGATAAGTCTGCCAAAAGGTTCCCCTGAACCAGTTCTGACAGCATACACACAGGTTCATTCACTCTTCTGCTCATTCTTACCTGTCATCTTAATCTATTTCCAGCTGAAAAGGAAGCTTTTCTTTTCAGATGTGCAAAGTTTCTGAATTCTAACTGTAAGATACT
>JAJPXU010000026.1 GCA_021205305.1 Lachnospiraceae bacterium
TGCACATACTCGTAACAATTTCACATCCAACATCTCCTCTGAAATAATTATAAAATCTACTATTTAGTATAACATTATATTCAATTTTGAGCAAGTTTTTTGTTTAAAATTCAGTTTGTTAGATTTTTCCACACCAGGTCTGCCAAAACTTCTGCCTCCATCTCCTGTTCCGGACAGAACTGTTCAGAAACCAGATACTGATAAATCGCGTTTTGCAGCGCCCGCGCTTCCGGATATTGCTGCAGGTTCTGCAAGCCCATCGAAGATAGCAGCAGCCGACCCCTGCCGCAGCGGCACTCCAGAAGCTGCGTCATCGGCCGCATATAAGCATAGCTGTCCATCTGTGTAATAATGGATTTCTTATACTCTGGCAGGATAATCGCGCGCTGCGTCGCCATCGGCCACCACTGCCAGTTTGTGTGAAATTCTGTTGGGAAATTTGCAAACAGCGGATGCTTCTCATCAATCAGCTGCCCCATGCCCCCTTCCTGCACCGGAAATGTCCCGACAGACCAGAAATCGGTCGTAAACTGTGTCCTAATGGAGGATGGCATGGCTTCCGCAGTCGCGGGCGGCGTCAGGTAGACAATCCCGCCTTCTGCAAGAACCTTCGCGTTTTCGAATCAAATACCGCTGTCTCATATACCTCATCGGGACACGCAGGCTCCACAGGCGGATACACCCAAATCGGGTATGTGTTTTCCGCAGCTCCCACCTGTATGTAAAGAGACAGACGCATCGGACGAGCCGCCGCTGCCCATCGCGAAGCGGTTTCAGTTGGCGATGGCGTTCTGGCAGGTGCGGTGTCAACCGCGCGTGCCATTTCCTCAACCGCGCGTGCCGTTTCCCCATTGACAGTACTGCATCCCCTTTTATTTTCGGATAAACGCGGACTTCCCGCAGAAACATCTCCTGTTCTTCACGCAGGCGCAGATATCCTAGCACTCCGTTCCAGTTCGTCTGTGTCTCATCTGTCGCCGCCGAAGAATAGATGATCTGCTCCCGCGGAAGCCCGGGATAACTGTTATCCGATAAAAGTGTGATCTCGTGCGTTCCGTCTATCTTTCCGGTCACCTCAAATACCTGCGGGGTGCTGATGGACGGCGGGAGCACGTGCGGCACCTCCTGCCCGTCAATGAGCAGACCTAATACTCTGGCTCTCTCCGCCTCCAGAAATATACGTTTTCCCGGCTTTTCCGTAAAGTAAAACTTCCTGGTAAGCCTTGCTTCCCCTTCGAAGGTATACTTTCTGGTAAAACGTGTGGCGATCGGCACCTGCGCTTCCAAAATCTCTTTCGAATCGTCGGCTTCTACGCTTGCTTTATCCGGATTATCATTGTCTCTATCGCCCGTTTCTTCCATATGCCACTGGTTCTTCCCTGTATCGCGATAGCCAATCCTGTTTTCATCCAGAGTCCCCGGCAATGTCATCTCATAGCAAAGATCTCTCTCCGTCTGATCTTCTGCTCCCGTCAGACGAACCTGCCATTTTCCCTCCAATGAATATTCCATCTTTTCTCCCACCTAGAATCAGAGCTCCCCGTTTAATACCTGCTCCCGCAGCTTCATCCACAGCCTGCCCATATGATTCTCGCCGTCGCGATTCGGTCCCCAGCCCCAGAAGGTGTCTTTCGGAGAATCCTCAACAATCCGGTTCTGCTGCGTCTTTATCAGCATTTCTCTGACATACGGATGCTGTTTTATTTTTTCACGCAAAAGTGCTTCCATCACCTCCAGCTTTTCCGTCTCCCAGTCCGGTCTTTTTCTGTCCTTATTCGCCACAGAAATCTGCTTCGCTTCGTAAGGCGACCCGGCGTGCCGAATCTGCTCTGCCACATCGTCAGCCACCTCCAGAAAAGCGCTTGCCTGGTAGGCTTCCTCTACAGTGGCGTATACCCAACCCTTGTATTCGATTTTAAACGCACTGTAATTATCCAGACAGTAAAATTCTCTGGGGAAGAAGCCAATCGCCTTATTTACTCCCGCTGCCAGCCATGGATCCCGGTAGTCCTCTGCTTTCAGGTTTACACTGGACTCGCATTCCGGAGTCTTTGTGTTTTTTTCGTCACACATCTTTTGTCCCTCTCTTTAAAAATATAGTAAAAGACGTAAGTCTTTCTGTCCAAATCGTTATTGTTCAAGACTGTTCGAATTCAACAAAAAATCATAAATACTCATCACCAGAACACCATCATCGTTATAGTAAGGAGCCGGTATTTCTTTGGTGATAATAATCTTCTTGAAGGCATCACCTGTCAGCATAAGAGAACGCTGCTCCTGTTCCATCTTTTCCTGATCTGGCATTGCATACGCCGACTGGATATAGTAACGTCTGGATCCCTTATTGCAGACAAAGTCAATTTCCAGCTGTTTACGAATATTCTTGCCGTTGGAATCTGTACTATTATGCACAATTACACCTACATCCACATTGAAACCTCGAATTTTCAACTCGTTGAAGATAACGTTTTCCATGGTATGCGTTTCTTCTAATTGTCGGAAATTTAATCGGGCATTGCGAAGTCCCATATCGGTAAAATAATATTTCACTGGAGTATCAATATACTTTCGTCCTTTAATATCGTAGCGGACAGCGCGATCAATGAGAAAAGAATCGCATAGATAATCAATATAGTTTCCAATCGTTGTTTTGCTGATCGTTTTCTGCTTTACGCTCCTGAATGTCGCAGATAATTTTGTCGGGTTCGTCAGTGACCCGATCCCAGAAGACAAAATATTGAGCAAGTCTTCCAGTTCCGCACGATTACGGACTTTATACCGTCCCACTATATCTGAGATATATGTTTCTTCGAACAAAGACTTAAGAAACTGAATTTTTTCTTCCGGATTCTGAAAACGAAGCACAAGTGGCAGTCCGCCATAGAGCATATATTCATTCCACCCATCCTGTTTACTGCCGGAATAAACAGACATAAATTCAGAAAAGCTAAGCGGATACATATGAATTTCATCGCCACGGCCGCGGAACTCTGTAATGACATCTTTGGAAAGAAATCTGGCATTACTGCCGGTGACGTACACATCCACATTTTCCATCCGAATAAGACTGTTCAGAACAGATTCAAATTCCCCAAGCAGCTGCACCTCATCGAGAAGCACATAATACATTTCACTATCAGTAATCTGCTCTTTCAGATACGGCATCAGAACATATGGATCCTGATAACGCTTGTTCTCAAAAGCATCAAAGGCAATTTCAATGATGTGCTTTCTATCTGTTCCCTCTTCCATAAGATGGGACTTAAAAAGCTGAAATAACAGATATGATTTTCCACAGCGCCGAAGTCCGGTAATTACTTTAATAAGACCATTGTGCTTCTTATTGATCAGCTTATTCAAATACAAATCTCTCTTGATAACCATATGCAGAGCCTCCTACTGGACATTTTTGCGTGTTTGTGCTTTTTTGTCCAGTAGAATTGTATCTCGCTTTTAAAAGAATTGCAATCCAATATTGAACATTTTTGCAGATTCATGCATTTTTGTCCAGTATCGAAATATCCCTATTGTTCATCCTTTACAAACGGTTTTACACCTTTCACGGCATCTTTCACGGAGATTTCCATGTCCATATGGTCAATATCTACCAATATATACTGGTCATTGCCCATACCCAGCTCTTTCATGTAAGTCAGCTGACGCAGTCCGTGGCGTGATTCGATGCGCTCCACCAGATCATGATGGTCCTCTTCTTTCAGAGCGTAAACCATATCGATGGACGCCTGGTCAGCCGCCAGAATGTCTGTCGAGGCCAGGATGCCGATATTTGGCGTCACGACCGGCATAGCCGCAGTTCCCTCACAGTCACAGGAAACCGACATATTCCGCAAAACATTGATATAAGCAATATGCTCACCAAAATGATCCACCACAGACTTGGTTGATTCCGTCATACGTTCCATAAATTCTTCCTTACCAATATCCCACATATCCGAAGAACCCGGTGTTGTGTGAATCATCGCTTTTCCGATCCGGCCATCCGCACAGCCAATCCCGATATTCTTATTGGAGCCGCCGAAACCACCCTTGGTATGGCCCTTGAAATGCGTCAGCACAAGCAGAGAGTCGTAATCCAGAATTCCTTTTCCTACTGACATCTCTGTGAACCATTTGCCGCCTTTTACAGGCAGCATAACCGTTCCATGCTCATCCATAATGTCTACCGGACAGAACGTCCAGCCGTTCGTTTGAATGGTTTCTCTGTGCTGTTCGGTCGTATAGCGGTCCCCTTCATAGTAGGTGTTCGTCTCTACGATCGCAGCTCCCGGAAGTTCGTTTTTAATCAGCTGCTCCACCCACGGACGGGGAATGATGTTTGGTCCATGCTTTTCTCCGGTATGCAGCTTGATTCCAACCTTTCCGCTGATGCCGGAAGCGATGCGCCCATAAATGCGCAGCAGGCCTTCCGCGGAAAGATCGCGGGTAAAATAAACCAATGATTTTTTGTCTGCCATAATGCTCCTCCTTCCTCTCCTCTTATTTCAGATACGTTCTGAAAAAGGATTCCATTTTGTTGAACGGAATGATGTCCGTCTGGTCATAAAGATCCGTATGAACGGCTCCCGGAATAATCAAAAGCTCCTTATTGTCGCCGGTCAGCTTCGCAAACGCATCCTTGCTGAAATAGCAGGAATGCGCCTTTTCTCCATGGATAACGAGGACGGCGCTGCGGATTTCCTGGCTGTACTGCAAAATCGGCATGTTCAGGAACGACTGGCAGCCGGTCACATTCCACCCGCCGTTGGAGTTCAGGCTGCGGGGATGATAGCCGCGCTCCGTCTTGTAATAATCATAATAATCCTTCACAAAGAATGGCGCGTCCTCCGGAAGCGGGTCAACCACGCCGCCGCCCAGGGCATAACTGCCGTTTTTGTAATCGGCAATGCGCTGCGCACAGAGAGCCTTGCGCTTCTCATAGCGGGCTTCCTCACTGTCCTCACTGTCAAAATAGCCGTTGGCATTCACACGGGTCATGTCGTACATCGTAGAAGCGACCGTAGCCTTCACGCGGGTGTCCAGCGCTGCCGTGTTCAATGCCATACCGCCCCAGCCGCAGATACCGATGATACCGATCCGCTCCGGATCTACATTATCCTGTACAGAGAGGAAGTCCACTGCCGCCATGAAATCCTCTGTATTGATATCCGGAGACGCCATATAGCGGGGCTGGCCGCCGCTCTCACCAGTATAGGACGGATCAAAGGCGATAGTCAGAAAGCCGCGTTCCGCCATCGTCTGCGCATACAGACCGGCTGCCTGCTCTTTGACTGCGCCGAACGGACCGCAGACCGCGATGGCCGGGAGCCGTCCAGATCCGGCAGCCTCGCCGCCGCAAGAGGGCTCCTCCTCATCCTTTGGCTCATAGAGATCCGCCGCCAGAGTGATGCCATAGCGGTTGTGGAAGGTTACCTTCCTGTGATTTACCTTGTCGCTCTTTGGGAAAGTCTTATCCCATTCCATTGTCAGATTTAATTTTTCTTCCATAATAATTGCCTCACTTTCTTTTCTGTATTTTTGATTCTTTAATACCAGTCGTGTTTTTCATTTCGATCCAAGTCATTGATCTGTTCCATTTCCTCTTCCGTCAGCTCAAACCCGAACAGATCGAGATTTTCCCGGATATGATCAGGGTCACTGGAGCCTGGAATCACCACGACACCTTTCTGCAAATTCCACCGCAGGATCACCTGCGCGGAAGAAACACCGTGATCTTCCGCAATAGCGGAAATCGCTTCATCGCCCAACAATTCTGCTGTATACCCACGTCCGCCAAGGGGATACCAGCCCTGTACGACAATCCCCAGCGACTGGATATAAGGAATCACATCGTTCTCCTGATAATACGGATGGATTTCATTCTGCACCAGTGCCGGGGTGATGTTCACCTGTGGCAGAAATTCTTCCAGCTCCTCTACATACCAGTTGGACAGACCAATCGAATGTACCTTGCCGTCAGCTACAGCCTGCTCCAGCGCCAGGTATGCTTCCACGTCGTTGTTTCCCGGATGATGCAGAAGTATCATGTCAATATAGTCCAGCCCCATCTTCTCCAGTGCCGTGTCAATGGCTTCAGCAGCGTTAGCAAACTGGTTCGGATAAAGCTTTGTAATCACGAAAATCTCTTCCCGCGGCACATCCGAATCCCGGACCGCCCGCCCGACTGCCGCTTCGTTGCCATACATATACGCGGTATCAATCAGTCTGCCTCCCGCTTCCAGCAAAGCTGCAATGGAAACCGCACATTCCTCGTCTGTCAGACTGTAAGTGCCAAGTCCCATGATGGGCATTTCATAACCACTGTTCAGCAGTACAGTTTTTGTTTCAAAGTTAAATTCACCCACGGTTTGTACCTCACTTTCTGATAATTCCAAGCTGTCAATCCATTCAACTACATCGTTTTCCGTTGCATCCCCTGAGAACCGCCGCCCCTCCATCCAGGTAACGATATCGGAGCAGAGGTCATGCAGGTTTTCCGCGCTGGAGCCAATGCCGCTGCTGTGGGAGGTACAGAATGGGATGATTGTTACGTCTGAGAAATCATAACTCTCCAAAAAGGTACTGATAATCCGCGGCGCCTGCCCGTGCCAGATGGGATAACCAAGGAAAATCACATCGTACTGCCCGATGTTTTCCACACTGCCGGAAATCGCCGGCCTTACAGAAGCATCCTCCTGCTCACGGTCGGCACGCCCTCCGGTATAATATGCCAGATCCTCCTCTGTATAGGGATCCTCTGGTACAATTTCATAACTGTCTGCGCCGGTTTTTCCTGTAATCCACCGGGCAATCTGTTCTGTCGTACCCGTACAGGAAAACCAGGCGACCAGTATCTGATTGCTGTTCGATGTATCAGCAAAAGCAGAGGATTCGGTAAAGTCCGACCCGTTCAAATTGCTTTCCTGTGCGCCGGCCTTCAAAATAGAATCGTTAAAAAGCATCCATGACGCTGCGCTGATTCCTCCGGCTGCCGCAAGCTTTACAAATTGTCGTCGGCTGTATTTTCTCATCCGCTTCTCCCCCTTTCAACCGTCCGGATTCGCTTTGCCGGTACACCGCCTGCTACCGTATAGGACGGAACATCTCTGGTCACGACTGCTCCCGCCGCAACAACTGACCACTCTCCAATACTCACACCAGGAAGAACGGTTGCATTAGAACCAATCCATACATGATCGCCAATCTTAATGGGAGCATAGTGATTCTTCCGATTTTGCGCCGGGTCTAAATCATGATTGATCGTCGCCAGCACTACATTGTGGCCGATCATCGTGCCATCACCGATTTCAATCCCGCCCTGATCCTGAAAATGACAGCCGGAGTTGATAAACACATCCTTCCCAATATGAGTATTCTTCCCAAAATCCGTGTAGAATGGCGGAAACAGCCGAAAGGACGAATCAATCTGCTCTCCCGTCAGACGACTCATAATTTCCCTGATTTCATCCGGAGTATGATATTGATTGTTCAGTTCCATGCTGATACGGAGCGCCTCCTGATAAAGTGTATCAGCATAGGCGTTCCATTCGGTGCTTTCCTTCGTTTCATCATAGTAACCTGCAATGATGTCCTCAACTGTCACTGCTTCTTTGCCCCCTTTTTATCCAGCCAGTTCACAAGGTAGTCCAGGCAGTCCAGCTTCTTCTGCTCTGCATGAATATGCGTCAGTAAATCCCTTCGGCTGTTTTGCAATATCATCAACAATTCCTTTTCACGCCCCTCTTTTTCCAAAACAATACAGCGGGAAATCATTTTCTCTTCCAGCCCGATGTCAATCAGATTCTGGTAAAAACACTGAGCGTCATTATTTGCTTCCGGCATGACTGCTCACCTCCTCGTCATCTTTATTTTATATTGGAGTTGCTGGAACATCAAATACTTTGTTTCTATTTCTGGTTATTCTTGAAATGAATATCTGACAGCGGTATAATGTGACCCGAAGGGATTTCCACCGCTTGCGAGTGGAAAGCATGAGGGTCAACGAGCAGCTCTGCTGCGAGTAAGAATGTGACCCGAAGGGATTTCCATCGCTTGCGAATGGAAAGCACGAGGGGCAACGAGTGGAAGAAAAGTGCAATCAGAGTACGGAGGATATATTATGGAATTGCGGGTTTTACGTTACTTTATAGAGGTAGCCCGGGAGGGCAGCATTACGGGGGCAGCCAGAACGCTGCACATTTCCCAGCCAACTTTATCCAGGCAGCTCAAAGAGCTGGAGGCTGAGCTTGGATGTAAGCTGTTTGTGCGGGGCAACTACAACGTACATCTGACAGAGGAAGGAACTTTACTGCGCAAACGGGCGGAAGACATTCTGGATATGACAGATAAGACCATAGAGGAATTTCAATCCTTAAATGACGTAACCGGCGGAGATGTGCGCATCGGCTGCGCCGAATCCTGGCTGATCCACCATCTGGCCGAGGCTATCCAGGAATTCCGTCAGCTATATCCAGGGCTGCGTTTCCACATCACCAGCGGCGATACGCGTGTAGTGGTGAATGATCTGGAACAGGGACTCTCCGATTTTGCAGTCATTGTGGAGCCGCCCGATCTTTCAAAATATAATTACCTCTCTCTGCCGGGCGGCGACATCTGGGGGCTTTTGATGCGAACAGACAATCCACTGGCGCAGAAAACAGCAATCTGTCCGGAGGATTTACAGGGAGTCCCACTTATCACCTCGCCGCAGTCGATCCGTGCAGATCTTCCCAGATGGTGCGGCGAGGCTGTCGATCAGCTGAATATTATTGGAACCATTAACCTCTTTTATAACGGCTCTGTTTTTGTCCGGGAAGGGCTTGGATGCCTGCTGGTCTTTGACCGCCTGGCTGACGTCAGCCCGGAAAGCGGACTCTGCTTCCGGCCACTTTATCCGAAGTTGGAAACAAAAATGTATATCATCTGGAAAAAATATCAGGTCTTTACGCCGATTGCGGAGAAACTGGCAGATTTGCTGAAAGAGCGGTTTGGCGAAAGCCAAGGGCTGCATGACAGATAGATGGTTACGGTGTATGACCGATTAAAAGGCGCGTGGAAATACATTTCGCCTGCTTTATTTTAAATTTTTCAATCAGCGTGGGACGTTTTTGCAGCTTTGTCCGTCTAATATATGAAAGGGGGAACGAGCATGGAAGAATTAGCTGAACTGGCTGAAAGAGCCGCCGGACACGATGCCGATGCATTTACAGCACTGATGCAGTCGCAGATGCAGAATATGTATAAGACAGCACGCGCGATTCTGTCGAATGAGTCAGACATCGCTGATGCGATTTCCGAGACGATTCTCACCTGCTGGGAAAAGCTGGAGCAGCTGAAGGATCCGGCCTGGTTTCGGACATGGATGACACGGATTCTGGTCAATAAATGCAATGATCTCATCCGGCAAGGGAAACATCTGTCTATGCCGGGAGATGTGCCGGAGATATCCGCAGCAGACTCCGGGTTTACAAATGCCGAGTGGAATGAAGCGCTGAATATGCTGGACGAAAAATACCGGCTGGTGCTGATGCTGTATTATGTGGAAGGCTATAAAACCAGTGAGATCAGTGCGATTCTGGAAATAACCGAAAGTACCGTACGCACCCAGCTGGCAAGAGGACGTGAAAAGCTGGCACAGGCTGTTACAGGGAAAAAGTGGAAAGCCGCGCAAAAGAAATCGCCTGGCGGTGGTGCTGAGCGCCAGTGGCGCTCGTTAAGCACCGACCGGAGCGATAGCGGAGAGGCGCGGCCCTACGTCCTGCATCAAAACCCGATGCAGGACAAATAAAGGAGGCGGGGCGCTTATGAAAGAAATAAAAACCGATCATTGGCAAGTAGATGAAAACCAAAAAGATGCAGAACAAAGCTCCCGAAAGGAATGGGATCCCGGAGAAGTCATTGAAGTACTGCGGGAAGACATTGCGATTCCGGAAACCGTAAAACAGAAAGCGAATGCGGCTTTTTCCAAAATACAGCAGGAAGCGAAAACGAACGAGACTTTTTCCAACATATATCAGGAAACGAAAACAAATACACATTCGGAGTCTCTGGAGACAGAGCCCTTACGAGAAAATCCCGAAAGGAAAAGTAACTCTTTACACGACAGTTCTCTAAGCGGAAGCGTTGCTTCCAATGGTTCTGACGAACAGAGGAAAAAAAGCAACAGACGCTCCGGCGCAGGAAAAAGAAACACCCGCAGGCACGCACTGACCATCGGAATCGCGGCAGCGTGCGCGGTGATGATCTGCGGCGTCGGCGCGGTGGCCGCGTACCGGCAGTGGAGCCGCTCTGTAGAGAAGGGAATGCAGGCGGATGAAAACCAGCTTGCCGACCTGGAAGCAAATCAAATGTTGTCCGTATCCGGAGTATCTGTAACAGACCAGGGCGTGACGATTACCTCAGAAGAATCCATTGTAGACAATCACTATGCCTATCTCGTATTCAAAGTGGAAGGTTACACGCTGGAAGAAGGCGCACAGCCGGAATTTACAAATGTGGATGTGAGCGCGACCGACAGAAAGGATCTGTATCTGGACGGAAGCGGAGCTACCGCCTGCAACTTCTATAACGGTCTGATTGTCGGCGAAAACGGAAGAGCGGTAAACGCGGATGGAAGTGAGATTAAAACGGATGCGGATGGAAACTTTCTGCTGCAATATGTGCAGGACGACGGAAGTCTGGAATATTGTATTACCCTTTATTCTACAGAAGAAGGCGCATTTATCGGAAGGGAGCTGCACATTGAATTCCAGGGGCTGGGGGCGTATATTGAAGATTCCGAAGAGGAAATCAGAACAGACATAGGCGGTACGTGGAGCTTTGATCTGGCTCTGGCCGGTTCCGCTAACACGACCACCTTTGATCTGGATGCGGAGCTTGGAGACAGCGATGCGACTGTCATTCAGGCGGTTCTCTCACCGCTTTCCGCAACCATATACTATGAATTTCCTTATTCCAAGTACACCGTAGAAACGGTCGAGCCAGATGGAACGACACGGACCACCTCTCTGTTTGATGAAGCGCCGGCATTTCTCGGCTTCCGCATGAAGGACGGCACAGATATCCGTTATCTGACCGGCGGAGGGTCAAGCGGCTACGAAAACGGCGGGAACGACGCCGAGAATGGGGAAATGATCATTTACCATGTGATACAGGGCTACGGACGGGTCATTGATGTGGATGAGATCGAGAGCCTGCTGTTCCTGAAATCCTATCCGGAAGAATCGGAAGATGGGGAAACGGCGCTCACCGATGAGAATCTGTATATCGTACCGTTGCAATAATACGATATGTAAAATAAGAGAAGCATTTTGCAAAGCATGATCTGGGGCTTAGAAGCCAGTTATGGGAAATGTCTCGTGGATGAACCACACAGAAAAGTTCGTCGGGAATCGAATCATCGATTTCCGGCGAACTTTTCATATAGCAGAAGAGCCAGACAAAAATTGTTATCCGCGCGCCATCCGGTAAATTTTTTCTACATTCTCCGCAGTAAGCTTCTTTATAGCTCCGACTGTCCGCTGCCCAAAGAAGCAGCATTTTTCCGCCATCTCATGCATCTGCGCTTCTGTCGGTTCGACGCCCAGCTCTTTCAGGTTCGTCGGCATTCCCATGCTCCGGTAGCAGTCTTCCATTTTCTCGATTCCGGCGAGCGCAAGCTCCTGCATGTCCGCCCTTTCCTCTAAATCAAAAATCTGCCTTGCGAATCTGGCGAATCGTTCCGGATGTTCCGGATAGACATACCGCGCCCAGCTTCCCCAGATAGCCGCAAGCCCTGCTCCGTGCGCCACATCAAACATACCGCCCAGCTCATGTTCGATCTGGTGGGACGCCCAGTCCCCGCCGCCTGTTCCGCAGCCGGTCAATCCATTGTGTGAGAGGCTGCTTGCCCACATCACTTCCGCGCGGGCATTGTAATCTGACGGATTTTGTTTGAGGATGATTGCATTTTTCATCACGGTTCGAATCAATGCCTCACTGATGCCATCCGTCAATTCCATATTATCGCTCAGATTGAAATAGCGCTCCATCGTGTGCATCATAATGTCGACACAGCCGCTCTGTGTCTGATAATCCGGAAGCGTATAGGTCAGCTCTGGATCCATGACCGCAAACCGGCACCGGCAATAGTTGCTGCTGTAGCCGCGCTTGATCCAGCCGTCTTCATTGGTGATGACGGAAGAATCGCTCATCTCACTGCCGGCTGCCGCGATCGTCAGCACTGCCCCCAGCGGCATGCAGCCCGCAGCCTGTCTTTTTCTGTCGTAAAAGTCCCAGACATCGCCTTCGTTCGCAAGCCCATATCCAATCGCCTTCGTGGAATCAATCACACTGCCTCCTCCTACTGCCAGCAGAAAATCCACCTTTTCCTCCTGGCACAGACGGATGCCTTCCCTCACCTTTGACAGCCTTGGGTTCGGCACAACACCGCCCAGCAAAACATAAGAAATACCAGCTTCCTCCAGGGAATGACAAATCTTATCCAGCAGTCCCGTCTTTACAACACTGCCGCTGCCATAATGGATCAGGACCTTATGCCCGCCCTGTTCCTTCACCAGTTCTCCCGTTTTCTCTTCTGTTCCTTTTCCAAATACCACTTTCGTGGGTGTGTAATACTCAAAATTCATTCTGCGCCCCTCCTGCCACCTGTTTAAAATCAAAACTGGATACACTTTTGATTTTAAACACTTGAACCTATGATGTCAAACAGGAAATGGACTGGGGACAGGCTTTTTCATACTTCTGATTCGAACTCTGCCCAGTCAATCTTTCTGTCTTTAAAATAATACTCCCGGTCGTGCTCATTCACTTCCCGCAGCACCCGGCAGGGATTGCCGACCGCGATGGTTTTGGACGGCAGATCCTTTGTGACCACACTGCCAGCGCCAATCACCACATTATCGCCAATGGTAATTCAGGATAACTACAGCGATAAGGTGACGCTTAATGACATTGCAGTCGCGGGAAATGTAAGCAGCAGTACCTGCCTTGTGATATTTAAAAAGTACCTGCAGGATACACCGGCAAATTATCTGATCAGATATCGGCTGAATCAACCGTTTTTTAAAAAAGCGTCAAATTGCGCTCAATTCCCGCTCAGTGCTTCTTGCTTCCCTTTCTGATAGACTATTTTTGCAGGCAATCGGTATCAGATTACAAAATCTGATACCAGATTATCAGAGAAACATTAAAAAAGGGGTTTTATTATACTCGACACGGTTTGATGCTTAAAAGAGATGCTTTCTTGTAACTATTCAAGACACTACTTCGCACTTGCTGCGAAGTACGTATGAAAACGTATATTATATGGGGAAAGCCCTATCGCAAAGCGATTTTAAATGGCCTTTTCCCTCGTAACTGTGAAGACACTAAACAGTTACGCCAGTTTTTCACCACGTACAGGTTACAGTTGCTCCAAAAAAGTGCCATAGTTACCATTTGGAAACTATGGCTGATTATAAGTCAAATTTTCCCGTGAAAGCGAGAAAAAGAAAGCCCTACAAAATATTCCTCTTCTTAAAGATCAAAAGACAAATGATCAGCACAACCAGACTGACCAGAATCACAACCGGGTACCCATTCGCAAGCTCCGGCATATTTTCAAAATTCATTCCATACCAGCCGGTAATCAGGGTCAAAGGGAAGAAGATTGTTGATATAACCGTCAGGAAACGCATATTATCATTCTGGCGCGCATCCGCAAGTGACTGCCATGCGTCGCGCACCTGCTGTGCATATTCGAGCAGATAGTTGGTTCGATCCTTCAGACGCTCTGCGCGGTCAGCCGCAGTGCCAAAGTACTTCAGCTGCTTCCGGGCAAAATAACGATCCTCGTTTTCCTCCAGCTCACGGATCATGTCCATGAGCTGGTCGTAATAGCTCCGCAGGGTCAGCAGCTCCTTTCGGATCGGCTGCAGCCGGTTCTGAATATTATCAATATCTCCTTTTGCTGTCTCATCCTCCAGTTCCATCAGCTCACGCTCATATTGTTCCAAAAGCACAGAATCCCGTGAAATAAACTCCGTAATAAAATTATATAAAAAACGTTCACGCGTGTCTCCCTGATGTACACGTTTCATCCGAATCCGGTTGACCAGACGCAGCGCAAAACCGCTGTCATCAATTAATACGATATAGTTCCCTGTAATAATAAAAGCAACCCGGAACCGGCTCCCCAGCACATCCAGCAGCCTTGGAATAGCCAGCGTACCATACAGGCAGTCCTGCTGGCTTTCTACCTTACAGAAACAGATGTCCGAAAGTGACCGGTCCAATTCCACGTTTACAGACAAATCGTTAAAAACACTCTGGCTCTGATTTTCATTGACAATAAGCACAGCCGATGTCCCAGTCTGAAGCACCGTATCCATATCTGTCTCCACAAGCTGGCTCCCCAATGTGTATATCATTTTCCTTTACCACTTTCCCGCCCTCTAAATTCTCATGCCCGCTTTGTAGGCACCACCCGACAGAAACACGTTTATCCGGACAATCGTTATCTCTGTCCGTATGCGCACGCCAGAAAGTATTCCTGGGCATTCAGCGCCTCTTCCCCTTCCGGCACAGTTCTTCTCACATAGGTTCCGTCGGGCTGCTGGTCTCTCGCTTTTATATTATCCCGCAGCATCACATCAAACATAGCATGCAGCCGCTGCCGAAGTGCCGGATCCCGCACAGGGACGGCTACCTCAACACGGCGCAGCGTATTCCGTGTCATAAAGTCAGCAGAGGACAGATACAGCTTTTCACGCTCCCCGCAGCCGAAAATATAAATGCGGGAATGCTCCAGATACCGCCCTACAATACTGATGATATGAATATTGTCCGTTTTTCCTTCGATACCAGACTGAATACAGTTGATGCCGCGGATAATCATATCGATACGCACTCCAGCCTCAGAAGCCTCAATCAGCTTATCGATAATCTGCTTGTCTGTCAGAGAGTTGATCTTTACTCCTATGTAAGCCTCCCTGCCCTCTTTCTTCTCGCGGATCTCCTCATCAATCATGTCGATCACCCGATTCTGCAGACATTTCGGCGCTACCAGAAGCTGCTCCATATGGTCAACCGTCTCGCCCATAAACAATGCTGTGAAAATTTCTCCCGCTTCTTTTCCAATCTCGTCGTCTGCGGTAAGCAGGGACAGATCCGTATAAAGACGTGAGGTTTTTTCATTATAATTGCCGGTTCCGATCTGTGTCACATATCGAATATGTCCCTGGTCTCTGATCGTAATCAGGCAGAGCTTGGAATGCACTTTCAGCCCATCCAGCCCATAGATTACATGACAGCCAGCGTCCTCCAGACGACGTGACCATTCAATGTTGTTTTCTTCATCAAACCGCGCTTTCAGTTCCACCAGGACATCCACCTGTTTCCCGTTTTCAGCCGCAGCCACAAGAGCCTCCACTACCTTACTGTTTTTTGCCAGCCGATAGAGCGTCATTTTAATGGACATTACCGTCTCATCCACAGCCGCTTCATTCAGCATGCGCAGAAACGCATTGATGCTTTCATAAGGGTAAGAGAGCAGAATATCATGCTCCAGAACCTGCTGAAGCATTGATTCATTATCCTGAACCATCGGACTTTTCTGTGGAATCCGTTTTTCATAAAACAGTTCCGGTTTCTGACGCAGCTTATCCTGTATCTGATACAAAAAAGACAAATCCATAGGTGCTTCCGTGGAAAAAATCTGCCCCTGCTTTAACCCCAGCTCCCTGCAAAGCTGAGCTACGATTTCAATATTCAGCTCACGCGAAATCTCCAGGCGTACCGGGCAAAGCTTTCTGCGCTGCTTAATCACCTCCGCCATGTGATCTCTGTAATTCAGTTCCTCATCATAAATGCTGTCCGCGTCAATATCTGCGTTCCGCGTAATTCGGATCAGGGATTTCTGCATGATGGTATATTTGCGAAATACCAGCGGAAGAAAATGAAGTATCAGCTCCTCCGCCAGCATATAACATCCCGGATGAGCCGGTATCGGGACGAGCCGATTCAGGACTTCATTCCCGCACGGAATGATTGCCAGCTTTCCTTTTTCTTTTTTCGTGCTGAGCACTGCGACCGCATAAATGTCCTTGCTCTTTAAAAAGGGAAACGGCTGTTTTCGCCCCACCACCATGGTCAGCAGCAGAGGCTGAATCTCCTGTACAAAATACCGGCCCAATTCTGCTTCCTCTTCCTCATTCAGCGACGCAAATTTCAGAATCCGTATTCCCTGACCAGCCAGTTCCTCCATCAGTTCCTGGTAAGCCTTATCTTTCCTCTCATTCATCGTATGGACTTTGGCAAGTATCGCCTCCGTCTGTTCTTCAGCCGTCATATTGGTCTTATTCTCACGCTCTTCTTTTTTCAGGAGCATCCGGTCGTGGAGCGACCCAACCCGTACCATAAAAAACTCATCCAGATTACTCTGGTAAATCGACAGAAAATTCAGTCTTTCACACAGCGGATTCTGCACAGATTCTGCTTCCTCCAGTACCCGCTCGTTAAATTTCAGCCAGGATAATTCCCGGTTCTGATAACATCTGATATCCTCCATTTTTCTTCTCCTGTCTCTCTCAGTCTGCCATTTGGCCGCTGCAGTCATGGTCGGATCAGCCTCTGCGAATCGTCCGCTATCCTCTGCGCAGCCATCTTCTTTCGTGTTTTCCAGGGTCTCCTTTTCCAGGCACACGCTTTCCGGAAACAGTTCCTTCTGAAACTTCTTTTTTTGAGACATGTCCGGACTCTTCCCTGCGTTTCGCCGATCCCGTTCCATTTTCTTAAACTTTCGATTTGTCTGCACGAAAGCCACGGAAATTATAATTACCAGAACTGCAACCACAATCAGATAACCAGCTATTGTAACCAAATTACTGTTCATTTTGATTTTCCTGTTCTTTTCTTTGTTGTCATTTGCCATTCAGTTCTTCCCACTCCGTGATTTCTCCGGTGAACAACTCCTTCAGCTGCTCTTCGGTCACGTTCTCCAGCGGATTCTCTCCGTTCACAATCACGGCGATACCATCCTGCGCGATCGTCTCATATGTGAGCAGTTCCTTTTCATAATCCTTCAGTTCCCTGGAGGCCATACCGAAATCACACAGCCCCTGCATGGCGTCATTTAGTCCGGTAGTAGAATCAGAAGCCACGACTTCTACTGTCGCATTGGGATTGTACTCCATGTACTCTCTGGCAAGTGCCTCCAAAAGCGGCGCGGCGGATGTGGAACCGTGTATCGTAATCGTCCCTGTCTGCTTTCCAGATAAAAATGTCGTCTCTTTTGCGGCCGCAACATAGGACTCTTCTACAATCCCCTGGCCCTTTCCTTTCACGTAGATCAGAAAATCCTGCTCCAGCTCACTGAGGCTGCCGGACCATGCAAGAATAAAAGGTCTGGAAAGAGAATAATCACCGCTCTTTACATTCTCCGTAGTCCCCGCAGCGCCATTTACCGCCAATACCTTTTCTCCTTCCAACTCACTTAAAGACCCCATCGAGATATAACCGATTGCAGATTCATCTTCCCGCACAGCAGTAATCACTGCCTCCGCATCCGACACAATTTGCGCGTCTTTCGTCGTCGCGTCCGGCTCTCCATCTTCACCGCTCTCGTCAAAGCCAAGCAGTTCGGCAAACGCACTTCTGGTTCCGGAGCCTTCCTCTCTGGAGATGACCTGGACGCTGCCCAGCACGTCAAGTCCAGTCACTGTTTCTTTTTCCTGCTCTTTCCTGGCCTCACATCCGCTGAGTAAAAACAGCACAGCAATAAAAAGCAGCACACACATACCGGTTTTCATGACTTCCCACTTCTCCGGTGCGAAAGCAGTTGTCATCTTTGCTTCATTTTTCTTTTTCATGTTTTCCACCTTTCCCTTGTTTATCGGATTGGAATTCTTTTAAAGCTCCGACAGCCAAAAATAAAACTAACGCTTTTTCCTGCCTGTCAGCGCATTCATGATCAGAAGCGCCGTCGTCGTAATCAGAACGCAGAGAACCGCCATCGCCATCCCCAGAGAAACACTCCCCTGCTCAAATTCCCTATTTATATAAGTAGAAACCACCAGTACATTCGGCGGCGCAATCAGACTTGCAGTCACCAGCTCCCGGAAGGAAATAATGAAAATCATCATCCAGCCGGTCGCGATTCCTTTGGAAATCATCGGGAAAGTGATCCGGACAAACACGTAAGCCAGGCTACCGCCGAATGTGCGGCCTGCCTGTATCAGGCTGTCGCTGATCTGCGTAAAGGAAGAGGTGACATACTGCACCGTATAAGGAAGGTAGAGAACTACATAAGCCAGCACCATAATGCCCAGCGTATTATAGAGCGGAATGATTTTGTAAATCGCATTCCAGAACAGCATCAGCCCGATTACAAGCACAATGCCCGGAAGCATTTCCGGCAGAAGGCTGACAGCTTCGACGACCTTTTTCAATCTGTTTTTTGAAGAATTGCGCTGCTTTCCTTTTTTCCGCACCGCCATCACGACAGCCGTGCCGATCACAGAGCAGATGGTGGCGGAGGATACCGCCAGAAACAGGCTGGTCCGAATCGCAGCCATGCTCTTTTTCGTCGTGAACAATTCCTTATAATGCTCCAGCGTGAAATTTCCGGCCGCCAGTCCATAGCCGCGCAGCTTGATCAGGGAAGTCGCGATTACGGAAAAATAGGGCACACCCACTGCAATCAGAAGCACCACGGCCACCCAGAGCCAAGCGGCAAAATGCCGGATTCCTTTTAATTCCGTGCGGTACGGGCGGCTGCCTTTTCCGCTGACCAGCTGATAGCTCGTGCGCTCTGTGATATGATTCTGCAGCATCCAGAGGAGCATACAGACGCACACCAGGATCGAGGACAGGCTCGCCGCACTTCCGAAATCCACCGGCGCCGTCGTCGCGTAGCGGTGAATATCCGTTGTAAACACATAGAACCCGATCCTGCGGCCAAATGTATAGGGTGTACCGTATTCCGCCAGGGTCTTTACAAACACCAGCAGCGCGGCAATCGCATAATTTCCGGTCAGAAGCGGGGCAAAAATCTTCCGCATCCGCAGCCCGAATCCGGCTCCGAAGACCGCGCCGGCATTTAGCACTGCAATCTTATCACTCAGACTCATCGCTTCCGTCTGGTCATGTGTAACAAAAACCGAAGTAATATTTCTCTCCGACACAAGCTTCTTCAGTTCATAACGCATTTCTTCCCTTAAAAGCGCATCTAATGCAGAAAGCGGTTCATCAAACAAAATACAGGACGGCTCAATCACGATTGCCCGTGCAAAAGCCACCCTCTGCTGCTGTCCTCCGGAAAGCTGGTGCGGATACCTTCCCGCAAATTCTTCAAGCTGTACCGCCGCCAGCGCGCGTTCCACACGTTCCTTTAACCCGTCCGTCTTCCGTCTCGCCCGAAGCCCAAACGCAACATTTTCGAATACAGTCATATGCGGCCAGAGGGCAAAATCCTGAAACACAAACCCAAGCCCACGCTTTTCCGGCGGCAGATCAATCCCTTCTTTTTTCGAAAAAACACAAGTCTCATCAAACCAGATTTCTCCGGCATCCGGAGTCTCCAGCCCCGCAATCATCCGCAGCAGAGTGGTTTTGCCACAGCCGGAAGGTCCGAGCAGCGTGGTAAAGCTGCCGCTTTCGATTGTAATGGAAACCGGGCGGATCACCTGTTTCCCCGCAAATGATTTTTCGATATCCTTCAAGCAGATTTTCATATATGTAAAACGCCTTTCGCTATCTCTCGTAACTATTTACAGACACTACCGCTCTTCAAAATACCTGACCTAACCTTAGCAGTAAAAAAGATTTGGGAATATCACGTTCGTTTAAAATCCATGGAAAATTCATGTAAAATATTGGAATAAAGCATGATTCTACTGTATTTTTTAAGAAAGAGATGGTATACTTTTGCAAATAGCGATTGCGGAAGCTCAAAGAACAAAGTAAGCGACTTTTCTTTTTGAGGGGGCCTGCAAAACAGGCGTGATTGCTCAGATAATGGAGATTAGAAATTATGAATATCACAATGCTCGGAACCGGCAACGCTATGGCGGCCGAATGCTACAATACCTGTTTTGTAATAAATGATAATGGCAAATATTTCATGGTAGACGGCGGCGGCGGAAATACCGTCATTCGCCAATTGAACCACGTAGGACTTGACTGGATGGATATGCGGGAAATTTTCATCACTCACCGACATTCCGACCACCTCTTTGGTATTCTCTGGATGGTGCGCATGATCTGTCAGGCAATGAAAAACGGAACTTACGAGGGAGATGCCCATATCTACGGCCATGACAAGGTAATCTCTATCATCAGAACCGTCTCCATGGAATTGCTCTCTAAAAAAGAAACCATATTTTTGGATAACCGGCTTCATCTGATACCGGTCTGTGACGGTGAAACGCGCCGGATTAATGAAAGAAACGTTACCTTTTTTGATATCCGCTCAACCAAGGCGAAGCAATTTGGGTTTTGTATGGAACTGGACGGCGATGAAAAACTGACCTGCTGCGGGGATGAACCCTGCAGCCCATGTTGTGAAAAATATGCCAAAGACAGCAAATGGCTCCTGCACGAGGCATTCTGCCTTTATTCAGAAGCAGCTATGTTCTCACCTTATGAGAAACATCACTCCACCGTAAAGGACGCCTGTGAAAGAGCCGAACGCCTTGACGTAAGAAATCTCCTGCTCTACCACACAGAAGATAAAAATATTCACAACCGGAAAGAACTGTATATAGAAGAAGGCCAAAAATATTATTCCGGCAATCTTTACGTGCCGGATGATCTGGAGACAATTGAACTGTAAGTATCGCCTCTTCCTCCGAATGCCCCTATGCCAGTACGTCCAAATGCTTCGGTATCTCAAAACTCCAAAAGGTCTTCCATGCTGCATTTCAACACTACAGCCAACCGCCTCACGTCTTCCGATGCGGCGATGTTGATCTTTGAAAAATCATTTTCCATTGCACGAATTCTCTTCGCATCTATTCCGGATTCTTCGCTCAATTCTTCTACTGATAAACCAATCTGCTCACGCCGCCATTTCAGGTATGATTCCGTATGCCGTTTATGAAACAATCCATCCATCGTCTCCCGGAACCGTTCTACATCCGCTTCATGGTGGGTTGGATACATACACAGTACCTCTTCAACCGGAATGAACCGTTCAATTCTCTGGAAGCTTTTTCCGGTAACCCACTGGTAATACGTAAGGCTCCAGCCGCACCAATATTCCGGTGATTTGTCCAGATAAAAAACCGCTTCCTGATCCGGGTGTGGATAATTGGCAGATTCCAGTACCTCCCATGCAAGTTCCGCACCAGTCATCCCAGCCACATAACGAGGATTTCCCTTTCCAAATTGCCCTGCCACACATGAGGACAGGAACATCTGGTAAAAGGATTCCAGGTCAAGCCTGCAGGTGTTCACGGCAAAATCCAGCATATCGCCAAGGTTTTTTTGCGCTGATTCCAGGTAATCAAAGGAATAAGCGTGCATCTCCATTTTTAATCCCCTCCCTCATGATATCCAGCATATACAAATCCTCCGTACTTGCCTGTTCTCTTACCCTTTTCCGGTATTCCTGCCTTGCATTACGGTCGCGTTCCGTTTTTTTTGCAAAATACTCTGACCCGTCTGCCTTCCTCGCACCCATAAAAGAAAGTCTTGCAAATGCCTCCCGGCTCTTTAGAACCACCTGCTCTCCAAGCTTTCCCAGGCGCATAGCTTCTGATAACTGCCGGAGGGAAATTGTGTTCGCCGCAAAGCTCTGGGCAAAGGAAAAATAGGAATCATCCGCGCGATAGCCAATAATGACATCATATCCGGTCAGATCAATCAAAAAATTCTCCTTCAGATAATCTTTTGCGGTTTCGGAAATACTGCTTTTCTCCCAATAGGTACGATTGCTCGTCAGCACAGCAAGCCAGTTCAAAATATTGTATTCCGGTGCATTCAGGCGAAGGATATTCAGCCCTTCCAAATCCATCTGATAAGCATTCGCATAACCATCACCGCCCTTTGAGCAGGCCCATTCCTTTGCAAGCTCTTCGCTTTCCGTACAATAAAAGCCCCGTCCATAATCATTCCTGGCAGAGCCTTTTCCGTATTGTGGTTCAGAAATGATATGGTCCGATCCATGGTATAAAATCAGCACTATCTCATCCACCCCCGTTTTAGCTCCTCATCTATCCCGTGTTTTTCCGATATTTATGGTTCGTCTTTCATATAAGATTATATCAGAGATTCCGGTGTATTCCAATCAAAACTTCACCAAGATTTCCCTCATACCTCATACCTCATATCTCATTCTGCATCTCTATAATGTAAGCAGAGCAAACAGTCATGCCTTTCTGGTTGCTGAGTTTGAGCAACTTCACAAGGGAGTCCGCTGACAGGTAATCCATCTTCAGAAAATTCAGAAATTCTTTTTCCTTTCCATCCTCCAGAAGTCCGGCACCGATCTTATAGGACATCCGGCGAATATACTCCGTATAGATACTTTCTTCTCCCGCCCGGTGCCGCAGGATTCCCCGTCTGGCAAACTCCAGCTTTTCTTCAGAATTATTGATTTTATCCAGACATTCGTCGTACTCTTCGTAATCAATTCGCTCGCTGTTCCAGGCCATATCCAGATGGTAAGCAGCACTCCTCGTCAGGCTTCCCGGAATCAGCAGATCTTCACACCGTCTCTGGTCTGAAACCGCTTATGTCCCGGCACAATAGAAACCTCTTCAAGTTCAAAGTAACTGCCTCTGTATTCATACATCATTTCTCACCTTTTCCCGAACTATAATACCTCTTGCC
>JAJPXU010000046.1 GCA_021205305.1 Lachnospiraceae bacterium
ATTTGAACCCTCGCGCCGCGTTAACGACCTACACCCTTAGCAGGGGCGCCTCTTCAGCCTCTTGAGTACTTCTCCAAACACTGAATCTATCTTGTAATTTAATTATCTGCTCAACAGCGCTTTCTCATTATATCCATGAGTCGCCTCTTTGTCAACAATTATTTTTTGTTTTTTTAAATTTTTTCATGTAAGTGAAATGAAAATTTAAATTCCACAACTCGGGGGTACAAGTGGAATTCAGTCTTACTCAAAATTCCACTTGTATTTCCGGCGTTCGCAGCAAAAACCTAGTGGAAATCAGTCTTACACCATATGGCCTACCCAATTCTACTGGGTAAATGATGGCGTAAATGGAATGAAGTTTTACTCCTTGACTGTGCTTTTAATCCCTGAAAGAGTGAAATCCACCGGAAAATCACAAATTTTGGTGTGGAAATAAACTTTTCACTTCAGCATTTTTTCATGTACCGGCCAAACCAATTATCTCGATAGGCATACTGGCATTCCTATTTCCTGCTTGCACAATCAAATCTCAGATAATTCACCACCCTATACGTCTGCGCTTTCAAGCGCCGTTTTTTCGATAGGAGCTTCTGACTACCTTCCTATTATTGTCCGAAAGTGAAGTTCGAAGAATTTTCCTGTTGAAGTCGAGTAGAAAGTGGTTTTTTCGCCTCATACTCGCTTGCGCCGACTGCTGGCAGCAAAGCTTCCAAAATTCTATATGCGGTCGAAATGGAATAAAGAGCGTATTACGATGCAATAACCCCTACGCATCTGTGCGCATATATTTTTGTCTGACAGGAAAGTTCGGAGAACTTTCCTGTTGGATAAAAAGCGGGGGAACCTTAAGCGATTCCCCCGCATTCTCAGACAATCAGACAACGAATTAGTTTGTAATCGTAAGCTCTGTATCCTTATCAAATACATGAATCTTTGATACATCGATAGCAAATTTCGCCGTATCACCTTGTCTAACGGTAGTACGCGGATTTACTCTCGCGGTGAAGTTGCTGCCGTTCAGTGTGAAGTACAGATATACTTCTGCACCAAGCAGCTCATATACTTCAATCTTCGCTTCCAGGACAGCTGTACCAGCTTTGGCGATCGCTTCTTCCTCATCAGAGAGATGCTCCGGACGAATACCCATGATAACGGTCTTTCCATTATAACCGGTCAGCTTCGCTGCCTTTTCAGCCGGAAGTTTGATCTTTGTGCCAGCAACAGCAAGTGAAACATCGCTGCCGCTCACTTCTACTGTAGCTTCTGTCATGTTCATCTGCGGAGATCCGATGAATCCTGCAACGAACAGGTTGCCCGGCTTATTGTAAAGGTTCTGCGGGCTGTCTACCTGCTGCATAACGCCATCTTTCATAACAACGATTCTGGTACCAAGCGTCATAGCCTCGGTCTGGTCATGTGTTACGTAGATGATCGTAGCGCCCAGTCTCTGATGCAACTTGGAGATCTCAGTTCTCATCTGTACACGAAGCTTCGCATCCAAGTTGGACAGCGGCTCGTCCATCAGGAATACCTTCGGGTTACGAACGATAGCACGACCCATAGCAACACGCTGTCTCTGACCACCGGAAAGAGCCTTCGGCTTACGATCAAGGAGCTTCTCAAGGTCAAGAATCTTGGCAGCCTCTGTTACCATCTTCTTAATCTCATCCTTCGGTACTTTTCTCAACTTAAGGCTGAATGCCATGTTATCATATACAGTCATATGCGGATACAGAGCGTAGCTCTGGAATACCATTGCGATATCTCTGTCCTTCGGTTCTACATCATTTACAACTCTGTCGCCAATCTTCAGCTCGCCGGCAGTGATCTCTTCCAGACCTGCGATCATACGAAGAGTCGTTGACTTTCCGCATCCAGACGGTCCTACGAAGATGATAAATTCCTTATCCTCGATCTCCAGATTGAAATCTTTTACTGCTTCAAATCCGTTTGGATAAGTTTTATTAATGTGAGATAAGCTTAAACTTGCCATGTTTGAATCCTCCCTGATTCGTTTTCTACTGCTGAATATTCAGCGATTAATAGTGGCTTTAGTATACTAAATCTGTTCTTTTTTTGCCATACCACAACTACACAAACTTTCTTTTATCTTGTTGGCAGTTATGCATACGATATTTTCGATTCACTTTCAAAAATAGCAATTTGACGAATTTTTTCAATTTTTATGTACAGATTGACCAACCCTTGCAATATGAGCGGTTTTTGTGTATACTTATCCGGCGAACCTCTGCACCGTCCTTATCTGGTGCGGCTGTCCGTGTCGCTCCGTTGAAAGTGAAATCACAGTGTGTCGCTGAAAAAATAAGCCGGAGGAGCCTGGCTGGGGGGAGATGAATATGAATTATATTGTATTAGATCTGGAATGGAATCAGTGCCCATCCGGAAAAGCACACGAAGACAAAGCGCTTCCTTTTGAAATCATAGAGATTGGTGCGGTTCGGCTAAACGAGCAGCACCAGATCACAGACCGTTTTCGCGAAATTGTAAAACCACAGGTCTATACTTCTCTGCATTTCAGGACACGCGAGATCGTAGCGCTTCGTGCGATTGATTTTGCCGACGCCCGCTGTTTTCCGGAGGTGGCAGCCGACTTTTTCAGCTGGTGCCACTGTTCGGAAGCAGGAAAATCCGACTACGGCGAGCCGCTGTTTTGTACATGGGGACCTGCAGATCTGACAGAGTTACAGAGGAATCTTTCCTATTATGATATGGCATCCCCCTTTCCCTTCCCGTTGATTTACTATGATATACAGAAAATATTCAGTATTGTATATGAAGACCGCAAGTCACGGAGGTCTCTGGAATATGCCATCGACTTTCTGGAGATTCCCAAAACAGTCGCCTTTCACAGTGCGCTGAGTGATGCGATATATACTTCCCTTATCATGCAGCGGCTGGAGGATTCAAACATCCGTGAAAATTCTTCCGTCGACTGCTTTCGTACTCCCCGCGGCCGGAAAGATGAGATTTATCTTCATTATGCAACCTATGATAAATTTATATCAAAGCCTTTTGTTTCCAGAAATCAGGCGATGAAAGACCCCGTAGTCACATCCACGCGCTGCCCGCTCTGCAAAAAAAATGCGCAGAAAAAGATCCGTTGGTTTTCTGCTGGCAGCCATAATCAATTCTGCCTTGCCTGGTGTCCGCAACACGGCTATATAAAAGGCAAAATCCGTCTTCGCCTCAATGCGAACCGTATGACTTATGCTGTAAAAACGCTAAAGCCGATTAAGGATGAGGATGCAAACCTTATTTATGAAAAAAAAGAGTCCGTTAAAGTAAAGCGGCAAAATCACCGGAACACATAAAGGACACGGAAGTGCTGATGCGAGAAAATAGTTTCATATAGAAAAAGATCCGAACAAGAGATTATTCTCCCGTTCGGATCTTTTTTCATCCCTATCTTGTCTGTTTAAAATTCTCCACCAGATCTTCCATCTCTTTCAGAAGGCAATCCACTTTACCATAGTAGGCATCATTATTCAGAGGATTGTCCATCTCTTCTCCGATCTCGGAAAGAAGGGCCTGCAGCGCTTCAATTCTCTTCTTGCCATTATTGTCCTTATAGAGAAGATAACGGCTGCGTTCGTTCTCTTCCGGAGTCATCTTGCGCAGATAAACTTCTACATTTGGCTTTTCACCAATATAACGGTAGGTAATGGATGGTGAAGCATGATTCAGGAGATTCTGCAGATAGTAGATATCTCCTGTCGATTTATAATAACGCCATGCAAATGTCTTCCGCATCGTCTGTGCTCCAATGGAGGACAGACCCATACTCTTGCCGGCGCTTTTGAGCGCACGATATGCCTGCTCCCTTGAAAGTGGCTGCGGAGAACTGGCATGACCCAGAATCAGATAAGCATCCGGATCTTTGCCTTCTGTAAATTTCATAATCGTCTCCTGCAGATCTTTGGGAATCTGGAATGTACGCTTAATATTCTTTGTCCCTATACTGGCTTCAATGCTTTCTTTTCCACGAAGATCTTTATTCTTAAACTTCAGGATTTCCTGTAACTGAAGCCCCGTGCCTACGCCGATTTCAAACATGATATAATATTTGTCGTCCATCTCGCGCAGCTTCTCTTTGAATTTTTCCAGTGTTTCTTCGTCTTTGATTGGTGCAACCCAGTTCATCCTTTATCCATCCCTTCTTATTATTAATATTATTTATATTTCTTTTTATATTATATTGATTAATAAATTTA
>JAJPXU010000130.1 GCA_021205305.1 Lachnospiraceae bacterium
GCGGAGCAGACGGGTGCGTCGTGTGATGAGACCTGGCTGACCGGTCAGACCAGCTCAGAAGCGATCGGTACGATTGTTGCCGGCGGAGAGTATCCGGATTTCATTAATGGCAATGATGCAATGGTTTCCTTGTACGAAGCAGGCGCTCTGATCGCGTGGGATGATTATCTGGAGCAGTATCCGAATCTGAAAGAAATGTATTCGGATGAAGAGTGGGATAAGTTCCGCCAGGACGATGGCAAGATTTATTGGGCGAATGTATTCCAGAACTCTTATGGCGAAGACAAAACGACGACACACAATGACGAAGCATTCTGGATTCAGGCGAAGGTGCTTGCGTGGGCTGGCTATCCGGAGATCAAGACGCTGGATCAGTATTTTGACCTGATCGAAAGCTATGTAGCGGAGAATCCGACGATGGACGACGGAACCGAGTATATTCCTTATACCATTCTTTGCTATGACTGGTATTATTATTGCCTGGAGAACGCTCCGCAGTTCCTGGATGGATATCCAAACGACGGATCTGTCATCGTAGATACGGATACGCTGACGATTGTTGATTATAATACGACAGATACCGCGGTTCGGTATTTCCGCAAGCTGAATGAAGAGTATAATAAGGGCATGATCGATCCGGAATTTGCGACGCAGACCACAGATGAGTATACCGCAAAGCTTTCTACGGGCCGTGTACTGGGTATGTGTGACCAGTGGTGGAACTTTGCCTATACCGTAAATGATGTGTTTACACAGACCGGACTGGCGGATGAAGGCTGCAATTTTGTTCCGCTAGGCCTTACGATTGACGAGGGAATGGAAAACCAGTGGCATTCCTACGGCGACACGCTGAACAACTCCAGCGGAATCGCGGTTACCACAAGCTGCAAGAATGTGGATGCTGCTTTTAAGTTTATGAGTGACCTTCTGGATCAGGATATTCACAACCTGCGCTTCTGGGGCGTTGAGGGTGTTGATTATCTGGTTGACGACGATGGACTGTTTTACCGGACGGATGAGATGAGAGCAAACTGGAGCGATTCCGAGTATCAGGCGTCTCATATATGCAATTATTCCTATTTCCCGCAGTGGCTGGGCACCAGCAGGGATGGAATCAATGCAATGCAGCCAAGTCAGCAGAGCTCTGAGTTCTTTAGTGATCTGGCAGAGCCGCTTGTAGCCTGCTTCGAAGCATATGGCGCAGGAAATTATGTCGATATGCTTGGCTCCGCAAAGGTAGAGACTGGCCCGTGGTATCCGATGTATTCTTATTCCAATTCAATGACGACAGCGACCGCCGGCGGCGTTGCCTGGAATAAGATGGGCGAAGTAAAGCATGAGTGGCTGCCGAAGGTTGTTATGTCGGATGACTTTGATTCGTTGTGGGAGCAGTACATGGAGGCCTATGAGGGCTGCAATCCGCAGGACTTCCTGGATGAGATGCAGGAAGAGCTGGATCGCCGGATCGCGGCAGCGGAAGGCTGATATAAGGTTTTTTTCATACAGGTAAGCGTACGTGTTTGAAACTGTATAGAATTTAAGTGAAAAAAGGGCAGTTGCGGTGTGTATCAGTATCTGTGACTGCTCTTTTTTTTCAAAAAGTTCAGAACAGCATCGAAATGAAAAGACAGGTGCTGCGTGCCAGTGGCACGCGTTAAGCCCTCGCCGGGTGGCATCCCACACTTCGTGCGGGATATTCACCGACCGGAGCGAAGCGGAGATGTGCAGGTTTACCTGCTAAAGGCTGTTCTGAATAGAACAAGGAGGGGAAAATGGCTCGTAAACCCAAAAAACGAAAATCAGGCACAAAGATTACGGTAAAAGAGTTAAAACGGCAAAAATTTCTCCTGATTTGGGCAGGAATTTTTGTGGTATACGGCTTTATTTTTTACTATCTGCCGCTGGGCGGATGGATTATGGCTTTTCAGAATTATAAGCCGAAAGATGGTTTTCTGCATTCACAGTTTGTCGGACTCGCAAAGTTTCAGATGCTTTTTTCAGACAGTACTTTTATTCGTGTCATCCGAAATACGCTGGCGATGGGTGTTCTGAATCTGGTTTCCACTTTCGTCATGGCGATTTTGTTCGCGATTCTGTTAAATGAAATTCGCTCCAAATGGGGAAAAAAGATTATACAGACGATCTCTTATCTCCCGCATTTTCTGTCATGGATTATCGTTACCGGTATTTTGCATGACGCCTTATCTACGTCTGGTATTGTAAATGAAGTTTTGTTAAAACTTAATATTATCAAGACTGGCATTAACTTTTTCGCGTATCCGGCTTATTTCTGGCCGATTGTGGCGTTTGCCAATGTGTGGAAGGAAACCGGTTGGAATGCGATTGTTTATCTCGCTGCGATTACGGCGATTGACCCCAGCCTTTATGAGGCGGCCGCCATTGACGGTGCGGGGCGCTGGGGGAAGATTAAGTATATTACACTTCCGGGAATCCGTCCGACGATTATGATTTTGCTTCTGATGAATATCGGCAATGTGCTAAACGCCGGCTTTGAAATACAGTATTTGCTCACCAACGGCCTTGTGCAGAAGGTGTCTCAGACCATCGATATTTATGTGCTGAACTGGGGCATCAGCCAGATGGATTATTCCCTGGGTACGGCAGCCGGTATTTTTAAGAGCGTCGTCAGTATCATTCTGATTGTGGTGGCGAATGAAATCGCCAAGAGAACCGGCGAAGAGCGGTTGTTCTAAGGAGGAAATACGGATGGATAAAGACAGAATAAAATCAATCGTATCAAACAGAGCTTTTGTCATATTTAATACGTTGTTCATGGTGGCGTTTGTGGTGATTACGCTCTATCCGGTATTAAATACACTGGCGATTGCGTTTAATGACGGAACAGACGCGCTCCGCGGCGGCATTTACCTGTGGCCCAGAGTATTCACTCTAAAGAATTATATCACTGTTTTACATAAAGAGAGTATTGCAACGGGTGCGTATATCACCGTTTTGAGAACCGTGATCGGTACGCTTGCGGCGCTCGCTACGAATGCCCTGCTTGCGTTTATTGTGAGTCGCAAACGCTTTCTGTTTCGCTCGCAGCTTTCCCTGTTTTGGGTCATTACCATGTATGTGAACGGAGGACTGATACCGACATTCCTTCTCTACAAAAATCTGGGATTGACAAACTCTTTCTGGGTATATGTGATTCCCGGCATGATCAGCGCTTTTAATATGCTGGTGCTGCGCACCTACATGGAAGGTCTTCCGGACGCGCTCGAGGAATCCGCGCAGCTGGATGGCGCGGGCTATATGACCATATTTGTGAAAATTATTTCTCCGCTGTGCAAGCCGGTATACGCGACAATCGCGCTGTTTGTGGCGGTTGGTCACTGGAATTCCTGGTTTGACGCCATGCTGTACAACCGCATGAGCGAACAGTATACCACCCTCCAATATGAACTGATGAAGCTGCTGTCATCGGTTATGTCGCAGACGACCAGTCTGGAGAGCGCAAAGAATTCCGCTACCTCCGGGGCGGTCACGCCGAACTCGATTCGCGCGGCAGCGACCATCCTGACCATGCTTCCGATCATCTGCCTGTATCCGTTCCTGCAGCGGTACTTCGTGACAGGTCTTACGATCGGCGGTGTGAAAGAATAAAACGATTCAGAACAGCAGACTTTGAACAGTTACAAATGTGCACAAAAATATGAATGATTACATCCTGATTTTGGCGGATACGGCAAAAAATGAGCAATTTCTGACTGCTATTAAGCAATAACTACGGAGAGCAATGGCGGTATTTTTTGCTATATTCTAAACAGTTCAGAACAGCATCGAAATGAAAAGGCTGATCTGATAGAATGAAAACAGGATGACAGGAGGCACGGGGCGATATGAAAAGAGAAGAGGCAAGAAGTAAGGCGCAAGCACTTGTTTCAAAGATGACATTAGACGAGAAGGCCAGCCAGCTTCGCTATGACGCGCCCGCGATTGAGAGACTGGGGATTCCGGCCTACAACTGGTGGAATGAGGCGCTCCATGGTGTGGCCCGCGCGGGGCAGGCGACGGTGTTTCCGCAGGCGATCGGACTCGGCGCGACGTTTGATACCGAACTGATCGGTGAGATCGCGGACACGATTTCGAC
This sequence comes from Lachnospiraceae bacterium, assembly GCA_021205305.1. Lineage (GTDB taxonomy): Bacteria > Bacillota > Clostridia > Lachnospirales > Lachnospiraceae > Choladousia. The sequence goes on from JAJPXU010000130.1 coordinate 4,115, forward strand.
GGAGGGGCGCGCAAAGTATAACGCGTATTCCGCGGAGGGAGACCGGGACATCTACAAAGGACTGACGTTTTGGTCCCCGAATGTGAATATCTTCCGTGATCCGCGGTGGGGGCGCGGACATGAGACATATGGAGAAGACCCGTATCTGACCAGCCGTCTGGGTGTGGCCTTTGTAAAAGGGCTACAGGGGGACGGCGAGACGATGAAAGCGGCGGCCTGCGCCAAGCATTTCGCGGTGCATTCCGGACCGGAGGCACTCCGCCATGAATTCGACGCGGAAGCAACGGCGAAGGATATGGAGGAGACCTATCTTCCGGCTTTTAAGGCGCTGGTGCAGGAGGCAGGCGTAGAGGCTGTGATGGGCGCGTACAACCGCGTGAACGGTGAACCTGCCTGCGCGAGCAAAGCGCTGCAAAAAAAGCTGCGCGGCGACTGGGGCTTTGAGGGACATTTTGTTTCCGACTGCTGGGCCATCCGCGATTTCCATGAGAATCATCTGGTGACAAAGAACGCGACAGAGTCTGTGGCGCTGGCGGTCAATACCGGCTGCGACCTGAACTGCGGAAATACCTACCTCTATATTATGAAAGCGTACCAGGAAGGCCTGGTAACGGAGGAGACGATCACCGAGGCGGCTGTGCGTCTCTTTACGACGAGATACCTGCTCGGTTTGTTTGACGGCAGCGAGTATGACGCGATCCCCTACACGGAAGTCGAGTCGCCGGAGCATCTGGCTTTGGCTCAAAAAGCGGCGGAGGAGAGCTTTGTCCTTTTGAAAAACAACGGTATTCTTCCGCTTCAGAAGGAAAAGATCAAGACGATCGGCCTGATCGGGCCGAATATGGACAGCCGCGCGGCGCTCGCCGGGAATTATCACGGCACTGCCTCACGCTATGTCACGATTCAGGAAGGCATTCAGGATTACCTGGGGACGGACGTGCGTGTGCTGACAAGTGTGGGCTGCGCTCTGTTCCGCGACCGGACGGAAGGGCTCTCGCAGGGGCAGGACCGGCTGGCCGAGGCCAGAGCGGTCGCCAAAGCGAGCGATGTAGTGATTTTATGCGTTGGTCTGGATGAGACGCTCGAAGGCGAAGAGGGCGATACCGGAAACAGCTATGCCTCTGGTGATAAAGAGGATTTACAGCTTCCAAAAGTGCAGCGAGAACTGATGGAGACCGTGGCCGCCTGCGGGAAACCGACCATTCTGCTTCTGATGGCGGGCAGCGACATTGACCTTGGCTATGCGGCGGAGCATTTCGATGCCGTTCTCGATCTGTGGTATCCGGGCTGCGAGGGCGGACGCGCGGCAGCGCGGGTGCTGTTTGGAGAGGTTTCTCCATCCGGGAAGCTGCCGGTGACTTTTTATGAGACGCTGGAAGAACTGCCGGAATTTACGGACTATTCCATGCAGGGGCGCACCTACCGCTATATGATCGGGAAGGCGCAGTATCCATTCGGGTACGGGCTGACCTATGGAGACGTAGAAGTGACTGCGGCGCGGTTAGAGACAGAAGGCGTGCAGGGCGCGGCAGCTGAACTCGAGAGCGGAGCCGATGGCGTTGGGAAGAATGCGGTAGTGGCTGAGGTCACCAACCATGGAATCCGGGACACGCAGGATGTCGTGCAGGTCTATGTGAAAAATACGGATTCCGCGGATGCGGTGCCGAATCCGCAGCTTGCGGCCTTTGCGAAGGTCTTTGTAAAAGCAGGCGAGACAAAGCAGGTGACCCTGCCGCTTGCGGCGAACGCGTTTACTGTGGTCGACGCTGAGGGCGTCCGCAGGGAAGCAGGCGGTACCTGTAAAATCTACGTGGGCTGCAGCCAGCCGGATGAGAAGAGCGTGGAACTGACCGGGGTACGGCCGGTGGAGATTGATCTGAAAAGATAGCTTGTAACTAAGAGTTTTTTATACGGAAAGAAAAGATAAAAAGATGCGCCGGGTTGGAAAATTTCTTTCACCTGGCGCATTTTTATAGCAGTTTTCTTTTTTAATGAAAGAGAATGATGGCTACGTCTATTCCACGATCGAGTACGCGGTATTCCGTAGCCTGCGGATCATCTCTGGGTGGTAGTAGCCGCCGACTTGGAGCATCAGAACGAAAGCGAACTCTTCTTTCGGATTTGCAAGAAAATACGGACCGGTCCAGCCGTCCCAGCCAAATTCGCCTTTATCCCCGCTGCAGCCGGATTCGGTGCGGTCGTCGTAGACGCGCATGAAATTGCCATAGTTATAGCCGCGGATCTGGTCGAAATAAATGGTCTTTTTCTGCGCTTCGTCCAGCTGGCCGTGTTCGAAGCATTCGACGGTCTTGCGGCCGAGAATGCGATGGCCGTTGCCGATACCGTAGTGTGCCAGCATATCCGCGAATTTCGCGTAGTCATCCAGTGTCGATACAATACCAGCGCCTCCGGATTCAAAAGCGGGTGGAGTAAGGCACTTCGTCAGGCAAAGATGGCGGGAGGCCGCTTCTTTGTAGCGGAGAGGGGCGGTGCCTTCTGTTTTTGCTTTATCAGCTGCGTCTGGTTCTGAGGATGCGTTGGTTTCCGGCTGCGCATCTGCTTTCACTTCATACAGGGTCGTAAAGCGGCTCTGTTTTTCTTCCGGCACATAAAATCCGGTATCAATCATGCCGAGCGGCTCAAAGATTTCTTTCGCCATGAATTCGCTTAAGGGCTGATCGGCGACTTTTTCAATGACCGCGCCCATCACATCGCAGCTTAAGCCGTAACGCCAGCGCTCGCCTGGGTGGAATGCCAGCGGCTGCTGCGCGATCAGGCGGCACAGCTCCTGGGTTGAGGTCTGTTTTCCATTGACGATTTCCTTTTGGATACGGTCAAAAAGCTTCTGCATGGGCTGGCCGGGAAGATCGCTGTCCGGGTAGACGATCCCGGACGTCATCCGCAGCAGGTCCATTAGCAAAATCGGGCGGTTCGCTTCTGTCAGTCCGGAATCGGTGAGCACCTTCATGTGGGCGAACTCCGGCAGATAGCAGGAAAGAGGGGTAAACCAGTCTAATTTGCCGCGCTCCCAGAGAATATGGGCGGCGACAGCGGTGACAGGCTTACTCATGGAATAAACCCGGAAAATGGCGTCCGGCTCGTAGTTGATGTGCTTCCGGATAACGGTTTCGCCGCGGTACAGCACGGCGAAGGAAGCGCCTGGCACACCGCCTGCTGCGATTTCTTCTCTTAAAATGGCTTCCATATATTCGGCAGCGCGGTCGATTCTGGTGGTATTCATCATGAAATTTTCCTTTCTTGGTAGTTAAATATAAATTTGCATAGCTGGGTTTCAGCTTTGCTTTATCAATTCGGCTCGGAACTATTGGTAAGTATAGCACAGAAAGAGGGATTTTGACAGGGGGAGATGATTTAAAACAAGTACATAGAGGTGTGCCAAGAATTACTCAGAGGTATGGGAGAGAAGCATATGAGTTCAGAGAGAACTCCATCGTTGTGTTAGGGTCGGGCGGAAATAGCCAAATTGCGCCAAGCGAAAATAACCAATTTTAGCCAAAAAGAAATAACCATTGTTGTACGGTGGCTCCCAACAAGATCTTTCAATCTCAATATCAGGTGTTTCATGTATTTACATTAGGGGCGGCATGCTAGGCTGGCACGGAGTGCCAACAGGCGTTGTATCGGGGCCTTCTGGCCCTGATGCGACACCTGTTCTCGCCTGTACAAGCATGGTAAGCGGGTTCATGATGTCAATATTTTAATTACCATTGATATCGAGATTGGCTAAAATCTTTTGGCTGAAATTGGCTTTTTTAAATCGGCTCTGAGTGGTTGAAATCTCCCGGCTCTAACAGTTGTAACAATTCCGTTTAACTGGATCAACGTTATGGGCGACAAATCGGGTAATAAAGTGGGTAATAAAAACGCCGTTGCAGGATCAAAGGAAGCGGCATTAATTAAAATGCAGGTGCGAATTCTTGTAGAGATAAGGAACAATTCCAATATTACGAAAGCACGGATTATGGAGAAGCTTGAAGTTGGCAAAACAACAGTCGATACCGGGATTTCAGCATTGAAAAAATTTGGCTATATTGAGCGAGTGGGTTCTAATAAGTCCGGTTATTGGAAAATTCTGAAATAGAGATTCATATATACTTTTTTATGGTCAACAGGAACGGAGTGTGGTAGAATCGGTATTAGTACGATAATGAAAGCAACGGAATCGGGCAGGGACGATTTATCCGGTTTCGACTGGTGTTGACGAGGAGAGAAAGAATGGACTATATCGTAAGGGCCGTGGCGGCGGATCAGCAGATCCGCGCTTTTGCGGCGACAACAAAGGATTTGGTGGAGACGGCGCGCGGTTATCACAATACGAGCCCGGTAGCGACGGCGGCGCTCGGACGGCTTCTTACCGCGGGTGCGATGATGGGCGCGATGATGAAGGGCGAGAAGGACCTTCTGACGCTACAGATTGGCGGGGATGGTCCGATTGGCGGGATCACAGTTACGGCGGATTCTGCGGCGAATGTGAAGGGATATGTGAACAATCCGGGCGTTTACCTGCCTGCGACGGATAAGGGAAAGCTGGATGTAGGCGGCGCGGTTGGCAATGGGGTTCTGCGCGTGATCCGCGATCTGGGCATGAAAGAGCCTTATGTCGGGCAGAGTGCGCTGCAGACCGGGGAGATCGGGGACGACCTGACCTACTATTTTGCAATGTCAGAGCAGGTGCCGTCTTCCGTGGGACTGGGTGTGCTGCTGGAGCGGAACACCAATCTGAAAGCGGGTCAGCCAGACGAAACGTCGAAGGAATCTCTGACACTGGAAGGCAATCTGGCTGAGGTAGGCAAGGTGCGGCAGGCAGGCGGTTTTATCATACAGCTGATGCCATTTACGCCGGATGATGTGATCGACCGGCTGGAGCGGAAGCTGGCCGAGGTGCGTCCGGTTACCGCGATGCTGGACGCGGGGATGGGACCGGAGCAGATTCTGGAAGAGCTGCTCGGTGAATTTCATCTGGAGATTCTGGACAAAATACCGACACAGTACCACTGTGATTGCTCTCGGGAGCGGATTGAGCGTGTACTGATCAGCCTGGGTAAGAAAGAGCTGGAGAAAATGATCGCGGACGGGGAACCGATTGAGGTAAATTGCCAGTTCTGTGATAAAAAATACAAGGTGAGCGTGGAAGAATTGCGCACGCTGTTAAAGATAAGCCAGCGTCCGTGAAAGAACCGTTGGTGATACCGGTACCCCGTTGGTTCCGGTTTGGACGCAAGTGGCGCGATCAGAAGGAGAAGACAATGAAGGACGGTTTCATTAAGGTAGCGGCTCTGTCCCCGGATATCCGGGTGGCGGACTGTGTTTTTAATACGGAGAGCATTTGCGCCGGGATAGATGAGGCGGTGCGGGAACACGCGAAAATCCTGGTGTTTCCGGAGCTTTGCATCACGGGATATACCTGCGGGGATCTGTTTTGGCAGGAGACGCTGCTTTTGGCCGCGCGGCAGGCACTGGCAGGGCTGGTCGCGTATTCCGCGGGTAAGGACGCGCTGATTTTTGTCGGGCTGCCATTGGAGGTAAACGGGAAGTTATACAATGTGGCGGCAGCATTTTCCGATGGGGAACTGCTGGGTTTTGTGCCGAAACGGCATCTTCCGAATTACAATGAGTTTTATGAGGCGAGGCATTTTACGCCCGGAAGTGAAACGGTTACCTGTGTGGAGTTTGGCGGGAAGATGGTGCCGTTTGGGATGAATCTGCTGTTTTTGTGTAAAGAACACGCGAAAAATCCGCTTGCCGGAGAATCAGGCAGAGGTTCTGAAAGTATAGATAACTGGGGAGCTCTCCGTGATTTGCCGGATTCCGGCTTTTCAAGGGAAATGGGACTGGTCGTGGCGGCGGAGCTGTGTGAGGATTTGTGGGCGCCGAATCCGCCGAGTATTGCCCATGCGCTGGCTGGAGCGAATGTGCTTGTGAATCTTTCGGCGAGCGATGAGGTGACTGGGAAAAGTGATTACCGCAGGTCGCTGGTCGAAGGGCAGTCGGCACGGCTGCTGTGCGGCTATATCTACGCGAGCGCGGGCGAGGGTGAATCGACGCAGGATCTGGTCTACGGCGGCCATAGTCTGATCGCGGAGAATGGGCATATTCTGGCGCAGTCCCCGCGCTTTGAAAGCGGAATTACGTACGCGGAGCTGGATATCAGCCGCCTGCGCGCGGAGCGTCGGCGGATGACGACGTTTCCGGCGGGAAATGCCGTTTCTGGTTACGGGGCAGGAGGTTTTGTAAGTGCAGCGGAAGGTATAGCGGCGAAAGATTCTTCGGAATGCATGGCGGGACGGTATATCCCGGAGCGCTTTCTGGGGGGTTATGTCAGGATTCCCTTCCATTTATATATAGAAGAAACTCCTCTGACCCGCCGCTTTGACCCGGCGCCATTTGTGCCGGCGGGAGAGGCAGATCGCAGTCGCAGATGCGAGGAGATTCTGATGATTCAGGCGCTCGGTCTGAAAAAGCGGATGCGGCACACCGGATCCAAAAGCCTTGTGGTCGGGATTTCCGGCGGCCTGGATTCGACGCTCGCCCTGCTGGTGATGACGAAGGCCTGTGATTTGCTTGGCCTTCCGCGCGCTACCATGACAGCGGTGACGATGCCCGGATTTGGCACGACGGACCGCACATACCAGAATGCCTGCAGCCTGACAAGAAGCCTGGGGGCGAAGCTGCTGGAGGTGGACATTCGGGAGGCTGTGAACATTCATTTCCGCGATATCGGGCAGGATCCGGAAGTGCATGATGTGACTTATGAAAATTCCCAGGCGCGGGAGCGGACGCAGATTCTGATGGATATCGCCAACAAGACAGGCGGCCTGGTGGTCGGCACGGGGGATATGTCGGAACTGGCGCTCGGCTGGGCGACCTACAATGGCGACCATATGTCCATGTACGCGGTCAACTGCTCTGTGCCGAAGACTCTGGTGCGCCATCTGGTGCGTTACTATGCGGACACCTGCGGCGATACTACGGTGAGTGAGATTCTGTATGATGTGTTAGACACGCCGGTCAGCCCGGAACTATTGCCTCCGCAAAACGGTGAGATTGCCCAGAAGACAGAGGATATTGTCGGACCGTATGAGCTGCACGACTTTTTCCTTTACTACCTGCTGCGGTTCGGCTATCCGCCGGCAAAGATTTACCGCATCGCGAAGCTGGCATTTGCGGATGCTTACGACGAACAGACGATCCTGAAATGGCTGAAAACCTTTTACCGTCGGTTTTTTGCCCAACAGTTCAAGCGTTCGTGCATTCCGGACGGACCGAAGGTCGGAAGTGTGGCGCTCTCTCCGCGCGGAGATCTGCGCATGCCGAGCGACGCCTGCGCGCGGTTATGGATGGAGGAGCTGGAGCGGCTGTAAAAAGCAGGCGCATGGCTGGGCGGCCGGATTGTAAACAGGAATAAGCAGGCGCATGGCTGGGCGGCCGGGCTGTAAGCAGAAACAGGCAGGCGCAAAAAGGACACAAAAGCGTGTATTCGTCCTTTACGGAAGATACAAATTGTAGTATACTTCTTCTATGGGCTCACAGTTAGTGACACCATTGGGGGAGAAGAGAAAAATGAAGAACGAAAGATTTTGTGACTGCTATGCAAAGTATCAGAGATATGTGATCCGGCTTGCTTATGAGCGGGTAAAGGATCATGAAGCTGCAGAAGATATTTCACAAACGGTATTTATGTCTTTTTATCAGCATATGGACTGCGTGTATCCGGGTGCTGAGAAATGCTGGCTGTTCCGCTGTACCAGGAATGCCGCGATCGACTACATTCGAAAAATCTGCCGCAAGCCGGAGATGGGGATGGATGAGGACGTACTGGAGGGAGCGGCAAATGGAGTGCCAGGCGGTACCAGGACGATGGAAATTGAAATCTCCATGGATAATGAAGACCTGATTCTGCGAATTATGGGCGAGTTAAAATCCACGCATCCGCTGTGGTATGAGACGGTGTATCTGATTTGTGTAGAGGAGCTTACCTATGAAGAGGCAGCCGAATGCCTTGGGGTGGCGCCCGGTGTGCTGCGCTCCCGGATTCACCGCGCCCGCGTATTTGTGCGGGAGCGGTTCGGTGGGGAAGATTGAAATGCAGGACTTTTAGAACTATATCCGATTTATCACAGGTAAAGCTGGCAAAATGGGGAGGTGCAGAAATGGGATACTATCTGAACCCGGAAGATGTCATTGATATTTACAGAAGAGAAACCGCAAAACCATACTTTGTGGATAAAACGGAAATGCTAAATGAATTAATCCCCCTTGTAGAGCAGCAGGGAAGCTATATTTCCGTCACAAGGCCGCGAAGATTTGGAAAATCTGTGGTAGCAGCGATGATTGGCTCTTTCTTCGGCAAAGGTGTGGACGGTACCGAAGTGTTTTCGCATCTTAGGATTGCCGGGTATGATGGTTATGCGAAACATATGAACCGGCATAACCTGATTTATATTGACTTCAGCAGAGCAGTGGAAGAGTGCGAATCCTATAGGGAATATATCAAAACTATTAAAATGCGGCTGGTTGATGATTTAAGAGAAGCATATCCGAATACGAAAATTCGCGAGGAAGATTCTCTGGGAGCAACATTACGTACTGTGTCACTGGCGAATAATAAGGTGAAATTTATCCTGATTTTTGATGAATGGGATTATGTTTTTCACAAAGACTACTTTACGGAATCGGACAGAGGAAAATTCACTGCGTTTCTCGGGGGTATGACAAAAGGGATGTCATATGTTGAACTGGCGTATTTGACCGGCGTTCTTCCGATCAAGAAATACTCCGCCAGCGACACGATGAATCATTTTGACGAATATAATATGGCAAACAGCAGTATGTATGATGCATATTTCGGGTTTACCGGTGAAGAAGTAGATGAACTGTACCAACGCTATCAGAAGAATTGTGTCAGACCGGAATTTTCACGAGAGGATCTTGCCAGATGGTATGACGGATATCAAAGAAAAAACGGCAGCATATACAACCCGAATTCAGTTGTGCGTGCCCTTACGCGGGACGCGCTTAATAATTACTGGGCGAAAGCGGGGGAGTATGATGAGTTGAAAGATTATGTGCTGGATGATGTGGATGGCGTGCGGGAGGCGGTGATGCTGCTTGTGGCGGGTGAACCGGTGGAAGCAGATATATCCGAATATGCCACTACAGCTCCTGTCCTTGAAAAACGGGATGAAATTCTGTCTGCCATGGTTGTATATGGATATTTGAATTATTATGATGGCTGTGTGCGTATACCGAACAAAGAGCTTGAACTTGAGTTTGACAGGATCATACGGACGGAACCGAAATATAGTTATATGCGCGAACTCGAAAAAGAATCCGCACGCATCCTGCAGGCGACCTATGACGGGGATGAGGATACGGTTGGGAAAGTGCTGGCGATTGTGCACACGACGGAATCGCCATTAAAGGCTTATAACGATGAAGCCGAGCTATCTGGAAGTGTCAAGCTCGCTTACATTGCCGCCAGAAACAAATATAATATAGAACGAGAGGACCAGGCAGGTATTGGTTATGTAGACTATATATTTTATCCACATAATCGTTCCGATGACGGTATTATCATTGAATTGAAAGTAGATGATTCCCCGGAGACAGCGCTGCGGCAGATAAAAGATAAAAACTATGCTCTGAAATTTCAGGGAAAGATTGGCGAGCAGCCGAAAACAACCGGGAGAATTATTCTGGTCGGGATTGGATATAACCGCAGAGATAAAGTACACAGATGCAGGATTGAGATCGTGCAGAGTGTATAGGGGGAAATCAGGGATGGGGGTGAAGCAGAAATGGGGTACTATCTGAATAGCACACAGGTATACTCACTTTATGAAAGTGAGACGAAAAAGCCATACTTTGTAGATAAAACAGCCATGCTGAAAGAACTGATTCCGCTAGTAGAAGAAGGAAATAACCATATCTGCATCACCCGGCCGAGACGTTTCGGTAAGTCAGTGATGGCGGCGATGATCGGGGCTTTCTTTAGCAGGGGCATCGACAGCAGCAGTATTTTTGATTCTTTGAAAATAGCACAAAAACCGCAGGAAAGTTCGGCTGAGATAGCGGCAGCCGATGAAGAATTTGATTATCGGGAGTATATGAATCAGTATAATGTGATTTATATAAACTTCATTAAGTCGGTTAATACCAGTAAAAGCTATGATGAATTTATAAAGAATGTAGAAATGTTTATTATTCGGGATTTGAAAAAAAGTTTTCCGGATGTGGATTACTGGAAAGGACTTTCTCTTGTAGATTTTCTGGGAATAATTCATGAGGATACACAGGAAAAGTTTATTCTGATATTTGACGAATGGGACTGCATCTTTCATAAGGCGTATACAACGAACGAGGATAGAAAGAATTTTATTAACTGGCTTGCGGCCATGACAAAGGACACGGGTTATGTCGCCTTAAGCTACATGACAGGGGTTCTTCCGATTGCGAAATACTCAAGTGGTTCTACAATTAATAATTTTGATGAATATACGATGACAATACAGACGAAATTCAGTGAATATTTTGGCTTTACGGATGAAGAGGTCGATATGTTGTATGACCGGTATCTGAAAAGAACTCCCTCGCCGGTTGTCACCAGGGAAGGGCTGAGACTTTGGTATGATGGTTACCATACGGCTGGCGGGGAGAAATTGTACAATCCGCGTTCGGTGGTAAAAGCCCTTTCAAATAATTGTCTTGCAAGCTACTGGACGTCATCGGGGCAGTATATGGAAATCGCTGCTTACATTGCAAATGACCGTGCCGATGTAAAGAAAGACGTGGCCCTGATGGTCGCCGGAGAGGCGGTTCCTGCGAAGATCGAGGAATATGCGGCCACATCAATGAACTTGACGACGCGCAATGAAATCCTTTCTGCGATGGTGGTCTATGGGTTTCTGAATTATGAGGATGGTAAAGTCCATATCCCGAACCGGGAACTGATGGATGAATTTGCGAAGACCATCCGGGAGCGGGAAAATTTGGGTTACATCAATCGTCTGGCGGTGGAATCTGACCGTATGCTGAACGCTACATTAAAAGGTGATACGAAGACAATGGAGGAGATTTTGGCATTTGCACACAATACAGAGACTCCATTGTTGGACTATAATGACGAGACGGAACTGACTGCGATCGTGAATCTCGTCTATCTGGCAGCGCGTGACAGCTATTATGTAGAAAGAGAAAATAAAGCAGGAAAAGGTTTTGTGGATTTCATTTTCTATCCGGAAAAAGCAGGGGGAGATGGCATCATTCTCGAACTGAAAGTGGACGACACACCGGAGACGGCGATTGCCCAGATCAAAGATCGGGGGTATATGCTGAAATTTCAGGGAAAGATGGCGGAGAGGAAACGCCATACCGGACGGGTGCTGCTGGTCGGAATTGGGTACGACAAAAAGGAGAAAGAGCATCACAGCAAAATAGAGGTCATACAGAGTGCACAACAATAATTTTTATCCACTCATTTCACGAATGGCCGGGTTTGAACGCACCAGGGTTGTTTCATGAAGAAAATTTAAACTTGGGAAAAACGTAGATTTTATCGAGGGTTTTGACTGCTATACAAATTTTTAAAAACCCTCGACATTTTTGTCTTGTAGAGGTATAATATCTACATAGTATAGGTATACTCCACCTATACGGAAAGGAGGGATATTATGCCAGTAACTGAAAAAAGTATCCGGCCTGGGTTCAGGAATACCGGACAAGAGGAACTACAGTGAAGAAAAAAGGGGATGTTTATTATCTCTACAAAAGGACATCCAAGCGCGTGCCAGGGAAAAAGTATCCGCAGCCGGTGGATACTTATATTGGCGTCATTACTCCGGAAGGCGTAATTGAAAGCAACCGGAAAAAAGTCAGTCTTACAGGAATTGAGGTAAAAGAATATGGCTTTTCAAAAGCAATCCAGATACTTTGTCCCGATGAATGGAAAGCACCCCTCGGGGATGAATGGGAAGATATTCTTTCTATTATAATTGCGAAGCGCTCACCGGAAACCTATCTCCGGAAAGAGAAGGAGATAAGGCAGGAAGAAGAGTTCCACTGCCAGTTTGCTGCGCAGACTGGAATGCTGAGCCGGAGGATTTACAAAAAGCATGGTATCGGGCTGGAAGACCTGGAACCGTTAAAAAACATTTACCTGATCTATCTGGAAAAAGAAAAGGTTATTTCCAGGATCAGCGATACGCAGAAGCAGCTTCTGGACCAGTTAGGTATTTGTGACGCCTTGTGCTGCTGAGCGGCTTTTCTGTACGCAGCCACTGGTGGCATATATGAAAATGGTGCCGGATCCGAGATGCGGGAGAAAAACAAAGCATGAGTTGGCCGAAGTGCTTACCTGCCTGGTGCTTGGATTTCTTGCGGGCAGGACGACAATCCGGCGGAGCCTGAACTGGTGCAGGAGCCACCTTGAAATCCTGAGGGTATATATGCCTCTTGAGAATGGGATTGCGTCACCCCCGACTGCGTGCAGGCTGCTTGCGGGGATAGATGAATGGATGTTTCTATATGCTTTCATGGAATGGGTTGGTGAAATCATACCGACAAGAGGAAGGCACATAGTGATAGACAGAAAAGCGCTGCGTGGATCAGTGGAAAAAGTGAAAGGGAATAAAGCCAGCATGGTGTTAAATGCGCTGGATGCGGAAACCGGCCTGGTGCTGGCGCAGATACCTATCCAGGAGAAAACAAACGAAATAACGGCAATACCTGAGATTTTAAAGCTGTTTAGTCTCCGTGGGAGTACAATCACAACGGATTCCATCGGCACCCAGACAGAAATCATGCTGCAGATCCGTGAGCAGGAAGGGCATTTTGTACTGCTGGTAAAGGGAAATCAGCCACAGACATATGAAGAAATCCTGAAATTCATGGGGGAAGCAAGGGATGATTATGCAGCGCAGAAAAAAGAGACAGATACAGCCGCCAGGCCAAGGTACCCTGAAATAATGGAAAGCTATGGCGAATGGTCTGGGGCGGAGAATAACCGTGACCGGAAGGAACACCGGCATTGCTGCGTTACAAATGAGAAAGGTATTATAACGAAAACAGAAACAGAGTGGCCATGGATAGAGACCGTAGGACTCTTACGGCAGATACGTATTCCAATGGAAAGGGATGAGAACGGAGAAGATATCACGCCTGATGTGGAAACTTTTCTAAAAGAAGGATCCAGAAGGAAACCAAAACCCCAAAAGGGAGATAACGAGAAAAGTGACATCCAGGAGGTAGGCCTGATATCAGATTTAAAACTGAGCGCGGAAAAGGTAGCTGTAATAAAGAGGAAGCATTGGTCAGTAGAAAATAAACTGCACCATGCGTTAGATGACACGTTCCGTGAAGACCGATCACCCGCGAAAAAATGTAGAAACAATTTAGCATTGATCCGAAAATTTGCCTATAATATTCTGAGACTCGCGCAGAATGCAAAAGAGGGGGCAGACGTTATGACAGAAATGATGGATTTCTTTTGCGATGATCCGTCATTGATGCAAAAATATGTTTTTCAAGGGATAAAGAGCCAGTATTAAAAGAATATGTTTATAAATAATATAATTTTAAAGGGCCGGAATAAGGTGATAGGGAATCTATGCGCTTTTTCTCAGGAATCATGTAAGAAAAACGAGCATTTGAAAAAAATACAGGTGGAATCACAGTAAACAGAGTCCCCCCTATCACATCAAAGAGCTTATTCTTACGTCAAATAACTTCGTGGCTGAAGTGAAAAGTTTATTTCCACACCAAAATTTGTGATTTTCCGGTGGATTTCACTCTTTCAGGGATTAAAAGCACAGTCAAGGAGTAAAACTTCATTCCATTTACGCCATCATTTACCCAGTAGAATTGGGTAGGCCATATGGTGTAAGACTGATTTCCACTAGGTTTTTGCTGCGAACGCCGGAAATACAAGTGGAATTTTGAGTAAGACTGAATTCCACTTGTACCCCCGAGTTGTGGAATTTAAATTTTCATTTCACTAAATAACTTCGTGAAACAACCCTGTAACGCCAAACGTGTGCCTTGCAAGACAGGATTTTGTATGATAGAATGATTTTACCATACGTATTCCGTGATCGTGTTTTGGTAGAGGCCGTGGTGTAAGATGGAACATACAAAAAGTACCTTTGGTGAAGGAACGTCTTGCGGTACGCAAAGCGAAAAGTAAAACGACTTACGTCGTTTACTATATTTTAGAATTTGAGGAGAAACAGAAATGGCGGATAGGGATAAGAAGAAAAAGCGAGGCGGACGGCGCCTGGTTCTGGTGGGGACATTGAGCGTAGTGGCTGTTATGCTGATTTTGGCATGTGCCGCTGCATTTGCGGTCAATCATGTGATGAGCAGCATCAGTGAAATCGAGGAAGTCGAGCTTCTGGCTCCGGAAAGTGAGGATTTTGAGACGGACGAGGATGCCGGTGAGGACAGCATGGATCCGGATGAGGTGGAATGGCCGGAGGACATTGAGGCGGAGACCGAAGAGGACGAGGATGAAAGTACCGGTGTGACGAATATTTTGCTGATCGGGCAGGACACGCGGACGACGGGTGCACGGGAGCGCTCGGATTCGATGATTATTATTTCGATCAATGACGATACGGATGCGGTGAATATGATTTCTATTATGCGGGATCTGTATGTGCAGATTCCCGGCTATTCGGACAACCGCATCAATGCTGCTTACCAGTTTGGCGGAGCGACGCTGCTTGATGAGGTGATTCTGAAGAATTTTGGTGTGACGATCGATTATAATGTGGAAATCGATTTTTCCGGATTCCAGAGCATCATTGATCTGTTAGGCGGTGTGGATATTACGCTGACCTCGACGGAGGCAAGCTATTTCCAGGCACAGGGCTACAGCGTGTCGGAGGGTACCAATCATGTGTATGGCGAGTTTGCGCTTGTCTATGCGCGCACGCGGTATGTTTCCACGGCAACAGAGGCCAACGATTTTGGCCGGACCCAGCGGCAGCGTGCGGTAATTACGAGTATTTTTAACGCATACAAGGACGTCGGGCTTGCGACCCAGGTTGCGCTGATTGATGATATCCTGGAGCTGGTGTCGACGGATATGTCCAATACGGAAATCCTTTCCATGCTGTATCTTGCGCAGTCGATGGATTTGAGCGAGATTGGCTCTTACCGGATTCCGGTGGACGGCTCTTACACGAATCAGACGATCCGCAGCATGAGCGTTTTGGTGCCGGATCTGACCGTGAACCGCGCGGCGATTAAGGAAATGATTGCCGGGACGTACGAGGGTTAAAAGATTCCGGAGTATAGCTGTGACGGTGGGAAATCGTGGAAGTGCTATCCGGAAGTAAAAATCGGGTGTTGACAAACCGGTCGGAAATGCTATACTTGTCTGAGTGACGCAGTCAGATATCCCGATGCGAATACGGTTGTATGTTTCGTTGCTTCGCGGAATCATTGTGGGAGAGAATTGAGAAAAAGCGTTCGATTTTAGCCTGGCAGCTGGGGAACGGGCGGCCAAATTGTGCATAGATAGAGAATAACACGTAGAAGAGAAGAGTAAAATGCGGAAGCATCCAGAGAGAGGGCGGCTGCTGGAAAGCCCTTATGCGGAACCATTTGAAAACTGCCTCCGAGTGGCCCCAATCCGGTCCGGTGACTCCGTTATCGTCGAATGAGTAAAAACCAGGGTGGAACCGCGGTACTGTATGATCGCCCCTGACAGTCTTTTTGGGCTGTCAGGGGCTTTTTCGTCCAATAGGAAAGTTCTCCGAACTTCCCTATCGGACAAAAATCCTCCGGGAGGATGCGCATGCCGCGCTAGAGGAAATTTCATACCTGTCCTGTTTTGAAGAAAGGAGAGAATCTATGAAAGAAAAATGGAAAGCAGTAAAGTCCGTCTTTTTGTCAGACTGGAGCCCGTTGGAAAAAGGCCTGCTTCTCACAGATGTGCTGCTGTTTGGAATTTTGCTTGGCTGGCTGACGTCGCCGATGAAGAGCGGGATTACCCTGTTCAGCCACAATGGCAGCGGCAATTCCTCTGACGAATACATTTACGGCTCCGATGAGGAAGAAGACGAGTAATACGTTACTGGTCACAACCCGACCACGCACTTGCTGCGGGGTCAGGGTTGAAAACGTAGAGGGAGCAAGCATCCGGCCCATCGCGTAGCGATTTTAATTGGCCGGATGCTGTTATAGGTCACACCTGTAGTGGTTGAAATAGAGTAGATTTGGCTGTGGTGTGACCTGTAACAGTAATACAGATGCCAGATAAGTCCCCGCCGGATGGCATTCCGCACAGAGTGAGGGAAAAGCTTCTTAACTTAGAAAGGTACGGAACCGTTCCATGGCGGGAATGAAAACAGGGAAATTAAGCACAAAATAAGGAGGATGACAGAACATGATAATCACATTAAAAGACGGATCAACACGGGAATACGCGCAGCCGATGGCGGTCATTGACATCGCGAAGGACATCAGCGAAGGCCTGGCGCGAGTGGCGACGGTTGCCCAGATCAATGGCGAGGAGGCAGATCTGCGCACGGTCGTGGATGCAGACTGTGAACTGAACATTCTGACCTTTGACAGCCCGGAGGGCGCTGCTGCGTTCCGCCATACGACCTCGCATATCATGGCGCAGGCGATCAAGCGTCTGTATCCAGATGTGAAGCTGGCGATCGGCCCGTCGATTGCGGATGGTTTTTACTACGATATTGACAGCGAGAATCCGATCACGCCGGAAGATCTGGAGAAGATCGAGGCGGAGATGAAGAAAATCGTGAAAGAAGGGCTGCCGCTCACCCGTTTTACGAAGCCGAGAGAAGAGGCCATCGCTTACTTTAAAGAAAAGAATGAGCCGTATAAGGTGGAACTGATCGAGGATCTGCCGGAGGATGCAGAAATCAGCTTTTATCAGCAGGGAGAGTTCGTAGACCTGTGCGCGGGTCCGCATCTGATGAGTACGAAGCCGGTGAAGGCGTTCAAGCTGACCAGCATTGCCGGTGCTTACTGGAGAGGCTCGGAGAAGAATAAAATGCTGACCCGTATCTATGGCACGGCGTTTACCAAAAAGGCAGACCTGGATGAGTATCTGGCCCGCATCGAAGAAGCAAAGAAGCGCGACCACAGAAAGCTGGGCAAGCAGCTTGGCCTGTTTATGATGGCGGATGAGGGGCCGGGCTTCCCGTTCTTCCTGCCAAATGGCATGATTCTGAAAAATACGCTCCTGGATTACTGGAGAGAGATTCATACCAAGGCGGGTTATGTCGAGATTTCGACGCCGATTATCCTGAACCGTCAGCTCTGGGAGACCTCCGGTCACTGGGATCATTATAAGGAAAATATGTATACGACGGTCATCGACGACGAAGACTACGCGATTAAGCCGATGAACTGTCCGGGCGGCGTGCTCGTGTACAAGTCAGAGCCGCGCTCCTACCGCGACCTGCCGCTGCGCATGGGCGAGCTGGGCATCGTGCACCGCCATGAGAAATCCGGCCAGCTGCACGGCCTGATGCGCGTGCGCTGCTTTACGCAGGATGATGCGCATATCTTCATGACCCCGGAGCAGATCCGCGGCGAGATCAAGGGCGTGGTAAATCTGATCGATGAGGTATATCAGCTCTTCGGATTCAAATATCATGTGGAGCTCTCCACCCGTCCGGAAAATTCCATGGGCAGCGACGAGGACTGGGAGATGGCGACTGACGGCCTGCGCGGCGCGCTCGACGAACTTGGCCTGGATTATGTAGTCAACGAGGGCGATGGCGCGTTCTACGGTCCGAAGATTGACTTCCATCTGGAGGATTCCATCGGCAGGACCTGGCAGTGCGGCACCATTCAGCTCGACTTCCAGCTGCCGCAGCGCTTCGAGTGCGAGTACATCGGTGCGGACGGCGAGAAGCACCGCCCGATCATGATTCACCGCGTAGCGTTCGGCTCCATCGAGCGTTTCATCGGTATCCTGATCGAGCACTTTGCGGGCGCGTTCCCGACCTGGCTCTCTCCGGAGCAGGTGCGCATCCTGCCGATTTCCGACAAGTATATCGACTATGCGGACAAGGTAAAAGCGGCGCTCCGCGAAGAGGGTATCCGGGCGAACGTCGATACCCGTGCGGAGAAGATCGGCTATAAGATCCGCGAGGCACAGATCGCGAAGACTCCGTATATGCTCGTAGTCGGCGCGAAAGAAGAAGAAGAGGGACTCGTGTCCGTCAGAAGCCGTTCCGAGGGCGACAAAGGACAGAGCAGTCTCGCTGACTTCACGGCAGCGATCAAAGAAGAAATCGCGACACGAGCGAGATAATCGCGGCGCGGGCGAAATAAAAAGAAGAAAAAGAGCCATACCCCTTCTGCGGGTATGGCTCTAGATTCCATCATAATTTTGTACGAAATCAGGAAATTCCATACTGTTCCTTAATGCGTTTCAACTCAGCCAGAGCATCTTCTGCCCTTTTTCTGGCATCGTCAGCCTCCTTTTTGGCGTTTTCTGTTTCCTTTCTGGCCATCTCTATTTCTTCTTCGACTTCGGCTTTCACTTTTTCTTCGACTTCCGCTTTCACTTTTTCTTCGACTTCCGC
>JAJPXU010000009.1 GCA_021205305.1 Lachnospiraceae bacterium
GAGGATTATAATAACCTCAGATTGATAAAAATTTAACGTTAATTTTTTATCAACAATTTAGTAAGAATATAACCGATGTGAAACCGAAACTGATTTTCGAATATCTCAAAGGAGGATTTTCAATGGCGAACACAGACGTAACCATTCCAGACATCATTGACACGGCGGAAGCCCTGGAAACGAAGATGGCTGCCATGAAAGAGGCACAGAAGATTTTCGCGACTTATACCCAGGCGCAGGTCGATCATATTTTTAAGGCCGCCGCTACTGCCGCAGACAAAGCCCGCATCCCACTTGCAAAAATGGCAGTGGAAGAGACCGGTATGGGTGTAGTCGAAGACAAAGTAATCAAAAATCATTACGCTTCTGAATATATCTATAATGCTTATAAAAACACGAAAACCTGTGGTGTGATTGAAGAGGATAAAACCTACGGCATCAAAAAGATTGCGGAGCCGATCGGCCTGATTGCGGCGGTTATCCCGACCACGAACCCGACCTCGACAGCGATTTTTAAAACCCTGATTTCATTGAAGACGAGAAACGCGATCATTATCAGCCCGCACCCGCGCGCGAAGAAAAGCACGATTGAAGCGGCGAAGGTAGTGCTGGAGGCTGCGGTAAAGGCCGGCGCTCCGGAAGGCATTATCGGCTGGATTGATATCCCTAGCCTGGAGCTGACCAATATGGTTATGCGGGATGCAGATATTATTCTGGCGACCGGCGGTCCTGGAATGGTGAAGGCTGCTTATTCTTCCGGAAAACCGGCGCTCGGCGTAGGCGCGGGAAACACGCCGGTTATCATCGATGATACTGCGGATATCCGTCTGGCAGTGAACTCAATTATTCACTCCAAAACCTTTGATAACGGTATGATCTGCGCGTCTGAGCAGTCGGTTACCGTTCTTGCAGGTGTTTATCAGCAGGTAAAGGATGAGTTTCAGTATCGGGGCTGCTATTTTCTGAAAGAGGATGAACTGGAAAAGGTGCGTAAGACGATTATCATCAACGGCGCTCTGAACGCAAAGATAGTCGGACAGTCTGCATACACGATTGCGAAGATGGCTGGTGTTGAGGTTCCGACCTGGACAAAGGTTCTCATCGGCGAGGTCGAATCGGTAGATATCAGCGAAGAGTTCGCGCATGAAAAGCTTTCCCCGGTTCTGGCCATGTATAAGGCAGAGACGTTCGATGAAGCGATTGCGAAGGCAGAACGTCTGGTTGCGGATGGCGGATTTGGGCATACTTCTTCTCTCTATATTAACGTAAATGAGACGGAAAAAATGGCGAAGCATGCGGCAGCTATGAAAACCTGCCGGATTCTGATCAACACCCCTTCCTCTCAAGGCGGAATCGGTGATCTGTATAACTTTAAGCTGACCCCGTCCCTGACGCTGGGCTGCGGCTCCTGGGGCGGCAATTCGGTATCCGAAAACGTTGGCGTGAAGCACCTGATCAACATCAAAACCGTGGCCGAAAGGAGAGAGAATATGCTGTGGATGAGGACGCCGGAAAAGGTTTACTTTAAGAGAGGCTGCATGCCGGTAGCGCTGGATGAACTCGGCACTGTGATGGGCAAAAAACGGGCGTTTATTGTAACGGATTCTTTCCTTTATAAAAATGGCAATACGCGGCCGATTGAGAAGAAGCTGGATGAGATGGGTATTGTTCACACCTGCTTCTCTGATGTAGAGCCGGATCCATCCCTGGCCTCCGCAAAGGCCGGTGCTGCTGCAATGACCGCTTTTGAACCGGATGTAATTATCGCTCTGGGCGGCGGTTCTGCAATGGACGCAGGCAAAATCATGTGGGTACTGTATGAAAATCCAGACGCAAATTTTGAGGATATGTCCATGGATTTCATGGATATCCGCAAGAGAATTTACAGCTTCCCGAAGATGGGTAAGAAAGCGTATTTCGTAGCCATTCCGACCTCTTCCGGTACCGGTTCTGAGGTGACGCCATTTGCAATTATAACGGATAAAGAGACCGGCATCAAATGGCCGCTCGCGGATTATGAGCTTTTGCCTGATATGGCGATCGTTGATACCGATAATATGATCAGTGCGCCGAAAGGACTGACTTGCGCTTCTGGCATTGACGTCATGACGCACGCGATCGAGGCATATGTATCTGTCATGGCTTCCGACTTCACCGACAGTCTGGCGCTGCAGGCGATCAAGCTTGTCTTTGAATATCTGCCGCGTGCATATAAGGACGGCAACGATATTGAAGCAAGAGATCACATGGCGAACGCCTCCTGTCTGGCAGGTATGGCTTTTGCTAACGCTTTCCTTGGTGTGAATCATTCTCTGGCGCACAAGCTGGGCGCTTTCCATCATATTCCGCACGGAATCGCCAATGCGCTGGTGCTTACCGATGTGATTCGCTACAACAGTGCCGAAGTACCGACTAAGATGGGAACCTTCCCGCAGTACCAGTATCCGCATGCCCTTGCCCGTTACGCTGAAATCGGCCGTTTTGTCGGCCTGACCGGGGAAAACGACCAGGAGGTACTGGATAAGCTGATCGAGAAGCTGGAAGAGCTGATGCGTACTATAGAGATCAAACCGACGATCCGCGATTATGGTGTAGATGAAAAATACTTCCTGGATACGCTGGATGAGATGACCGAGCAGGCGTTTAACGACCAGTGCACCGGTGCAAACCCAAGGTATCCGCTGATGTCCGAGCTGAAAGAGATTTATCTGAAAGCATATTATGGGAAGTAATCTGCTTCTCATAATACTCCAGGATCCTGCTTGGCAGCGCTTCGCGGATCTTGTCGTTGACTTATCGGAATGAATCGTCGGTTCGCGGGAATAAAACAGATCCGGGACAAAGTTTCATTCGAAAATAGCAGGAAAACATTATGATTCACGGCAAGCCCGATGCCTGATGTCGGGCTGCGCCGGAAGATTGCTCGGGTAACGGGAGAATAAGGAGACGAACCATGAATTTAAAGGATAAAAAATTATTAGTCACACGTCCGTACAAGGTTGTTTATCAGGACGGAGACCGTATTATTAAAGTATTTACGAAAGAACACGGCAAAGCCAATGTATTTAATGAAGCGCTCTGCACCGCACGGGTAGAGGAGAGTGGTCTGGATATACCGCCCGTTCTTGAGGTGACCGAGATTGATGGGGAATGGGCGCTCGCGATCCAGTATGTAGCCGGTGAAACCCTGGAGCAGAAGATGGAAAACGACCCGCTCAACATTGAAACCTACATGGAGCAGTTTGTAGACGCGCAGCTGTCCATGCACGCAAAAAAAGCGCCGCGTCTGACCTTGCAGAAAGACAAATTTGCCCGAAAGATTGCCAGTCTAAAGGATAAGATTGACGCAACCACACGCTATGAGCTGAATACCCGGCTGCAGTCTATGCCGAATCACACGAAGCTTTGCCATGGAGATTTCAACCCGAGCAATGTCATCGTCCGGGAAGATGGAACCATGACAATTGTAGACTGGGCGCATGCGACGCAGGGAAATGCCAGCGGAGACGCGGCCATCACCTATCTTGAATTCGCGCTTAAAAACCAGAAAAAAGCGGATCTGTATCTGGATTTATTCTGCAAAAAGAGCGATACAGCGAAGCAGTACGTGCAGAAATGGCTCCCGATTGCGGCTGCGGCGCAGATGACGAAAGATATTCCAGAAGAAGAAGCGTTTCTTCGCAGATGGACGGAGATCATAGACTTTCAATAAAATTTGAATCTGGTGGTGTACTTTGCCAGATTTTTGTGATAGAATAACTCAGTGATTCCACCCGGTGGCGTCGCTGAGTTTTTCTTTTGCTCCGTCCGGAAAGGGTTTCGCCGGCGCCGCGCTTCGGGATCATTGGGGAAGATTCATATCAGAACGTATGACAAATACAGAAAAGAAAGAACGAAAAAGCACTGTGTCAGCCGGGCGTACGATGAAGAGTATGCCTTTTGAAGAGCGCCCTTATGAAAAATGTCTGGAAAAGGGAGCGGAGAGTCTTTCGGACGCAGAGCTGTTGTCTGTTATTCTGCGGACAGGCTCTTGCGGAGAATCGGCACTGGAACTGGCAAGAAGAATCCTTACGCTGAATGGGGAGAAAAGCGGTCTTCTTGGTATCTACCACATGTCGATTGCTGACCTTACAAAAGTGCGTGGCCTTGGAACCGTCAAGGCGGCGCAGTTAAAATGCATAGCAGAATTGTCGAGACGCATCTCCCGCAGCCGGTTTTCAGAAGGAGTGTCCTTTCAGGATCCGGTGGCAGTAGCAGAGTATTATATGGAAGACCTTCGCCATCTGGAGCAGGAGGTTGTACTTCTCGTGATGTTAAACAGCAAGGGCCGCCTGATCCGGGATGTGCGATTATCATTGGGAACAGTTCGGGCTTCCATGATCTCGCCGCGTGAAATTTTTATTGAAGCGGTGCGGAATCAGGCGGTAGGCATTATTCTGCTGCACAATCATCCAAGCGGTATTCCGGATCCGAGTGAAGAGGATATCCGGCTCACCGAGCGGGTGCGGCTTTGCGGCGCTATGCTGGGGATTGAACTGCTGGATCATATTATCATCGGAGACTGTCAGGCTGTCAGTTTGAGGGAGCAGGGTATCTGGCAGAATAACGAATAAGGGGAACAAACATGTTGTTTCAACGGGCATGTGGAATTGATCTGGGAACAGATACGATTAAAATCAGAGATAAACAGGGGAAAAAATTCCTTTATAACAGGAATGTGATCGCTATGCGCGAAAATGGCAGTGTCCTCGCCTATGGAGATACCGCCTACGGCGTATATGAAAAACAGCCGGAGAATATTCAGGTCGTTTGGCCAATGGTCAACGGTGTAATCGCGAATCTTTCGGAAATGGATCTTCTGCTTGACTATCTGCTCAAGCGGTTTGGGGGTGCGTCGTCGCTTTTGATCGCAGTTCCTACTCAGATCACGCAGGTAGAGAAACGCGCCTTTTTCCAGGTGATGAAAGAGCAGATCGGAGCCGGACGCATCCGTCTGGTGGAAAAAGGGCTGGCAGATGCGGTCAGCGCATCTTTACCAGTGCTTTCTAATCGCGGTCATATGGTTGTGAATATCGGTGCCGATACGACGGAAATTTCTGTCATCTCATCCGGTAAAATTATCCTCGGACAGACGATTAAGACCGGGGGACGAAAGATGGATGCGGATATCGCTACCATGGTGCGGCGCAAATTCAATCTTGGGATTGGTCAGAAGACAGCGGAGTCTCTCAAAAACAATCTGGCCTTTATGATCAACGGTCCGAGACTGGAACAGAAAGTATTTGGAATTCACACACTTTCCGGTCTTCCAAAAGCGGAAGTGATCCCGTCTCTGGCAGTCAGCGTTGCGATTATTGACACCGTTGATTCCATCGTAGAAAGCATCAATTCGATTTATAACAGGATACCGCCTCAGCTGATGAAAGACATTGCCCGCGAGGGAATCTACTTAAGCGGCGGTGTTTCCATGATTCTGAATCTGCCGGAGTACATCCGCAAGGAGGTCGGCATCCCGCTTCATCACATTCAGGATCCGAAGTACAGCACAATCCGCGGACTCGTAGAGATTATGAACAATAAAGAAATGAAACCAATCACATACACATTGAACGATCTTGCCGCCATGCGATGAGAGGACTTAGCGACTGTAATGAAAAAGAATGCAAATGAAAACCTGAAAAATAAATATCTGCTGATTGGGCTGTCTGTTTTCTGTGTGCTGCTGATCGGACTGTCTTTTGTGAACAGTGACATTGTCGCGCCGATTAAACAGGTGACGGGGTATCTGGTTACACCAGTACAAAAAGGGATCAACAGTTTTGGCACCTGGCTTTCCGGCCTTACGGACAATTTCGAAGACGCCGAGACGCTGCGCGAAGAAAACGCGTCTTTGAAAGAGCAGGTGGCAACTCTGACGGAAGAGAACAGTCTGCTGGTACAGGAGCACGAAGAACTGGAACGTCTGCGGGAACTGTACGATCTGGACGAGCAATACTCCTCCTATGAAAAGGTAGGCGCCAATATTATCGCTAAGGAATCCGGCAACTGGTTTGATATTTTTACGATTGACAAAGGTTCCAATGACGGCATCGAAGTGGACATGAATGTCATTGCCGACGGTGGCCTGGTGGGAATTGTCACAGAAGTAGGCGCCAACTGGGCGACGGTTCGTTCCATCATTGATGATGAGAGCAACGTCAGCGCTATGGTATCTACAACATCCGATCAGTGCATCATTGCCGGCAACCTGACACTCATTGATGAAGGCTCTCTGGAATTGTTTCAGCTGACAGATACGGAAAATGCCGTCCATGTTGGTGATAAGGTAGTGACGTCATACATCAGCGAGAAGTACCTGCCGGGCATTCTGATTGGTTATATCAGTGAGCTGAACAACGATTCCAATAATCTGACAAAATCCGGCTATGTTACACCTGTGGTGGATTTTCGGCACCTGCAGGAGGTTCTGGTCATTTTGGAATTAAAAGATTACACGCCGTCCACATCCTCCGAAAGTGTAGATTCTACGGAGGAAGAAGTGCAGACAGAATTGACAGAAACCGAGTCAGAATCGGAAACCGAGCCTGGCTCCGGGACGGAGTAAATAATTATCGCAAGCGGCGTAAGTCGTTTTACTTTGCAAGGAGATTATTATGAAGCGGAAAGTTGTCATAGCTCTGCTGATTGTAATCTGTGTTCTGGTGCAGGCTTCCATCTGCCCAATGATTGCGATCGCTGAGATCAAGCCAAACCTACTGATTATACTGACCGTCTCGTTCGGCCTGATGCGTGGGCGGAAAGAAGGAATGCTGATTGGTTTCTTCTGTGGCCTGCTCACGGATCTCTTTTTTGAAAGCACCATCGGATTTAACGCACTCATTTATCTGTGGGTAGGTTATTTTAGCGGGTACTTTTATCGGATTTTTTATGATGATGATATCAAGACCCCTCTTTTACTGATTTCTGTCTGTGATCTGGCATATGGGGTTGTGCAGTATGCCTTTCGCTTTCTTATGCGTGGGCGTCTTCAGTTTTTCTTTTATCTTGGCAGAATTATTATGCCGGAAGTTATTTACACCCTGATATTGACGATTATCTGTTATCAGATATTCTACCGAATCAACCGTAAACTTGACCTGGCAGGCGACTGAAAGCGAAAAGGAGGAATCAATCGTTTTGTTTCAACAGTTCAGAAAAAAGTTTCCCAAATCGTCTGTGAATTCGCGTGTGATCATTCTTATTGTCATTGCGGTTCTGCTGGCGGCAACGGTCATTCAACGCCTTTTTTACCTGCAGATTGTGATGGGGGAGTCCTATCAGGAAAACTTTTCCCTTTCCATTCTGAAAACAAAGACAATCAATGCGGCCCGCGGGAATATCTACGACCGCAACGGTGTTGCGATCGCTTACAATGAAATCTCATATTGTGTTACTTTTGAAGACAACCTGACCTACGACTCTACCAAGGAGAAGAATCTTTCAATTAACAGTACCCTCTACCATATCATCAAATTGATTGAAGAGGAGGGGGACTCCGTGGATTCCGTAGTGGAGGACTTTAAGATTTCAATCGCAGATGACGGCAGCTGGTACTACAATTCCAGCGGGTATACGCTGAATCGCTTTAAAGCGGATATATTTGGCGAATCAAACATCGGTGATCTGGAAGCGAATCAGCTGAATATTGAAGCGGCAGATCTGATGGAAATTCTCTGCGGCGGTTACAGTTCAGAGTATGCCATCACTGGCTATGGGCTTCTGGATGACTCGATTACAGCCGAAGAACGGGAAGAATATGACCTTCCGGAAACCTACACGCAGCAGGAAATCCTGCAGATTGTAGCAATGCGCGCGAATATTGCTGCTTACAGCTATCAGCGCTATCAGGCTGTGACGATAGCGGAAGACATCAGTGAACAGACCGTAGCCCGCATTCTGGAAAACATTTCCGATTATCCGGGCATTGATATCTCGGAAGAATATATCCGCGTCTATGACTATGCTGAGTGTATGGCCGGCCTGATCGGCTATACCGGACAGGTTTCCTCTGAAGAGTTGGAGGAATTACAGGAAGTCAACAGCGATTACTCCGCGACAGACATTGTCGGAAAATCCGGACTGGAAAGCGTATACGAGACGACACTCCAGGGAACAAAGGGATATGAGACCCTCTATGTCAACTACGTCGGACAGACGCAGGAGGTGGTTGAGGAAGTAGACGCGCAGGCTGGCAATGACCTTTACCTTACGATTGATGTAGAACTTCAGGAGGCAGCATATCAGATGCTGGAGCAGGAAATCGCCGGTATCCTTTACTCCAAGGTAATCCCGGTAGAAGAGTACAACACGGAAAACCTGACATCTGCGGACGAAGTTTACATCGCATATTATGACTTATATTACGCGTTGTTTGAGAATAATATTCTGAGTGTCAGCCATCTGAAATCGTCTGACGCTTCTGAAAATGAGCAGACGGTCTACCAGGCATTCCTCACAAAGGCTTCGGAGATTTTTGAGGTTATCCGCCAGGAGCTGCTTTCCGACGATCCGACTGTTTATAAAGATCTGGACGAAGAATATCAGGTCTATGTCTCTTATATCGTCAATGATATGCTTATGGAAGACACCGGAATTCTGAATGAGGAAGCGATTGATAAGACAGATGCTACCTATATCGCCTGGACAGAGGATTCGAGCATCAGTCTGAAGGAATATCTGACCTACGCGATTTCTCAGAACTGGATCGACGTCTCCAAGCTGAATGTGGAGGATGAATATCTGGATTCGGATGAGATGTATTCCGCGATCGCGGATTATATCGCGGATTATTTGTATGAAGATGACGATTTCTGCAGACAGGTTTACCGTTATATGCTAAAAGATCAGCGCATCACAGGTGAACAGATTTGTATGCTTCTTTTTGACCAGGGTGTCCTGGACATGAACGAAAGCCAGTATGAACGGCTTGAAAGTGGTTCCTTAAGCGGATACACGTTCCTGATGGACAAGATTTATAATCTGGAAATTACACCTTCTCAGCTTGGTCTGACACCATGCTCCGGCACCGTTGTGATCACAGATGTCAATTCCGGAGAAGTGCTGGCCTGTGTCAGCTATCCGGGATATGACAACAATCGCCTGGCCAATGATATGGATGACGACTATTATTACTCTCTGCTGAACAATAGCTCATCGCCGTTTTACAGCCGCGCGACGCAGGAGGCGATCGCCCCAGGGTCGACGTTTAAGATTGTATCCGCAGCAGCTGGTGTGTCAGAGGGTGTGGTATCAATCAACGAAGGTATCTACTGTACGGGAACCTTTGACCTGGTTTCTCCGGAGATCAATTGCTGGAACACCAATGGTCATGGTTCGCTTACACTGTCCGGAGCGATCACAAACTCCTGTAACTATTATTTCAACACAGTTGGCTACCGGCTCAGTGCGATGACCGGAACCTACAGCGACGACGCCGGTATTGAATTGCTGAAAAAATACGCCGCCATGTTTGGACTGACTGAAAAATCCGGCGTCGAAGTTTCAGAGACTTCGCCGCACTTCGCAACATCTGCTTCTCCGCAGGCTGCGATGGGACAGTCCGACCATACCTACACCGCAACGCAGCTGGCACGCTATGTCAGTACAATCGCGAACGGGGGTACGAGCTATTATCTGACCCTTGTAAAATATACCTCCGATTCCTCCGGAGCGGTTCTTGAAGAAAATGAGCCGGAGGTGGGAAGTACGGTGGAATTGAGCGATGAACTATGGGACGCTATCCATTCCGGTATGCGCGGCATGGTGCAAAACAGCAGCGCTTTCTCTGGTTTTACCGGAGTAGCGGTTGCCGGGAAAACCGGCACCACACAGATCACCACCAGCATTCCGAACCACGCGACCTTTATCGGATACGCGCCATATGATAACCCGGAGATCGGCATCGTCGTCCGCATTGCCAATGGATATACATCTGCCAACGCTGCCGCGCTTGCCAGAAATGTCATTTCGTATTATTATGGAATTGAAGACGAAGATACATTGATTACCGGGAAAGCTTATGATGTAGATACCGGTATTGAGGTCAATGACTGATCGTCTGGATTTTAGCGGCGTATTGCTTTATCAGGATCTGATTAAATTGGCCGCATGAACGACAGAAGTGCAGTGGGTAAGACAAAGGGAGAGAGTGGTATGGAACAGCAACACAGTGCAGTGATTTTAAAAAGCAATCCTCACGGGCTGATTATCAGCCTTTCCCCGGAATTGCCCTTTGACGAGCTTATTGCCGCTGTAGGAGAAAAATTCCGGGTATCGGCGGGATTTTTTAAAAACGCTCGTCTGGCTCTGACTTTCCGTGGAAGGCAGCTGACCAGAGAGGAAGAAAACAAACTGGTAGATGCGATTGTGGAGAACTCGAAAATACAGGTTCTCTGCATCGTAGATGAAGAGAAAGAATCAGCTGAGTATTACCAGAAGGCTGTGATGAATGCCCAGAAGAAAAAAGAAGAAGGGGATGGGTTCTTTTACCGCGGCACCCTCCGCTCCGGACAGACCCTGGACAGTGAAACAAGTATTGTTATTTTAGGGGATGTCAATCCGGGCGCGCAGGTAACTTCCAAGGGAAATATCGTCATTTTGGGATGCTGTATGGGAACCATTTATGCCGGAGCCGGCGGAGATGACAAATGCTTTGCGGCCGCGCTTACCATGAAGCCAGCGCTGGTAAAAATTGCCGGATTCGCGGCGCGCAGTGCGATTGTGAAAAAGAAAGACACCGGAGATTATCCGGTGGATCCCAAAATGGTATATGTAAAAGACGACCACCTTCAGGTTAAGTCCATTACAAATGAGACGCTGTGTGAGTATCTGGCCTGAATGAGGCGGAAACGCCCCCTCGCTACGCTTCGGCGGCAGGTCGCGCCTGCAATATTAAAAACGCTGCGCGTTTGGCAGGCGCTTCTGCTTCAGGTAATATACCGACAGTGCAATGAATCAGCGTAAATCTGTGATTGGAGGAACTGTTATGAGTGAAGTGATTGTGGTTACCTCAGGTAAAGGAGGCGTGGGAAAGACGACCTCTACGGCTAACATTGGAGCCGGACTGGCGCGCCTGAACAAAAAGGTCGTCCTGGTAGATACGGACATTGGCCTGAGAAACCTGGATGTCGTAATGGGATTGGAAAATCGGATTATCTATAATCTGGTTGATGTGATAGAAGGAAACTGCCGCGTGAAACAGGCTTTGATTCGCGACCGGCACTATTCCGGACTTTATTTGCTGCCTTCCGCGCAGACACGCGATAAAAGCGCAGTGACACCGGAACAGATGGTCAAGTTGGCGGATACGCTCAAACAGACCTTTGATTATATCCTAATGGACTGTCCGGCAGGAATCGAGCAGGGTTTCCGCAATGCCGTCGCTCCGGCGGATCGTGCGATTGTGGTCACCACACCGGAAGTATCCGCAATCCGGGACGCGGATCGGATCATTGGCCTTCTGGAATCCTCCGGATTGCGGAAAATTGATCTGGTCATCAACCGCATACGGATGGATATGGTGAAGCGCGGTGAAATGATGTCGGTAGAAGATGTCCTGGATATTCTCTCAGTCAACCTGATCGGCGCTGTGCCGGATGAAGAGAGTGTCGTGATTGCCGCGAATCACGGGGAACCTGTGCTTGGCAGCGACTCACAGGCTGGGGAAGCTTATCTGAACATTGCCAGAAGGATTATGGGAGAAACAGTTCCTCTGCTGCATTTACAGGAGCATACCTCTCTGTTTCACCGGATTGCAGACCTGCTTGTGAGAAAGTAAACGATTGTGTGGTCACGCCGGTAGCAGCTGAGAACATGTGAATTTAGTCACAATGCGAATTATCGCAAACAATTTGGAGGCGTCAATGAATCGATATCGGACAAAATCGTTTCTTACGTCGAGAGAAATTGCTAAAACACGGACGGAACTTACCATATGCGCGGATCGCTTGGACTGCAATCCGGACCTGCTTTCACAGATGCGTCGGGACATGGTAGAAGTTCTGTCAAAATATATCAATACTGAGGAAGAAAACCTGGAGATACGCATGAGTTTTCTCTGCCGATGGAAACGGGGAGTTTCGGATGTTAAGACAATACAAATTAAGTAATTACAATTTTCGCCTGATCCTTTGGGTAACAATCCTGTCCGTGCTGGGCATCCTGGTAGTAGGCAGCGCGGATTCCGATTACATGACAAAACAGATTCTTGGATTTATCCTGGGAATTGTTCTCATGGTTGTGATTTCACTCGTTGACTACACCTGGCTTTTGAATTTTAACTGGTTCATCTATCTGGGTGCGAATCTTTTATTGCTGTTGGTAATCGTCAGCAGCCTTGGGTCTTCCGGCGGCGGCGCGACGCGCTGGCTGACGATCGGTGGATTCCGTTTTCAGCCTTCTGATATTGCGAAAATCATGCTGATTTTGTTTTTTGCCCGTTTTTTCGAAGATCGTGAGGAAAAAATCAACACGTTTCGAACAATTATTACTTCAGTTGTTCTGATCGCGTTTCCTCTTTTTCTGATTGTAGAAGAGCCGGATCTTTCTACTACCATCGTCGTGGCGCTTTTGTTTTGCGGAATGATTTTTGCCGCTGGCTTAAGCTACCGGGTCATTGTTGGAATCCTGGTGGTCTGTATCCCGGTCGGCGTCATCCTGGTTAGTCTGGTCACGCAGCCGGATCAGACGCTGATACAGGATTATCAGCTGACTCGTATTTATGCATGGCTTTATCCGGATGAATATCCGTCCGATTCGATGCAACAGCAGAATTCGATCAAAGCGATTGCTTCCGGCCAGCTTTATGGCAAAGGGTTGGACAACGATGATGTGGAATCTGTCAAAAACGGCGGTTTCATTTCGCAGGATCAGACCGACTTTATTTTCGCAGTGGCAGGAGAGGAGCTCGGCTTCATCGGCTGCTGTATCATTGTGCTCCTGGAATTTCTGATTGCCTTTGAATGTTTTATGATAGGCAAAAAGGCGAAAGAATTGTCCGGAACGCTGATTGCCTGCGGAGTCGGTATTCTGGTGACATTCCAGAGTTTTATCAATATCGCCGTAGCGACGGGGCTTTTGCCCAACACCGGACTGACGCTCCCGTTTGTCAGTTATGGACTGACCTCACTGGTCAGCTTCTGCATCGGAATCGGATTTGTCCTGAACGTAGGCCTGCACCAGAAAAATTATTAAATGTACGAAAGTGTAACGACATCTGTCGTTTCCTATATAACAAAAAGGGGGTACTCTCAATATGAATGTAGCATTTATCGCGCATGACGCAAAGAAAAAACTCATGCAGAATCTGTGTATCGCCTATCGCAGTATTCTTGTAAAAAACCAGCTTTACGCGACCGGTACAACCGGACGGTTGATTGAGGAAGCAACCGGGTTGAACATCCACAAGCTTCTCGCCGGCCATGTCGGAGGAGAAGAACAGCTTGGCGCCATGATTGAACAGGGACAGATTGACCTGATGATTTTTTTCAGGGATCCGCTCGGCGCCCGGCCGAATGAACCGGATATCAATAAGGTCATCCGGCTTTGTGATGTCCACAATGTTCCTCTTGCTACTAACATTGCATCGGCTGAAATGCTGCTGAAATCGTTGGAAAAAGGAGACCTTGAGTGGCGTGAAATGTACAGATGAAGAAGCTCGTATCCGTCTCGGATACACAGAACGGGAATGGGCAAGGCTCCTGGAACAGGAGCGGCAGGAAAAAAAGAAAAACAGACGACTGGCATTGATTCTTGCCGGTCTGCTTCTTCTGGCTGCCTGCATGGGATTCCTGGTTTATTATCTGGTTTTTCGTTCCCATGATTACACGCTGTCCTTTCCTTACGAAAGTACAGATACCGTATTGGGAGTCGGGACAATCCTGGATGATCTTGATGTGGAAGAAGGATTTGCTTCCGATCTTTGCGTGACCACAGGTGATGTAAATACATCGTCACTCTCGCTTGACTCCTACTCGGCGGCTCTGTTTGACATCAATGACCAGGAAGTTCTCTATGCCAAAGACATTTTTACCGAACGTTCACCTGCCAGTATTACAAAGCTTATGACAGCTCTTGTGACACTCAAATACGGCAATCTGGATGACCAGGTGACTGTTACATCCACCATTCTGGACATTGAAGAAGGCTCCTCTGTCTGTGATCTTAAGGTGGGCGATGTGCTGTCTCTGAAGCAGATGCTCTATGGTATGATGATTGCTTCCGGAAATGATGCGGCGATGATGATCGCGGAACATGTGGCTGGGAGCGTGGATGCGTTTGTCGCGCTCATGAATGAGGAAGCCGAAGCCCTGGGCGCAACCAATACGCATTTTACAAACCCGCACGGATTAACAGATTCTGAGCATTATACCAGCGTTTACGACATTTATCTTATTTTTAACGCAGCGATGCAGTATGATACTTTCCTGGATATCATCAATCGGGACAATTACTATGCGGAATATACTGATGCGGACGGCAATGCAGTCGCGGTCACCTGGGATTCGACAAACCAGTATTTTACCGGATCCGCTACCGCGCCGGACGGAGTCGTCATCTACGGCGGTAAAACAGGCACCACCAGTGACGCCGGATATTGCCTGTCTCTCATGGCAAAAGATCTGTATGGCAACCCCTATATAGCGGTGATTCTCCATGCGGACTCCAAAGATTCTCTCTACGCAGAGATGAATTCGCTGTTGGCATTGATTGAGTGAGATGTCTGCGGCCGGATGAAAAAGGTGTTGTAGTTTTGCCCGGAATAGTCTATAATGCATCTATGAAATAACGACCGAGGTCGTTACTATAAATATCCGCTACTAAAGGAGGAGAAGCCCATGATACAGTTAATTTTAGGCAACAAGGGGAAAGGCAAGACAAAAATATTACTGGACAAGGCGAATACGGAGATTAAAACAGCACACGGAAGTATCGTGTATCTTGACAAAAGCGCAAAACACATGTACGAGCTGAACAATAAGGTAAGGCTCATCGACATTTCAAGCTTTGATTTAACATCCAGCGAAGAGTTTATAGGTTTTATTTATGGTATTCTGTCTCAGGATCACGACCTGGAGCAGATGTATCTGGACAGCTTTCTTACGATTGCCAAGGCGGAGGATGCTGCGGCGGCAAATGCAGTACTCGACGAGCTGTGTAGTATTGGCGAGAAATTTGATGTTTCATTTATCGTGAGTATTTCACTGCAGTCCGGTGATATTGATCCGAAATATAAAGAAAATATTATCGCTGAGTTATAAAGAATTACATAGTCTTAACCATGCAGGGAGGAAACCATTTCCTCCCTGTTCGATTGTATTCCTTATTCCCGGTCGCCCATCGAGAGAACCCGGCCATAAAGACTCAGCAGATATAGTCCAGCCAGACCGACAAGGGCATATATAATTCTGGAAATCCAGGTCAGATTGCCAAAGATCAGATTCACCAGATCCAGCTGGAAGAATCCGATCAATCCCCAGTTCACCGCGCCGATGATGACCAGTGTGAGCGCTGTATAATCCAAACCCTTACTCATAACAGTATCTCCTTTCGGTTTTATCATATGATAAACGAATATGAAAGATTCGTTTGTCATAAGCATAACCGTTCGTTTTATTTTTTATTCAAAATTGCTTGTATCCGTATTCGGAACATGGTAAAATACGTTTTATGTGTAAAGTTTTTGACCGCACATTTGACTGCATTACAGATTTTGTTGATTTCACAGGAGGCTTACTTGAATATACGCGGGAACCGGAAAAAAATCACAAAGTACAGACGGCATTCTTTTTTTAATATCGGAACGCTGCTGTTTACCCTTGTATTTCTTTATATGGTCATCATGATGGTGATGTATCTGACCCAGACGCATATTACTTCTTATGAGGTCGTAAAAGGATCCCTGACCGGAAACTACCGATATGAAGCGCTTGCGCTGCGTGAAGAGACAATTGTTACAGCTACACAGTCCGGCAGTGTACGGTATTTCGAGCGAGAGGGCGCGAAAGCATCCGCGGGAAGCACCGTCTGCGCAATCGATGAGACGGGCAGCAGCCTGGTACAGTCGGTCAGTGATTTTTCCTTATCTTCTGATGACGAAGACCGGCTGCGGGATCTTCTTTCCAGCTTTACAATTAATTTTTCCGCTGACAATTTTCAGAAAAGCTATGACCTGAAATCCAGTGTGGAAGGATTGATCTCAGAAGTTCTGCAGGAGAATTCGAGTGATACATTGACGACGAGAAATGCCTGTTATGCGCCGGTTTCCGGTTTTGTCCTTTATAAGATTGACGGCTTTGAAGATACTCTGGAGTCTGACCTGACGGAGTCAATGTTTTCACAGAGTAATTATTCCGTAACGAATCTTCGCAGCCAAAGCACAGTGAAAGCCGGCGATACACTGTTTAAGCTTGTGACAAGCGAAGATTGGGCGCTTTATTTTCCACTGGATGACAGTCTCGCGACCGAACTTGCGGATTCCACGACCATTAAGTTTCGCTTTTTAAAAGACAACGTCACGTTTACGGCTTCTTTTTCCATTGTTACCAATGGAGATGCTTCTTTTGGTAAGGTTACGCTGCATAATTCTCTCGTACGCTATGTGACGGACCGTTATCTGGAAATCGAGCTGGTTATGGATAAAAAATCTGGCCTTAAGGTGCCGATATCCGCAATTTCTTCCCGTTCTTTTTATAAGATTCCGGAAGAATACGCGATCGTAAACAGCAGCACGGATGACGAGATTACTTTAAAAGTAGAAAATTTTGCAGAAGATGGTTCCTCTAATATTAACTATGTAACGGCTACCGTATACAGCTATTCGGACGGATACTATCTGGTCGATCAGGAACTTCTGGACGACGGCGATTATCTGCTGTTGGAGAATTCGACGACCAAAAAACGGCTTTCCGAAAGTGATATAGAGACACTTTACGGCGTTTATAATATTAACAAGGGGTATGCTGTTTTCCGTGAAGTTACGATTATCGATCAGAATGAGGAATACTGCATTGTAGAGAGCAATAATACGTATGGACTGGCCGCCTATGATTACATTGCTCTGGATGCTTCTCAGGTAACAGATGATCAGATTGTATATTAAAAACTTTTGTTTCCGCCTGATGCGGATTGAGGGGATAGGAGAGAAGAGTTCGATGCTGAAAGAAAATTTACTGATTGTAGAAGAGAAGGTTGTGCAGGCCTGCGCGCGTGCCGGACGAAACAGAGATGAGGTTCTGCTGATCGCGGTCAGCAAAACAAAGCCGGTCGAGATGATCGAAGAGATCTACCGGGAAGGAATACGTGATTTTGGTGAGAACCATCCGCAGGAAATTCGTGAGAAATTTCCGCAACTTCCGGCTGACGTTCGATGGCATATGATCGGGCACCTTCAAACCAACAAAATAAAATATATCATTGAGCGGGCGTGTATGGTTCACTCGGTTGATTCTTTTCATCTGGCCGAGGCGATCAGCAAAGCAGCTGTCAAAAGTAACCGCGTCATGCCGGTTCTCGTGGAAGTCAATATGGCCGGAGAGGAATCGAAATTCGGTGTCGCTCCACAGGAGACGGAAGCCCTCATCAGGCAGATTGCCCCTCTGCCCGGAATTCGCGTAGAAGGGCTGATGACGATTGCTCCCTATACCGATAACCCGGAGGATAACCGCATATATTTTCGCGAGATGAAAAAATTAAATGTTGACATTGGAGCAAAAAACATTGATAATGTGAGTATGCGTCATTTGAGTATGGGAATGACTGGCGATTATGAAGTGGCCATTGAAGAGGGGGCTACGATGGTTCGTGTGGGCACCGGTATTTTTGGTGCGCGATCCTATGCGGTATAGATTCCGTACGAAAGAACAAAGTTTTACATTGCTAAACAGGAGTGGGAGATTAGAAAATGAGTGTTATTGATAAGTTTCTGGATGCGATCAAAATGAATGATGATGTTCTGGAGGACGATTATCTTGACGATGAATACGACGATAGTTATGATGAACCGGAAGAAGAACGCCCGAAAAAGCGAATTCTTCGCAGAAGCGAGGACGATGAATTTGAACGCCGCCGCGCAACGGTAAAAGAGGAAGAACCAGCCGCAGAAGAACCGCGTGTTCAGCCGCAGGCGCAAAAACAGGCGCGTTCACGCACTGTAGCACGCACGAACAGTAAAATTTCCCCTATGCGTACTCCGGGCACCAAACGTGCCGGTGGTATGGAGGTATGCGTCATTAAGCCAAAAAGCATTGAGGATTCCCGTGAAGTGACAGATACCCTTCTAGACGAATGTACAGTTATTCTGAATATGGAAGGCATTGATTTTGAACTGGCTCAGCGGATTATTGATTTCGCCTGCGGCTCCTGTTATGCGATTCACGGGAAGCTTCAGAAAGTAAGTAATTATATCTTTATCATCACACCGCCGAATGTAGATATTTCCGGTGATTTCCAGGAAATGGTCGGCAGTTCTTATGATATGCCGTCGTTTGGAACCTCTTTCTAAATATACATACGAGCAGAAAACAGTAAATCTGCTTAATAGAAACAAATGGACTGACGCAGGTCATAAAAATGGAAAAAGACGAACGATTGACAAAACGAATTCAGGATCTCGCCTCTTTGGCAGAACATCGGGGATGCATTACTTTTTCTGATTTCCTGAATCTGAATGAACAGAATATTTTACACCAGACCATACAAAAGTTTTCCTGGATTCGTGGGGAAACTTTTGGCGGTTATGAGGGTGCCGAGCGGCGCATCGCCGCTTTTATCCCAAATCAGTCCCTGTGGAATGACAATGAAAGTGATGAGGCTTGTGCCAGATCCTCCTCTGGTGTTGTTTTTCCAATACACGGTATCCACATCCGTCCGCGGGCAGTTCGGTTTGCGGAGGAGTTGAGCCATAGAGATGTTCTTGGCGCATTGATGAATCTGGGCATTGACCGGTCTAAAACGGGGGATATTGCAGTTACAGAGAAAGAAGCATACTTTTTTTGTGCATCCTCCCTTTCTGACCTGATTTGCCGAGAGTTAACACAGATCCGTCACACGCAGGTGTCCTGTGAGCTTTGCAGTATGGAACACTTTAGCTACACACCAGCTACCCAGACGATCCGCGGCAGCATCGCTTCCGTGCGGTTGGATACAATTATGGCGCTCGGCTTTGGCGCGTCGCGCAGCAGTCTGCTATCTCTGATTGAAGGCGGCAGTGTTTTTGTGAATGGAAAATTGATTACGACGAATGCATATTCCCTGAAAGAAGGAGACATCGTCTCTGTTCGCGGAATGGGGCGCATCCGTTATATCGGCACCGGCGGACAGACTCGGAAAGGACGCATATTTGCAGAGGTGCAGAAATATATATAAAATAGGAGCGAGAAATTATGAAGACAGGAAATTACAGGACAGGCATGGAAATCACAGTTCATACAGAAGGAAACGCGCCCTACCAGATTTGTCTGCAGGATTCATTTCGAAAATTTGGCGCTTACCTGAAGCAGGCTGGCTGTACCGGTCACCGCATTTGTGTCGTGACAGATTCAAATGTGGCTCCGCTTTATCTGCAAGAAGTCATGGCGTCTGCCGGAGAATGCGCCGATACCGTCCTCTCGTTTGAACTCCCGGCCGGTGAAGCAAACAAGAACCTGGAGCATGTCCGTGAACTCTACGAGGTACTGATTCAAGCCGGATTTGACCGCCACGATTATCTTCTGGCCTTAGGCGGAGGTGTTGTCGGAGATCTGACTGGATTCACCGCTGCTACCTATCTGCGCGGCATCCGCTTCATTCAGGTGCCGACTACATTATTATCACAGATTGACAGCAGTATTGGCGGTAAGACAGGTGTAGATTTTGACAGCTATAAAAATATGGTTGGAGCCTTCCACCAGCCTTCTCTTGTTTATATCAATATCAAAACGCTCCACACACTTCCGGATGATCAGTTTGCCAGCGGAATGGGCGAGCTTTTGAAGCATGGCCTGATTCTCGACGCAGATTATTATGAGTGGGTGATTGATCATATGAGCGACATCGAAGACCGCAAGTTTTCGATTCTCCTGATTATGGTAGCCAGAAGCTGTGAGCTGAAGAAATTCATCGTTGAGAAAGACCCAAAAGAGACGACCGGAGAGCGTGCGCTGCTGAATTTCGGTCATACGCTGGGACATGCAATTGAAAAATTGAAAAACTTCGAGCTTCTCCATGGGCAGTGCGTGGCGCTCGGCACCATTGCTGCCGCTTATATCTCCTGGCAGCGTGGAATGATCGATGAAGAAGAGTTTTTTGAGATTCGTGATATGAATGTGGGCTTTGGACTGCCGATTTCCTTTGAGGGACCGACCGCGGACGAGATTGTAGCCGCCTCCAAAAAGGATAAAAAAATGGATTCCGGCAAGATTCGCTTTGTTTTGCTTGATAAGATCGGACACGCTGTGGTAGTTCCGGATGTAAGTGATGAAGAGATGGCCGAGGCGCTCAATTTCATCCGTTATGAATATAAGGCAGAAGCCTGAAAAGGACATTTATTCAAGTATGAGACCAAAAAAGAAGATGCTCGCCGCGGGTACATTGTTCACATTATTTTTGCTCGCCGCGGATCAGCTCACCAAGTATTTTGCCTGTCGTTTTCTTGCCGGCACCTCCGGGATTACACTGATTCCGGGGGTATTTGAGTTATACTATCTTGAAAACCGGGGAGCCGCTTTTGGCATCTTAAACAATCGTCAATTATTCTTCGTGCTTATTGCTCTTTGTATTTCTGCCTTTGCAATTTACGTCTATGCTCGCCTTCCTTACGAAAGCAGCTACCATCCGCTGCGCTTTGTCTGCTCCCTCATTATCGCCGGAGCCCTTGGCAATATGATCGACCGCCTTGCGCGCGGCTATGTAATTGATTTCCTGTATTTTTCTCTGATTGACTTTCCTGTCTTTAACATTGCGGACTGCTATGTGTGTATCGGTGCGGGACTGGCAGTTATTTTGCTGTTTACAATCTATCGTTCAGAGGAATTTCTGTTTTTGAGACCTCATCAATAAAATGCTGAAAGAGTCAGGAGAGAAGTATGCCGACAGAACTTAAAAATAATGCAGAAGAGTCAATGGAATCCGATGCTGATTTTTTGTCCACAGACGCGCCTTTCGACGAATTCAGAGTTATAAAAGCAGAAGACGGGCAGCGGCTGGATTTACTTCTCACGTCCCGTTACGAGCCGTATACGCGTTCTCACCTGCAGGGCCTGATTAAAAACGGTTCCGTTACCGTAAATGAAAAACCATGCAAATCCGCCCAAAAAGTATCCGAAAATGATCTGGTCGAAATCACATTTCCTCCGGTTCGCGACCTGGATATCAAGCCG
Source organism: Lachnospiraceae bacterium (assembly GCA_021205305.1). GTDB lineage: Bacteria > Bacillota > Clostridia > Lachnospirales > Lachnospiraceae > Choladousia. The sequence continues at coordinate 21,393 of JAJPXU010000009.1, forward strand.
GAAAATATCTCTCTGGATATTTTATACGAAGATGACGACCTGATTATTGTCAACAAGCCCAAAGGAATGGTCGTCCATCCGGCGGCTGGACATTGTAGCGGCACTTTAGTAAATGCCCTGCTTTATCACTGTAAAGACAGCCTTTCCGGCATCAATGGTGTTCTCCGTCCCGGTATTGTCCATCGGATTGATCGGGACACCACCGGTTCCCTGATTGTATGTAAAAATGATAAAGCACACCAGTCTGTGGCTGCACAGTTGAAGGAACATTCCATTACCCGGAAATATCGCGCAATCGTGCACGGCAGGTTGAAAGAGGATGGAATGGTACACGCTTCCATCGGACGACATCCGCAGCATCGAAAAGAGATGGCTGTCAATGTACCAGGCGGAAAGGATGCTGTCACACATTACCATGTTCTCGAAACGTTTGAGCAGTTTACTTACATCGAATGCCAGCTGGAAACCGGGCGTACCCATCAGATACGCGTGCATATGAAAAGCATTGGGCATCCGGTTCTGGGGGATGAAGTCTATGGCCCGGCAAAATGCCCATTTCCCGGATTACAGGGACAGACGCTGCATGCCATGACAATTGGATTTATTCACCCTGCTACAGGAGAATATATTGAAATTGAAGCGCCGCTTCCGGAGTATTTTGAGGAGCTTCTCCGAAAACTGCGGCGAACTTCCCAGTAATCTATAGTAAACGATATAAATTGTTTCATAAAACAGGAGAGAACCAACAGATGAAATTTGTAATTCAAAGAGTCACCGAAGCATCTGTAGATGTTGATGGAAAAACAGTAGGGAGCATTGAAAAGGGCTATCTCGTCCTGATTGGAGTAGGGCAGAACGATACACGCGCGGAAGCAGATAAGCTGATCAAAAAAATGATCGGACTGCGCATTTTCCCGGATGAAAACGGAAAGACAAATTTGTCGCTGAAAGATGTAAACGGAGCATTGCTTCTGGTTTCACAATTTACACTCTACGCGAACTGCGCAAAGGGGAACCGTCCCTCCTTTGTTGAAGCCGGTGATCCCAAAACAGCAGAAGAACTGTATGAATATATCATCTCAGAATGCAAAAAGATGGTTCCAGTGGTAGAAAAAGGCGTGTTTGGCGCAAAAATGGAAGTCCGTCTCTGCAACGACGGGCCATTTACCATTATACTGGAAAATTGATATTTTGCATCCCACCATTGGTTTACTGAATTTCATTATGTAAATTAACTAATACTTCCCACATGAAAAATCGCTAAAGTGCCTTATTTTAAGCGGCTTT
>JAJPXU010000084.1 GCA_021205305.1 Lachnospiraceae bacterium
GCAGGTAAACCTGCACAGTCTGTCTTTTCATTTCGATGCTGTTCTGAACTGTTACTAAATATTAAGCGGCTGTCCATTCAGAGTCACGCTCTGTCTGCCAGCCGCCATTTCTTTCACTTTTTTATCTATCGCATTTCGTCTTTATACTGTAATGCTTACACACCCTTCTGTCTCCGCACCCGTGTCACGAAGTCGCGGTTATCCCGTGTGTGCATGAGCATATTCAAAATACTCTCGACCGCATCGTCGGATTTCATCCCGTTGAGCGCACGGCGCATGTAGTAAATCGCCTCCTGCTCTTCGCGGTCGAGCAGCAGGTCTTCGCGGCGTGTACCGGATTTCGGGATGTCGATGGCCGGAAATACGCGTCTCTCCGAGAGCTTTCGGTCAAGAACAAGTTCCATGTTGCCGGTACCTTTGAATTCCTCGTAGACCACGTCGTCCATCTTGCTGCCCGTGTCGACCAGAGCGGTCGCCAGGATAGTCAGGCTGCCGCCTTCGCGCATGTTCCGCGCTGCGCCAAAGAAGCGCTTCGGCATATGCAGCGCCGCCGGGTCAAGACCGCCAGAAAGCGTACGGCCGCTAGGCGGTACGGTCAGGTTGTAGGCTCTCGCCAGACGCGTAATACTGTCGAGCAGAATCGTAACATCCTGTTTCTGCTCTACAAGGCGTTTTGCGCGCTCAATCACCATCTCGGACACGCGTTTATGATGCTCCGGCGTCTCATCGAAGGTAGAATAGATGACCTCCACATTTTCTCCGCGGATCGCTTCCTTAATGTCCGTGACTTCCTCCGGCCGTTCATCAATCAAAAGAATCAGCAGGCGCATTTCCGGATTGTTTTTCAGGATGGATCTGGCTACATCTTTCAAAAGTGTGGTTTTTCCTGCTTTCGGCGGAGATACAATCATCCCGCGCTGACCCTTGCCAATTGGGGAAAACAGATCCACAATCCGCATGGCAATCCCCCTCGGATCGCGTTCCATGCGCAGCCGCTCATTCGGAAAAATCGGCGTCATGTCCTCGAAATTGTAGCGTTTCATCGCCTCAGACGGAACCAGGCCATTGATTTTTTTCAGGTACAGCAGAGCGCTGAATTTCTCCTGCTGGGATTTAATTCTGGTATTCCCGGAAATGATATCTCCCGTCTTTAGGTTAAAACGGCGAATCTGAGACGGAGAAACGTATACATCATTCTCACCAGGAAGATAATTGTCGCTGCGGATAAATCCATAACCATCTGGCATGACCTCCAGAATTCCACTCACCGACTGACCGCTGTCCAGCTGAGAAAGCTCCGCCGGCGGACGATCTGCGTCCGTGAGCCGCTGTTCCGCAGGCGCCTGCATCTCCGGTGTACTGCCTGCACTCTCATATCTGCCAAGTGTTTCGGATATCATATCCTGATTGGAATCATTCCGGCGGGTATCAATCTGTCCTTCCTGTTCACCATAAGAATTCTTCCGATTGTCATTCGAGCTGTTTGAATCTATGGAGTTCCTGCGTGCATCGGATGTTATATCCTGTTCGCTGTAAAAATTATTCTGTTCGCCATAATTCCGGCGATTGTCGTACGTATTATTCTGTTCGCCATAATTCCGGCGATTGTCGTAAGAATTATTCTGTTCGCCATAATTCCGACGGCTTTCATACGAATTATTTTGATTGCTGTAGTTCCGGCGGTTATCATACGAATTATTCTGATTGCCATAGCTTCGGCGATTGTCATAAGAACTGTTCTGATCTGTCCGCGTTCTGTTACGGTCATACGTACGGCGTTCCCCGTTTCCACGGTCATAAGAGGAGGATCTGGTATCATTCTCCGCAACACGTCTGCGCCGCTGTGTATTTCTTCCCGAATCATCCGTCTGCCCCGTGGTTCGCGTATTCCGGTAAGTTCTTTCCTCCGATCGGCCGGACTCTGTGCGGTTTTTCACTGTCTCATTCCGGAAAGCGTCTTTTTCCCGGGAGCCGTCCGACACGGTATTTTCCGCTGATTCCGCGGTTTTTTCTTCCTGTAATACTTCTTCCTGGGACGAAGATCCCGGTTTTTCTGCTCCCGAAGTTTCCTGCTCTTCCTCTTCTGCCTTAGAAGCAGCAGAGAATTCATTTCCCGCTTCAGAATCGGCAGAAAATGGTTCTTCCGCTCCTGTATTCGCTAAAACTACCTCTCCCGTTCCTGTATCCGTCGAAAATGGCTCTCCCGCTCCTGCATACGTTGAAAATGAATCTCCCAATTCCGCAGGATATGGTTCACTCACCTCCGGCCCAGCAAAGACATCCACCCATTCCGGGGTGTCATCCAAACTCGAAGCGTTTTCAGATGAATTTTCTTCTTTCTGATTGTTTTCGGCGTTTTCCGCCTTGGATACAATCCCTTCTTTCTCATCCTGAGCCACCATCGCATCGATCAGCTGGGCCTTTCTCAGGGTTGAGATACCTTTCATTCCTCTGGCTTTTGCAAGATCTTTCAGAATTGCCAGAGATAAGGTTTCATATTTTTCTCTCATAGACACCTCTTAGATAAACAGATAAAATAATAATGAATTGAAATCAATGTGCTCTCATTCCCATTTTTCGAAATAATGGGCAGTTCATTTCACGGGAAAATCAATTGTCTGATTAGACAGAAACGTTCACGTTGATCGAAATTACGATAACACAGTTTTTCTGGAATGTCAAACACAAAATGTGCTTCGCGAACATCACCGTAATCTCTTTATTCCGTAAAATACAGAAAATCCGCACATGGCCGCTCATAGTCGTTAATCAGCTGATTCATCACCTGTCCATTAAAATACAAAGTAGAAGATCCGCCGCCATCCAGGTTATATGCGTACTGGCAGCCATAGGACTGAAAGATACTGACCAGATCTGAATGATTCAGCCCCGTATAATTCCCTGTATCCGTAACCACAATTACATAATCATTTTTTGAAACCATGCCGATCGCCGTGCGCGGGTAGTATTTTTGCGTCTCCGCAATCGACGGCTGCGCGACACCGCCGCTGATCAGCACCGGTCCAAAATTATATGTGTCTTTTACGCCCTCCGCGAGCAAATCTGCCCCGCTCAGCCCCTGTGCCGGCGTATAAATCGTGCCATCCCACTTCACTGCCATCACCGTGTAGCTGGTTGTGTAATCCCCATAAATCACTCCGTTTTTAATACACATCCCCAGCGGAGACGGCTGACCGGTCGAATAGCTGAAAGCGCTTCCATTGATTCCGATAATGCCGCCATTGGAGGATACCGCACTGGAGGTGGTCTGACGTGTCCCTCCGTAAGTTCCATAGGACAGCGCAGATTTCAGCTGATCCGAGCTGGCGGTACGGATATGAGCCACCCAATAGGAAACTCCATGCGTCGATTTCTTCAATAAATCAATATTCAAAGTGGCACTTCTATATGTGTATTCTGTTTTGGCCGTATTCGATGATACAACCGATTTTGTTTCAGAAGTGCGCTGACCCTTCTCATTCACATAATAAATGCCAACCCATGTACTCGTCGCCAGGACGCCATTCGAGTCAAAGTAGTAATAATATCCTTTGATCTTTTTCCATCCAGTCACCATCTTTGAGTTTGCGTTAAAGTAGTATTTCTTTCCATTCAGAGTAAGCCATTCTTTGGTAAGGGCTTTTCCCGATTCGTTCAGATAATATTTTTTGCCTGATGTTGTAGTCAGCCAGCTGCTTCGCAGCATTATTCCGGTCTTTTTTGAATAATAATACTTCGCACCGCTGCGTGAAACAAAACCGGTAACCCGCTTGCCGTCCTTCGCGCTGTAATAATAATTCCCCTTATATTTGATCGAGCCATAGCGCAGACAGCCATTGCTGTCATAATAATACCAGTCACCGTACAGCTGAATCCAACCCGTTTGATTTGATGTGATGCAAACAGTCGTATCCGACTGCTTTACATATTTCGCTGCCTGAGCGGGTGAGCTCCACGCCATCCAGCAAAGACAGATCAAAAAAAGAGGCAAAATCACACGGAGTTCTTTTGCGTAATACAGATTCTTCGAACGCGGTAGCTTTTGCATAAAGGATTCCTTTCTCTGTTCTTTTTGCTGACCAGAATAGCAGGGATAAAATGACAGGAAATCGAGTAGGAGGCTGCTTTTTCGACCCCTGCGATCGAGTAGGAGGCGACTCGTCGGCTCCTACTCGCCCCGCGCGGGCCGGGGCGGCTTAAGCCGCAAAACACCATGCCCGGCCCTGCGCATAATACAAAAATCCGCCTGTATTTAACAGACGGATTTCTATCTTTTTTCGATCACTTGTGCTTTTACAAGCAAAAAATCAGATATTATACAAGCTCAAGAACAACTGTCTCGGCTCCATCGCCTCTGCGCTGTCCGATCTTTACAATTCTGGTGTAACCACCATTACGGTCTGCGTACTTCGGAGCGATCTCATCAAAAAGCTTAGCCGGAAGATCAATTTCCTTGGTGTTCTTTTTCTTTCCAGCCGCTTCTGTCGGAACTTCTTTCACCGGATACAGCACTTTCAACATCTGACGACGCGCGTGCAGACGGCTCGGCTTATCCTTCTTGATCTCTTTCTGTACTTCATCGTATACAGTAACTTTCTTGCCGTCCTGTACTTCTTTCACACGCTTGCCGTCTTTGTCCTTGCGCGCTACTTTTGCAGTAACGGTAACGGTCTCATAATTATCTTTCTCTCTGATAGCCAGAGCGATCAGATGCTCGGCGATCTTGCGGACTTCTTTTGCTTTCGCCTCAGTGGTCACGATCTTGCCTCTGTAAATCAGAGCGGTCACCTGATTGCGCAGTAAAGCTTTTCTCTGCGAAGAGGTTCTGCTGAGTTTTCTATATCCTGACATTGTGGTTTTCCTCCATATTTTGTCCGTCACGCACTTCGGGCTTACTGACGGCATGGCATAATACTATATCAAACACTTAAGAGCTTTTTGCTTACTCATCACTCGGGTTCAAAGACAGCCCCAGCTCTTTGAGCTTTCCAAGAACTTCTTCCAACGACTTACGGCCAAGGTTACGAACCTTCATCATATCTTCGGAAGTGCGGTTGCAAAGCTCCTCGACGGTATTGATTCCCGCGCGTTTCAGGCAGTTGAAAGAACGGACGGACAACTCCAGTTCATCGATGTTCATCTCGAGAACCTTCTCTTTTTCATTGTCCTCTTTCTCATTCATGATTTCAACCGTCTTGGCATTTTCAGAGAGATCAATAAAGAGTCCAAGGTGAGCGCTCAGTACTTTTGCGGCAAGGCTGACCGCCTCGTCCGGCTCCAGTGTGGCGTTCGTGTAAACATCCAGCGTCAGCTTATCGTAATCCGTAACCTGACCTACACGCGTGTCCTCAATGGTAAGGTTCACACGCTCAACCGGTGTGTAAATCGCGTCTACTGCGATCACGCCGATCGGCATATCCTCACTCTTGCCCTTTTCCGCGCTGACGTATCCGCGCCCCTTTGTAATGGTCAGCTCCATAAAAAGTCTGGAGTCCGGGCCACCGTTCAGCGTCGCAATGACCTGATCCGGGTTCATGATCTCGATATCCTGGTCAACCTGGATATCTGCGCCTGTCACTACGCCTTCGCCTTCAAACTCGATGTACGCAATCTTCGCCTCATTCGTTTCACTGGTGTTTTTAATCGCCAGCGATTTGATGTTCATGATAATCTCTGTAACATCTTCTTTGACACCAGGGATAGAGCTGAATTCATGCAGTACGCCTTCGATTTTGACCTGACTGACGGCTGCGCCCGGCAGGGAAGAAAGCATAATTCTTCTCAGAGAATTGCCCAGCGTCGTTCCATAGCCTCGCTCAAGCGGCTCAACTACAAATCGTCCAAATCTCTTATCTTCTGACATTTCTGCGATTTCAATTTTTGGTTTGTTAAAATCCAACACTATATAGCCCCTCCTTTATGGGTTTAATGACTGAGGGTATCTATTTACCGGCATACTCCTTTCTGATTGAAAAAGAGTATGTCAGTATCTTATGATGCGTACTTATTACTTCGAATACAGCTCGACGATAAGCACCTCGTTTACCGGAACATCGATTGCTTCTCTGGACGGAAGCTCTTTCACAGTACCTTTCAGTGCTTCTGGATCAGCTTCCAGCCATTCCGGAACCAGACGGCCATTCGTAGCCTCAAGGATATCCTTATATCTCTGGGAGCTCTTGCATTTCTCTTTGATCTCAATCGTATCGCCGGCTTTCACCAGGTAAGAAGGAATATTCACCTGCTTGCCATTTACAAGAACATGCTTATGGTCAACGATCTGACGAGCCTCTTTTCTTGTTCTCGCAAAGCCAAGGCGGAACATAACATTGTCCAGACGAGACTCCAGCATAACCATCAGGTTCGTACCGGTCTGACCCTGCATTCTGTCCGCTTTCTTGTAGTAATTGCGGAACGGCTTCTCAAGAACACCATAAATGAATTTAGCTTTCTGTTTTTCACGGAGCTGCAGTCCATACTCACTGACTTTACGGTTGGATCTTTTCAGCTCTCTATTTGACTTCTTATCATATCCCAGATACATCGGCTCCAGGCCAAGGGATCTGCATCTTTTCAGAACAGGAACTCTGTTAACTGCCATTTCTATAGACCTCCCTGATTAAACTCTTCTGCGCTTCGGTGGACGGCATCCATTGTGCGGTACCGGTGTCACGTCGCGAATGCTGGTAACTTCAAGACCGTTCGCGGAAAGGGCACGAATCGCCGCTTCTCTTCCTGAACCCGGTCCCTTTACGAATACATCTACCGTCTTCAAACCATGAACCAGAGCTGCCTTCGTCGCAGCCTCTGCTGCCATCTGAGCCGCATACGGGGTGGATTTTCTTGAACCTCTGAAGCCAAGGCCGCCGGCGCTCGCCCATGATAAAGCATTTCCCTGCGCATCCGTCAATGTAACGATTGTATTATTGAAGGATGACTTGATATGAGCCTGTCCGCGCTCGACGTTCTTCTTAACACGTCTTTTGGTCACTTTTTTCGTAACTTTTTTAGCTGCCATATCTAAATTAACCTGCTTTCTTCTTAAATTCTGCAAATGACCTCCCGTCATCTGCCTTCACGCGACTTATTTCTTCTTGTTGGCTACCGTTCTCTTCGGACCCTTACGCGTTCTCGCGTTATTCTTCGTGTTCTGTCCACGAACCGGAAGGCTTCTCCTGTGGCGAATCCCTCTGTAGCATCCGATTTCCTGAAGTCTCTTGATGTTCAGCGCGGTCTCTCTTCTGAGATCACCTTCTACCATATAATGTTCGCTGACTACATCCTGAATTCTACGAACCTCTTCGTCAGTCAAATCTCTGACGCGCGTGTCAGGATTTACATTCGCTGCGGCAAGAATCTTGTTTGAGCTTGTTCTACCGATTCCGTAGATGTACGTCAAACCGATTTCCACGCGTTTTTCTCTTGGTAAATCTACACCAGAAATACGTGCCATGTAATTGTTCCTCCATTCCCTGTAATGCCCCTGTATACAGGAGCGTTACCAGCGCACCCGCCCACTGTTCGGTGTTTTTTTGCGAGTGCTCTTTTGATGTTGTTTCTAACTGGGGCGAATCATAGCCGCCCAGCCGCGAACCTGCGGCCTTTCCGACTCATTAAGCTATGGCATATGTCATTCCCTGACCTGCCTTGCGCGACCTCGCCTCTCTCACGGCGGTTTTGGTGTGAGAGCTCGCGTAGAGCCTGATCCTGTGCCGGTATTAAAAGCAATATCGCAACGAAATAAAATCCTTCCTTAAAGAAAATAGCAGTTTCTATATAAGTAAGAGTACAACCCCACATCGGTCTGTCTATTCCGGAAAATCGGAAAAGCGAACTTCGCGGGTACTCGTTTATTCCATCGTTATATTGTTCTTCGACAGCTTATCATTGGCTTGACATCACCATGCTGCCGGTTCCGCCTGTTGTGCGTGTTACCCCTGTCTTTGCTTGTGCTTCGGATTCTCGCAGATAATCATAATTCTGCCTTTTCTCTTAATCACCTTACACTTTTCACAGATGGGCTTCACTGATGATCGAACCTTCATGGTTAATCCTCCTTTCCCTCTCTGGTTCTGCTTTTGGGCATAAAAAGGCACAGAAATAGAAAGTGCCTTCACAAAAGCTCTCCTAGTATATCATGCAGGCAAATGAATTGCAAGTATTTTTTGAAAAAAAACATCTCCTTTCTCCCGAAAAACCGGCGACAGGAAATGTTTTCTCACTGTTTCAAAACGATATGAGCGTAAAGCGATTATTTATCTCTCCAGATAATTCTTCCCTTTGTCAGATCGTAGGGCGACAACTCAATGGTCACCTTATCTCCCGGAAGAATCCGAATAAAATTCATCCGCAATTTCCCGCTGATATGGGCAAGCACCACATGCTTATTCTCCAGCTCTACCCGGAACATAGCATTTGGGAGCTTCTCAATCACTTTTCCTTCTACTTCAATGACATCTGCCTTTGACATATATACCTCCAAAATGTCCTAATGAAAAGGAAACGGTCCAACCCCGCTTCCGGCGCGCCTATTGTGTCGTCCACAGTTTTGTCTCAAAACGGGATCAGAGTGCATTTCCGGAGATGGATTCCATCTGATACCCTCTGTATTCTTTCAGTATTTTACGCACATGCGCGTCCAGTGTGATCTCCCGCATCAGAGGGCTGATCTGCTCTGGAATGTGCGTGATCACCTGAATATGTTTTGCTTTTTTTCTTTTGGGATGATCCAAGGTTCGGCGTTTTCCATCCGCCAGAAGTACGTATGCATCGAAATCCCGCTCTTTCACAGACGATGCACTTTCTTCCTGACCAGGCGCACTCCCGGATTTCTCTTTGAGCACTACATACAGGGTGCCTTTGTCATGCCCGGCCAGGGAAACCGCAAGCATCCCCGATGTCCACGTTTTCATGTCTTACAACCTCCCTGCCTCGATCTTGTCCCGAGCCCGTCCCTAAACAGGTAACTGTAGAACAACCCAGACAACAGCAAAATCCGGCTGGTTTCCTAAGCCGCTTTAAACCGTCAGCGACAGGATTTCCGGCTCACCATCTGTAATCAGAATTGTATTTTCATAGTGTGCCGCAAGTCCACCGTCTTCCGTCACAACTGTCCAGTCATCGTCAAGCCATTCCACGTCCGGCCGTCCCATTACGATCATCGGTTCGATTGCCAGGGTCATGCCCTTCATCAGACGAATTCCTTTGCTTTTCTGACGGAAATTCGGAATCTGCGGATCCTCATGGAGCGCATGGCCAATCCCATGGCCGACAAGGTCACGAACTACCCCATAGCCAAAAGATTCCGCGTAATCACCAATCGCCGCTGAGATTTCATGGAGCCGGTGCCCTTCTTTCGCAAAGGCGATGCCTTTGAAAAAGCACTCTTTCGTCACATCCATCAGCTTCTGCGCCTCCGGACTGATCTGCCCTACTCCGTAGGTCCGCGCTGCGTCTGAATGCATCCCTTTGTAAATCAGCCCTGCATCTACGCTTACGATATCGCCTTCATGTAAAATTCTGCCTTTATGAGGAATTCCATGAACCACTTCTTCATTAATCGAAATGCAAAAGGACGCCGGGAATCCATTGTAGTTTAAAAAATTCGGTATACAGCCATAGCTGCGAATGACTCGCTCACCGATCTTATCCAACTCGTAAGTCGATACGCCGGGGCGAATCGCCGCAGCCAGTTCCTGATGCACGATGTTCAGAATCCTTCCGGCTTCTCTCATCAGCTCAATTTCATGTTCGGATTTGATTGTAACCGCCATTTTACGCCTCCAGGATCGCTGCAATTGCGGCAAAAACATCATTCATATCCTGCGTACCATCAACAGACTTCAAAATTCCCTGTCCTGCATAATAATCAATGAGAGGCTGCGTCTGTTCATGATAAACGCTTAATCTCTTCTGTACCGTTTCCGGCTTATCATCATCGCGCAGTATCAGCTGTTCGCCGCACACTTCGCAGTTTTCTCCCTTTTTCGACGGATTATATACGATGTGATACGTTGCGCCGCAGCCGACACATGCTCTTCGGCCGGACATTCTGGTAACAATATTCTCATCTGGTACGTCTACATCAATCGCGTAATCCAGATGTTCTCCAATTTTTTCAAGCGCCGCATCCAGTGTCTTTGCCTGCGGAATGGTACGTGGGAAACCATCCAGTATATATCCATTCTTGCAGTCTTCCCATGACAGCCGATCAATCACAAGATCAACCGTCAGTTCATCCGGAACCAGCAGTCCCTGATCCATATATTCTTTCGCCTTTTTCCCAAGCTCTGTACCATTCTTGATATTTGCCCGGAAAATATCTCCCGAAGAGACATGCGGTACCTGATATTTTGCCGCAATCATTTTGGCCTGCGTACCTTTTCCGGCTCCTGGTGCTCCCAGCATGACAATCTTCATTCTGATACCTCTTTTCCAAATATAAAGGTAACGGCGTATGTCGTTTTCCCCTAAACCCAGTTTAGTGTACCCCCATCCCATCCGGAAACAATGCCCGGGATGAAATTATGGAGTACACTTTCTTTTTTCCTACAGCCAAGCCCTCAGATGCCCGCAAAGAACATGCTGAGATTACTCAGAGAGGAATCCCCTGTAGTTGCGAACCACCATCTGCGACTCGATCTGCTTGATCGTCTCAAGTATAACACCAACTATAATGATGATCGAGGTACCGCCGAAAGAAACTGACGCGCTGAACACTCCGTTAAAGAAAATCGGAACAAGAACAACAATAATCAGTCCGGCTGCGCCGATAAAAATCAGATTTCCAAGCACTTTGTCCAGATATTCTACCGTCGGCTTTCCGGGACGGATGCCCGGAATGAAACCACCCTGTTTCTTCATATTGTCCGCCACTTCAATCGGGTTGAAGGTGATAGAAGTATAAAAATATGCGAAAAACACAATCAGGACAATGTACAGGATCAGGCCAACGGAATACTCCGGATGGCTAGGGTTAAACCAGTTACTCTGGCTCAGCATACTGATAATCGTCGATGCCACACCCGTTGTCGTGATTCCCGCAAAGGAAACGATCATGGAAGGAATTGACATCAGGGATGACGCGAAGATAACCGGGATAACGCCGGCCGTATTCACCTTCAGCGGAATGTGTGTGGACTGACCGCCCACCATTTTTCTTCCCTGCATCTTCTTTGCATACTGTACCGGGATTCTTCTCTCTCCATCGTTCAGGAAAATAACCAGAACGACAGTCAAAAGCACAACCGCCAGAATAATTACCGCTGCAAGTGCTCCTCTCGCGATCGTCTTTCCTGCGATAAACAATTCAAACAGACTGACAAAATCGGAAGGAACGCTGGAAAGAATATTGACCATCAGGACGATGGAAATGCCGTTGCCAACACCATTTTCTGTGATGCGCTCACCAATCCACATCAACAGCGTACTGCCGGCCACCAGTGCCACAATCACTACGATGCAGTTCAGAGCATTATATTCCTCAAGCAGACCACTTCTGCCAAAGCCAATGGTCATCGCGATACTTTCGATCAGAGCAAGGCCGACCGTCGTATAGCGCGTGATAGCGGTAATCTTCTTTCTGCCATCCTCGCCATCTCTGTGCATTTCTTCCAGAGCCGGAATAGCAATGGTCAAAAGCTGGATGATAATGGAAGATGTAATGTACGGAGTAATGCTCAGAGCGAAAATAGACATATTTTCGAACGAACCACCCGTAAATGCCGAAAAGAAGTTAAACGCGTCATTGGAGTAAGCTGAAAACCATGACGAGAAATAATCCCTGTCTACGCCCGGCACAGGCAGCTGTGACCCGAAACGGATCACAACTATCATGAGAAAGGTGTAGAACAGCTTCTTTCGGATATCTTTGATCCGGAACATGTTTTTGAGTGTCTCTAACATATTAGATCACCTCTGCTTTTCCACCGAGCTCCTCGATCTTCGTTTTTGCGCCCTCACTGAATGCGTTTACCTGTACGGTCAGCTTTTTGGTCAAAGTGCCGTTGCCAAGTACTTTCACGCCATCTTTCGGACTCTTAATAATTCCATTCTCAAGCAGAGTGTCGATCGTAACGACTGTCCCGTCTTCAAACCGCTCAAGTTCACTGATGTTAATCGCCTCGATGTCAAGAGTATTTCTGTTTGTGAATCCTCTCTTCGGGAGACGTCTGTACAGCGGCATCTGGCCACCCTCGAAGCCGATTCTCGGAGCTCCGGAACGTGCTTTCTGGCCTTTATGACCCTTGCCGGCCGTCTTTCCATTTCCGGATCCATGTCCGCGTCCACGTCTGAAATTATTGCTGTGCACGCTTCCTTCAGCCGGACTCAGATTTGATAAATCCATAGCTATACCTCCTTATGCCTCTTCGTAACTGTTCAGTACCTTCACAGTTACGAGGGAAAATCCCATTTAAAATCGCTTCGCGATGGGGCTTTTCCCCATATAATATACGTTTTCATACGTACTTCGCAGCAAGTGCGAAGTACTGTCCTGAATAGTTACGCCTCTTCTACTTTAACCAGATGAGCAACCTGTCTGACCATACCTTTTGTAGCGTCATTGTTCGGAAGCTCTACCGTCTTGTGCATCTTCGTAAGGCCAAGAGCCTTTACCGTTGCGCGGTGCTTCGGAATTGCGCCGATCGGTGATTTTACCAATGTAACCTTTACCTTGTCTGCCATTGTGCTTCCTCCCCTCAACCGAGAATCTCTTCTACAGACTTACCACGGAGTCTTGCTACCTCTTCCGGGGACTTCATCTGCTTCAGTGCTTCCAGTGTGGCCAGGACAACATTCTGCTTGTTGTTCGAACCAAGTGACTTTGTACGGATATTCTTCACACCCGCGATCTCCAGGACGCTGCGGACCGGACCGCCGGCGATGATACCGGTACCTTCCGGAGCTCTCTTCAGAAGAACGCTTGCACCGCCGAATTTTCCAGTCATATCATATGGTACGCTTGCTTCTGCGCTAAGCGGGATGGACATCATTTTCTTCATGGCGTCCTCTTTGCCTTTGCGGATGGCTTCCGGAATTTCTACTGCCTTGCCAAGTCCGGCACCTACATGGCCATTGCCGTCCCCGACTACTACAAGAGCGGTAAAACGCATGGTGCGTCCACCCTTTACTGTCTTGGATACACGCTTAATAGCCACTACCTTATCAGTCAGTTCTTCTCCGAACTGCTTCGGGTCAATGATCTCACGTTTCATGTGTTTTTCCTCCTCTTAGAATTCCAGCCCGGCTTCTCTTGCCGCCTCAGCCAGTGCCTTTACCTTACCCTGATAGACAAAACCGCCTCTGTCAAAAACCACTTCCTTGATGCCCTTTTCAAGAGCTCTCTCGGCGATTACCTTGCCAAGGTATGCTGCGGCTGCTACGTCATTCGTCTTCTCAAGCTCTGCTTTTACTTCTTTCTGAAGGGTGCTGGCAGACACAAGAGTATTTCCTACCGTGTCATCAATAATCTGAGCATACATATGATTGTTGCTGCGGAATACGGCAAGACGCGGTCTTTCAGCGGTGCCGCTGAAACGATTGCGAATTCTTTTGTGTTTATTCAAACGAACTTCAGTTCTTGATTTCTTACTAACCATTTTCGCACTCTCCTCACTTATTTTTTACCAGTCTTACCAACTTTGCGTCTGATAACCTCATCCGCATACTTGATACCTTTACCCTTATACGGCTCCGGTTTTCTCTTTTCCCGGATTTCTGCCGCATACTGGCCGACTTTTTCTTTGCTGATACCGGATACAATGATCTTATTGCCATCTACCTTGGTCTCGATGCCTTCCGGATCTTCCATATCGACCGGATGGGAATAGCCAAGCGTAAGGGTCAGCTTCTTGCCTGATTTCGCCGCTCTGTAACCAACACCGTTGATCTCCAGAGTCTTGGCATAGCCTTCACTGACACCGATCACCATATTGTGGATCAGGGTTCTGGTAAGTCCGTGGAGAGATTTCATCTTTTTCAGATCATTCGGTCTGGAGACAATCACATGACCATCTTCCACTTTAATATCCATTTCCTTCGGAAGCACCCGTACGAGTGTTCCTTTCGGTCCTTTGACCGTAACTTCATTTCCTTCCGCGACCGTAACAGTAACTCCTGCCGGGATCGCAACTGGCATTCTGCCGATTCGTGACATGCCATTTTCCTCCTTACTTAGATTTTCGGAAGGGACTATGCGCCCCCTCTGTTTTCAGTAAATATTAATTACCACACAAACGCGAGCACTTCGCCGCCTACCTGCAGCTTTCTTGCCTGCTTGTCTGTGATTACTCCCTGGTTTGTAGACAGGATTGCGATTCCCAGTCCGCCAAGGACTCTCGGAAGCTCATCCTTGCCCGCGTATACACGAAGACCCGGCTTGGAGATTCTCTTAAGCCCTGTGATGACCTTCTCATTCTTATCTGCGCCATACTTCAGCGTGATATGAATGGTCTTGACTACTCCGTCTTCTTTCAGATCATATTTCTTGATATATCCCTCATCTACGAGGATATCCGCGATCGCAATCTTAATCTTGGACGCCGGCACATCTACTGTGTCATGCTTTGCTGTATTTGCGTTGCGGATTCTTGTGAGCATATCCGCAATCGGATCTGTTACTGTCATGTAAGTTTCCTCCTCATTCTTCAGACTTTACATGTTATGTCGTAAAACCCGCCAGGGTTTTGCGACGCAGGCCACCGTCATTGTGCGGTGGCTCTCTTTTATGATTTACCAGCTTGCCTTCTTCACACCCGGAATCTGGCCCTTGTAAGCCAGCTCACGGAAGCAGACACGGCAGATGCCGTATTTTCTCAGTACAGAGTGCGGACGTCCGCAGATTCTGCAGCGTGTATACGCTCTCGTAGAAAACTTCGGTGCGCGCTGCTGTTTGATTTTCATTGAAGTCTTTGCCATGGAACTTCCCCTCCTACTTCATAAACGGCATATTGAACAGTCTCAGCAATTCTCTCGCTTCCTCATCAGTCTTCGCGGTAGTCACGAAAATGACATCCATGCCGCGTACCTTGTCGATCTTGTCATACTCGATCTCCGGGAAAATGAGCTGCTCCTTAATACCCAGTGCATAGTTTCCTCTGCCGTCAAATGCGTTCGGATTTACACCTCTGAAGTCACGGACACGCGGCAGTGCGAGGTTGATCAGGCGGTCTACAAAATCATACATCTTCTCACCGCGAAGTGTTGTCTTGCAGCCGATTGCCATACCCTCTCTGATTTTGAAGTTTGCCACGGAATTCTTTGCTTTCGTCTTCACAGCCTTCTGGCCGGTGATAATCTCCATATCGCTGACAGCGGAATCAAGAGCCTTTGCGTTCTCTTTCGCTTCGCCGACACCCATGTTGACTACCACTTTCTCAAGCTTCGGGACTTCCATGATATTCTTATATCCAAATTTTTTGATCATAGCATCTACGATCTCATTCTGATAAGTCTCTTTCAGTCTGCTCAACTTGTGCACCCTCCTCTCTCAATTAATCAATGACGTCTCCGGTAGCCTTTGCTACGCGGACCTTCTTGTCTCCATCGATCTTAAAACCGATTCTGGTTGCCTGACCCTTATGGAGGTACATCACGTTCGACGCATCGAGGAAAGCTTCTTTCTGCATGATGCCGCCCTGCTGATTTGCCGCTGACGGCTTCGCATGCTTCGTCACCATATTCGCGCCTTCAACAAGGACTTTGCCATCCTTTACTGCCAGAACCTTACCTTCTTTGCCCTTATCCTTGCCGGCGATTATTCTTACCTGATCGCCCGTTTTAATCTTATTCATGTTCCGGTCCTCCTTATAATACTTCCGGTGCCAGAGAGACGATCTTCATAAACTTCTTGTCACGAAGCTCACGCGCTACCGGCCCAAAAATACGGGTTCCGCGCGGAGTGAGGTCATCCTTGATGATGACTGCCGCATTCTCGTCAAATCTGATATAGGAGCCATCCTTGCGGCGGATGCTCTTTACGGTCCGAACCACAACAGCCTTTACCACGTCGCCTTTTTTGACAACGCCGCCTGGCGTTGCATCTTTGACCGTAGCAATGATCGTATCGCCAACTGACGCATATCTTCTGGTGGAACCGCCCATAACACGGATGCAGAGGATTTCCTTCGCACCGGTATTATCTGCTACTCTGAGTCTGGTTTCCTGCTGAATCATGCCGATATACCCCCTCTGTTATTTAACCTTCTCAACGATTTCTACAAGTCTCCATCTCTTATCCTTAGACAGAGGTCTTGTCTCCATTACCTTTACTGTATCGCCGATGTTGCATTCATTGTTCTCATCGTGCGCTTTCAGCTTATATGTCTTTTTTACAATCTTGTTGTAGAGCGGATGCATTACGTGATCCTCTACAGCCACAACGATCGTTTTATCCATTTTATCGCTGACAACCTTACCCGTACGGGTTTTTCTAAGATTTCTTTCCACGGAAATTCTCCTTTCTTCTCCCGGAATCACTTAAAATCACGCATTCGCCTTTTCTGTGATAACAGTCTGGATTCTTGCGATGTTCTTGCGAACCTCTTTGATTCTGCCCGTGTTATCCAACTGATTCGTCGCGTTCTGGAATCTCAGATTAAAGAGTTCCTTCTTAGCAGCTACCAATTCTTCCTGTAATTCCGCTGCGGATTTATTCTTCAAACCATCTACATACTTCTTACTCTTCACTGTTATCACCGCCTTCTAAGTCTGCACGAGAAACGATTTTACATTTGCAGGGTAATTTGTGCATAGCGAGACGCAGCGCCTCACGGGCAACATCGTCCGGTACTCCGGCCAGCTCAAACATCACACGGCCCGGCTTCACGACTGCCACCCAATACTCCGTGGTACCTTTACCAGAACCCATTCGGGTCTCAGCCGGCTTCGCGGTTACCGGCTTATCCGGGAAAATCTTGATCCATACTTTACCGCCACGCTTGATGTAACGGGTCATTGCCACACGGGCTGCCTCGATCTGATTGGACTTGATCCAGCACGGTTCAGTCGCCACAAGGCCATATTCACCGTAAGTGATCGTGTTGCCCCTTAAAGCTTTGCCTTTCATGGAGCCGCGGAAGTCTTTACGATGTTTTGTTCTTTTCGGCATTAACATTATTTATCGCTCCCTTCTTTTTTAGATGGAAGTATTTCGCCCTTGTAGATCCATACCTTTACGCCAACTTTGCCGTATGTGGTGTTTGCCTCGGCGAATCCATAGTCAATATCTGCTCTCAGTGTCTGAAGCGGAATCGTACCATCGCTGTAGAACTCGGAGCGCGCCATATCCGCACCGCCCAGACGTCCGGAAGCCGCTGTCTTGATTCCCAGTGCGCCGGACTTCATCGTTCTGCTCATCGCAGACTTCATCGCACGGCGGAAGGAAACACGATTCTCCAGCTGTGCAGCGATATTCTCAGCTACAAGCTGCGCATCCTTATCCGGTCTCTTGATCTCTTTTACATCTACAATCAGCTTCTTTGAAATCTTCTTCTGGAGGTCTGCTCTGAGCTTTTCGATCTCAGCGCCACCCTTGCCGATCACAACGCCTGGCTTCGCCGTATGGATGATCACCTTCACCCTGTCAGACGCTCTTTCGATCTCAATCGTAGAAACACCTGCGCTGTATAATCTCTTCTTCAGATATTTACGGATCTCGTGATCCTCTACGAGGCAATCAGCGAAATCACCCTCTGCATACCATTTGGAATCCCAGTCTTTGATGATACCAACTCTAAGACCATGCGGATTAACTTTCTGTCCCATGCCAGTCCTCCTTACTTCTCATTCAGCACGATTGTGATGTGGCTCATACGCTTCTCGATGCGGTATGCTCTGCCCTGTGCTCTCGGTCTGATTCTCTTCATTGTCGGACCCTTATTCGCGTAACACTCCTCAATATACAGGTTCGAAGCGCTCAGGCCATTATTGTTTTCCGCGTTCGCAATCGCGGACTTAAGCAGCTTCAAAATAACTTCTGATGCGTATCTTGGATTGTATGTCAGAATGCCGAGCGCGCTCTGAACATCTTTTCCCCGGATGGCATCCAAAACGTAGCAAGCCTTGCGGGTAGAAACACGCGCATAGGAAACCTTTGCTGACGGTCTCGTATCCTTCTCGGCATTTCTCTCTCTCTTGATCTGGGATCTATGTCCTTTTGCCATTGGATTTATCTCCTTTCAAATAATGTTCTGATTTGCGGAGCAAATCGAGAACTTAAGAATGTTCCGATCTCTTTTAACCTAGCGCGCACGGGACTTCTTCTCGTCTTTACCGTGTCCTCTGTAAGTCCGCGTCACCACAAACTCGCCAAGCTTATGTCCAACCATATCCTCTGTGATATACACCGGAACATGCTTTCTTCCGTCATGGACTGCGATGGTATGCCCAACCATCTGCGGGAAGATCGTGGAACGACGTGACCAGGTCTTGATCACCTGCTTGCTCCCCGAAGCGTTCAGCGCATCTATTTTCTTCAGCAGACTCTCATCAGCAAACGGTCCTTTTTTCAGTGAACGAGCCATTGTTTACCTCCTCATATTTTTCCTATCTACGTCATAAACGAACTTTTGTCGTTTATTCTGCTTCAACCGCGGGCTTCCGGACGACCTTTTCTGTCAGGAACCCTTTTCGCGGTTGTATGCATCTTAGACTGCCTTGCCGTCTCTTCTTCTCACGATCAGCTTATTGGAAGCTTTCTTCTGCTTTCTGGTCTTCAGACCCTGAGCAGGCTTGCCCCACGGAGTGCTCGGACCCGGACGTCCTACCGGAGCTCTGCCCTCGCCACCGCCGTGCGGGTGGTCATTCGGGTTCATAACAGAACCACGGACGGTCGGGCGAATACCCATGTGGCGCTTTCTGCCGGCTTTGCCGATATTGATCAGGTTGTGCTCGCCATTTCCCACGATACCAACCGTTGCGCGGCAGTCCGCCGGAACCATTCTCATCTCACCGGACGGCAGTCTTAAGGTCGCATATTTGCCTTCCTTCGCCATCAGCTGAGCGCCATTACCTGCAGAGCGAACCAGCTGTCCGCCATGTCCCGGATAAAGCTCTATATTGTGTACCATTGTACCAACAGGAATCATGGAAAGCGGCAGGCAATTGCCCACACGTACTTCAGCTTCCGGTCCGTTCATAACTGTCCAGCCCACCTGCATACCTGCCGGAGCGAGAACGTAGGACTTCTGTCCGTCTGCATAGCAAATCAGAGCGATGTTCGCGGAACGGTTCGGATCGTACTCAATACCGAGGACCTTTGCCGGAATTCCATCTTTATTTCTCTTAAAATCTACCAGTCTGTATTTTCTTCTGTTACCGCCGCCATGATGTCTGACAGTAATCTTACCCTGATTGTTCCGGCCTGCATTCTTTTTAAGAGATACGGTCAGAGACTTCTCCGGAGTCGTCTTGGTGATCTCTGAAAAATCAGAACCGGTCATATGCCTTCTGGAAGGCGTATATGGTTTATAGGTTTTGATTCCCATAATGTTTCTCCTTTCTTAGTAAGGGACGGCTTTGTACCGTTCCTTACACATCAGCCGCCATAATGCCTTAACAGTTCCTTATACGGCTGTATGCGTCTATTATCCTGCTTCTCGTCATAAATCCCGCCAGGGATTTGTGGCGTAGGCCGAGCCTTTGCGCTTCGCGCAAACTTGAATCTTGAAACGCCGCCTCGTTCCTCTCGGCGGCAGATCGCGCCGCATTCTGGAAAACGCTTCGCGTTTGGGCGGCGCTGGCGAGGCTCTCTTTGCAGATAGGGTACAACGCATCGGAGCGTGTCTTTCCTCCGCAGAGCGGAGTCTGTTTCGCTCCCGCGTTATCAAAGGACTTTTTACAGACCCTCAAAGATCTCGATGTCCTTGCTGTCCTCAGTCAGTGTGACGACCGCTTTCTTTGTCTTTGCGGTCTTGCCATATGTCATACCGCGGCGTTTCGGCTTTCCAACCTGGTTCATGGTGTTGACCTGCTTTACTTTCGCACCGTCAAACATTTTCTCTACCGCTTCTTTTACCTGAGACTTTGTCACATCCGGATGTACCAGGAACGTATACTTTTTCTCTGACATCGCGTTCATGCTCTTCTCTGTGATCACTGGTTTTAAGATCACGTCATAATACTTAATATCAGCCATTACGCGTACACCTCCTCGATCTTCTCCACAGCCGCTTTCGTGGCCACAACGGTATTGTATTTCAGAATATCATACACATTAATTGTGTTAATCATAGCGGTCTTTACATCCGGAAGATTTCTCGCAGAAAGAACCACATTTGCATCATTCTCATCCAGTACCAGCAGCGCCTGGCTTACTTTTACTGCATCCAGAACCGCTTTCATGTTCTTCGTCTTAATCTCAGAAAGCTTCAGCTCATCAATGACAATCAGCTTATTCTCCTGTACTCTGGTGGTCAGTGCGGACTTCAGAGCCAGTCTCTTTTCTTTCTTGTTCATCTTGAATGTATAATCTCTCGGAACCGGTGCAAATACTACGCCGCCGCCTTTCCACTGCGGAGCGCGGATTGAACCCTGTCTTGCGTGGCCGGTGCCCTTCTGTCTCCACGGTTTCTTTCCGCCGCCGGAAACCTCAGAACGGGTCTTCGCTTTCTGCGTGCCCTGACGCTTTGCCGCCAGCTGGCTCACAACCGCGAGATGTACCAGATGTTCGTTGACTTCCACACCAAACACGGCGTCGTTCAGTTCCATCTGGCCTACTTCTTTGCCTTCCATATTATAAACAGATACGTTTGCCATCTGTGTTCTCCTCCTTTCCTGTCAATAGGCTTATTTACCGGACTTTACGGTATTCTTCAAAGTAACAAGTGCTTTCTTTGGTCCGGGAACAGCGCCCTTTACCAGAATCAGATTCTCTTCTGCATCTACGCGAACGATCTCAAGGTTCTGAACGGTAACCTGCTCGCCGCCCATGCGTCCCGGCATTGCTTTGCCCTTGAATACACGGCTTGGATCAGAGGAAGAACCATTGGAACCCGCATGACGATGGTATTTGGAACCATGAGCCATCGGTCCTCTGTGCTGTCCATGTCTCTTGATCGCGCCCTGGAAGCCTTTGCCCTTGGAAATAGCGGTCGCGTCAACCTTCTCGCCTGCCGCGAACACGTCAGCCTTAATCTCCTGCTTCACTTCATAGTTCTCGGCGTCATCTAACCGGAACTCTCTGACGTATCTCTTATAAGAAACGCCCGCCTTGTCAAACGCGCCCTTCTGCGGCTTATTGACAAGCTTTTCTCTCTTGTCTACAAAGCCAACCTGAACTGCGCTGTAACCGTCCTTCGCTACCGTCTTAACCTGCGTAACCACGCACGGTCCGGCCTGAAGAACCGTCACCGGAATCAAAAGTCCGTTCTCGTCGAAAATCTGTGTCATTCCGACTTTGGTTGCTAAGATTGCTTTCTTCATTCCTTTACCTCCTGTTTTTCTACAGCGGATTGTGTGAAACCAGTTCACAACAGCAGCAAAATGAAGAGACAGACCGTGCGGATTTATCCGCTAAGGGCTGTATATTCATTTTGGGATGGGGCGGACGCCCCATCAGTCGCAGGCAGCAGCTGCGAAGCAGCGGATAGTTCGCGAAGCGAACGGGCCTGTGACCGGCGGTGTGAACGTCACAACACAATCATCCTAGTCCATGGAGTGTTCTATCTCAACCTGAATAGGATTTGCCTCATTCTCACAGCAGAATTATTTCTGCTTCATCTTGATATCAATGTAAACACCCGCCGGCATTTCCAGTCTGGACAGCGCATCTACTGTCTTCTGGGTCGGTGCGATGATATCAATCAGTCTCTTGTGCGTTCTCTGCTCGAACTGCTCTCTGGAGTCTTTGTACTTGTGTACCGCACGAAGGATGGTCACTACCTCTTTCTTCGTCGGAAGCGGCACCGGTCCGCTCACCTGTGCTCCATTCTTTTTTACAGTGTCGATGATCTTCTTTGCGGATGCATCCACCAGCTGATGGTCATACGCTTTCAGTGTGATTCTCATTACCTGAGTTGCCATAAAAAAAGTCGCCTCCTTATTCGCACTTTTATGGAGAACCACGTCAGTAGGATTTGCGCTCTCGCGCGGACGTGGTCTGCGCCGCACATCTGTTATTCAGATACACGACGTACTTCAGTACGACAAGCGGTGACTGTACACTCACCCGTGCGTGTCATGCGCCCGCACGGTGCCCGATCCATAAATCGGAACCATTAAAATTTTGTACAGTGACTTGTCGCCAGTTTTATAAACTTGACATTCGCTCCACGGAAAACCTGCGGCGCACACCGCAGCAACCTCACGCTTCTACGCTATCAAGGTCACAACAGGTGTCATTATACAGAAAATCCCAGACTATTTCAAGGTGTTTCTTTTCGAAACTTTCCATTTTTCGCGAAAATATTGTATTTTTTTCAGTACAATCCGTTTCTTGTGATATTCTTTTCTTGTATCAGTCTTTGTGTTTTCCTGTCCCGGATGGAACCCGAAGAGAATCTTTGGTTTTCATCTCTTCCTATTATAATGGAAAGAGATATACCTGCTTCCGGTAATGTAGAATATGTGTAACAGTTCAGAACAGCATCGAAATGAAAAGACAGACTGTGCAGGTTTACCTG
>JAJPXU010000159.1 GCA_021205305.1 Lachnospiraceae bacterium
ATCGAACCGTTGAAAATAAAGGGCTACATGCCATTTCAGGTGTGGGAAGTATTAGATTATAATTATTCCGGCAGGAGAAACAAAGCAGACATTGATAAGCTGGTTGATCATGTGTTGGCAAAGTATGTCACGCATAATACGGATTATCATTATATCAATCACGCACGGACTGTCCATGGGAATGTCCCACTCTGGATTTTAAAGAATGCATTAACTTTTGGCAATATTTCAGTCATGTATTCGGTACTTCCACAGGACATACAGTTCAAGATTAGCAGTGAGTTTCAAGGAATCAATGAAAGCCAGTTAAAACAGCTTTTGCGATATCTTGTTCGCTTTCGCAATGTCTGCGCCCATGGAGAACGTCTGTTTTCCTATAGGAATGTGGAAAGTATCCCAGATTTTCCTATACATAATAAGCTACAGATCCCTAAAAATGGCAATCAGTATATTTATGGAAAACATGACCTGTTTGCAGTCATGATTACCTTAAGGTATTTATTGCCGAGAGAAGATTTTCGTGAGTTAAAGCGAAGGCTGACACGCCTGATAGATAATCATTCCAAAAAACAACAAGGAATAACTCAAACCGAATTGCTGAAAAAAATGGGATTTCCAGAGAACTGGAACAAAATCACCAGATATAAATTATAAATGTATTACAAAACTTACAAGGCATCGTTACAGCGGTGCCTTTTCTTTTCCAAGGAGTCGAGCAATCGGCTCTTTTTTGATGCCAGAAACGAAGGTGAGGATTGTGGCGACAAGTCGAATAAAAGGTATTACAGTCGAGATTGACGGGCTGTAGGAAGTGGGTTTCACACTGAAAGAATTTTAAAATCTGCTTTAACTGGGGAGCGGTGTATGGTAGAATGCCAAAGCCCATATACTCCCTGTTAAGGTTAGAAAACCACCTGCAAGTATTTTCTTCATTTGTTCCTTACCTCCATAAATTTTATGAAAACAACAGCAGCCCAGCGCCAGCAAAGAGCAGGCTGGATATACATGATAAAATGTACGCTATACGCCTTCTTGTTGTACCTATTCTTTCCGCCTGCAGTACAGTGTCAGGTCAGCCTTGTACCTCTCGAACGTGTCAATGCGGATGATCTCATATAGCTGCCCACGGAAACTTATCACTGAATACATTTGTTTTTAGTTGCTCCCATGCATCCTCGTGTTCAACGTAATATAATGGGCAGGATTTTCCACTCACATCGTAATGGCGGAGGATATCTTCTTCTGTCAAATGATACATCTGGCAGAGAGTACGAAGCAGGCGTATCAGAGAAGAATATGTTTCGGAAGTAAAAGCACCGTCTTCGTCTGGATGACAGCATTCTATGGAAATCGTGTCATAGTTTCGGTTATTCGAACAGTAAGCAACTTCATCCATAGGTACACATTGAAGAATTTCGCCGTCAAGCCCGATGATGAAATGGCTGCTTGCGTAAGTAGCGCCAGATGTCGCAAGCCCTGCGAAATAGCTTCTATTCTCTTCAGCTGTTGTTCCGGGATTCCCAACATAATGTACGACAACTGCATTGATCTGTTCTATCTTAATTCCAGGCCGGGAATACTGGTTTTCCGGGAGCAGCGAAACAGTTACCCAGTCTTCATTAAGTAATGGAACCGGCTGGACGGAGCCAAAACGGAAATTATAGATTAGCAAAACAAGCAGGAGCAGTACAATACCTCCGGAGAGGATAGCTGTAATTCTTCGCCGTAAGGAACGCTGGCGGGCAATTTTCC
The DNA here is from genome assembly GCA_021205305.1 of Lachnospiraceae bacterium. GTDB lineage: Bacteria > Bacillota > Clostridia > Lachnospirales > Lachnospiraceae > Choladousia. Next base: position 1,753 of record JAJPXU010000159.1, read on the forward strand.
ATTGTGGCTTTGGTTTGCGCGAGGAAACATGCCTGTCAAATTCGTCCGACGAATCATGATTACTATTTGGTGAAACACTGTCAATATTATAAGATTGGTCATTTTTGTTCGTGCTGTTATCTGAAATTTCTTCCTGACGTTCGTATCTCATGACTGTCCCTCCTGCGTATGGTTTTATTTTATCATCGGAGGAACGATTCATTTCGGAATTTTTTCTTAAGTATTGTAATTTTGCTGCTGCCGAAATTACAGTGTTTTTGACGTCAAAATGCTGGGATAAAAAGAATACTATGGCAGTATGAAGTTTGCCCGGGTGGAACTAAATACATACTGGTCATCTCCTTGTGAGTTATATCAGTATAATGAGAAAGAAAATACCATAGAAATGATTGGAAAATGAGACGGTGTGGATTTGATTGGGATTTCAGTTGTATAATGGCCTGCGGCTGCTATTCGTGTGCATGAATATAGTCAGTCAAAATCACATTGATTTCTCTTCTCACATCTGTTACAATGATGGTTAGATAAGGCTAACAATATCAGATTTTTAGAAGGGCAGATGAAAAGGTGGATAATACTGTGACAGAATGTTTCTTTCAATACGACAGGCTGTATCTGAATGCGGCTTACCATGAACCGGAAAAACACAGGCACCTATTGTCGCATATCATAATCGGAGTTTCTCACAAAATCAGGTGCAGTGTGAATCAGTATGAATTTGAAGCAGAGGGAGTATGCATTGATTCCGACGTTCTGCATACAGCCTGCGCGGAAAAGGGGGAACTGCTCATCTGCCTGTTCGATAAAACTTCTTTATTTGCCAATGAACTTTCCCATCGTTATCTGAAGGGACAGAACTATGCTGTCCTGGATGGTGAGACTGTACAGAAAATAAGAAATGTATGGCTTGATGCCCGCTCGCTGCCAGCTGTGGACGAGGAACTTACCCATATGCTGGGGATAGAAGATTTCTCTCTTTCCATGGACGAGCGGATACAGAATGCTCTTGAGACTCTCAAAAGTGTTGAGAGTGTTGAAGCTGATACGATAAGCCAACTGGCGGCGGAAGCTGGAATTTCTGCCAGCCGTTTTTCTCATCTGTTTAAGGAAAATGTGGGGATCGCCCTGCGCCGTTATCTGGCACTGGAAAAAATAAGAAAGAGCTATATTCATTTGTTGAAATCGGGGAATATTACGGATGCGGCAATGATGGCAGGTTTCGACTCCCCGTCCCATCTGGCGTCGACCTGTAAGAGAATGTTCGGAATCTCCCTGAGCGATTTTATGAAAAGCTAATGTGACTATTCGGAACAAGTCTTTGCGCTTGCTGCGAACGCAGTATGAAAAAATATAGCATGTTAGCGTGTAATTGAAAGCGGAGAGCTTCCTTGTATGATAAAACGATATCAACAAGGAGGCTTTTATTGTCCATACTCGCTTGCGAGTATGGACATAGGCCGCGCCTTGCGCGAAGCGCAACTTTAAATGCGCGGCTTTCATTTTATCTATGAAAAAATATGATATTTCGCAGCCAATAGCTTTGAAAAAAGGCGTGTATAAGCTGAATGATGAGGCAAATTTTAATTATCAGCTCAACCGCACTATCAATTGGGACGGCGGGCGCCTGGAGGATATTCAGAAAATCAGCGGGAGAATAAAAAGCAGCGCCGACTGGAAACGTGAGCTGATCGCGCTCGGAGACGAGGCGATGGAAGAAGAACGGATCGTGAACGCCATTGCTTATTACCGTATGAGCGAGTTCTTTATGTACGACGGCGATCCCGACAAGAAAAAATACTATGAGAAAGCCACGGCTCTTTTTAATGAATATTACGCGGATTATTTCGAAGGAGAAAATCCCCGCATCAGAAGGTATGAAGTGCCGTATGAGGGCGTGAAACTGCCTGTTATGCATGTGAAGCCGGAAGGGGAAAGCAGAGGAACGCTGCTCCTTCATGGCGGAAATGACAGTTATTTTGAGGAATTTTTGTTTTCTTTTCTTTATTTGCAGGAAAAGGGCTTCGAAGTCTATTTGTTTGAGGGGCCGGGGCAGGGCGGTGTGATCCGCACGCAGGGAATGCATTTTACACATGAATGGGAAAAGCCTGTGAAAGCGGTGCTTGATTTTTTCAATCTCTCCGATGTGACAATCATCGGCGTATCGCTAGGCGGCTATCTTGCACCGAGGGCGGCCGCGTTTGACAAACGCATCACTAAAGTCGTTGCGTGGTCTGTATTCCCGTCCTTTTTGGATGTGATTATCGGCGGACAGCCGCCGGCTCTGCGGAAGATTTTTTATTTGCTTATGAGACTTCACGCAAAGAGGCTGGTCAATCTGATTTTTAATGCGAAAGCCAAAAAGGAGCCAATGATTGACTGGGGCTTAAAGCACGGGATGTATGCTTATGAAGCGGACAGCGCATATGGATATGCAAAGAAGCTGGCAGATTACAGCCTGGAGCCGATCGCGGATAAGGTCACCCAGGATCTTTTGATACTTGGAGCAAGCAGGGATCACTTTATCGACTACCACATGATCGGCAGGGAAATTGATATGTTTACGAATGTGAGGAGCCTTACCTTCCGCCTTTTTACGGAAAAAGAAGAAGCGGAAAACCATTGCAATGTGGGAAATGGAAAGCTGGCTCTTGATACGATTTGCGGCTGGTTGGAGAGCCTGCCCATATAAAATGGCCTTCGGCCATGGGGCAGGCCTGCGTTCTGAGCGGAGCTCGGGATAATTGCTGGAGGGGCTGACACAATGATGAAGATTATTTATTACCTGACGATGACAAGAAGCAGGAAAATGATTGTACAGATGTATGGAAAGAGTTTTTATGAACAATTTAAAAAGAGGTCCGATTCCTGGTTTAAGAGAGTCCTTAAAGAAACTCCCGATATAGGGGAAAGCGTATTTTCCTTCAATTACGCTTATGCGCCTTCATATGTTGCCTGGTACAAGGCGATGATGGAATCGGGAATGGATCAGAAGCAGGCGGATGAGCTTATGTGGCATATGAATGAGAAAATGCTGCTGACTGTTCCGAAGCCGCTGCTGCATATGGTTGGGAAGACCTATCTGAACAGTTTCAGGAAAAAAGCGAAGCAGCACATGCTCCGGCAGAAAAGCGGAAAGCTGCATCCATTTGACTGGGAAATAGAGTATAGGGATATCAACGAGAATGAATTCATGATCAATATCAGGAAATGCGGATTCATTGCCTATGCGGAGAGGTTTGATGCAAAGGGCATGCTGCCGGGAATTTGTGCGGTTGATTACATTGTTGCTTATTACATGAAAAATGGATTTCACCGGACAAAAACGCTGGGATACGGGGATGACTGCTGCGACTGTCGGTATGCGTTGAACGGGAGCTGTTCTCTGAAACCCAGAAAGGGGCAGAAATAGTGATGTTATCTTTATAAAATAAAACTTGACAATAGGAAAAAGTAAGCTATAATAAACAATTGTTAGTTATATCAAACCACGGAGGCTGAAAAATGGAACAGGAGCGTGAGATTCGAAAAATTGCCATTTACGGTAAGGGTGGGATTGGGAAATCCACCACGACTTGTAATCTGTCAGCGGCATTGTCCCACAAAGGGTATCGGGTGATGCAGATCGGCTGCGATCCAAAGTCGGATTCAACGAAGAACCTGATGAGAGGCGTGCGTATCCCTACGGTGCTGGAACAATTGAAGCAGAAGGGCGAGGAGCTTACACTGGAGGATATCGTTTTTACCGGATACAATGGCATCTTCTGTGTGGAGTCCGGCGGTCCTACCCCGGGAGTGGGATGTGCCGGACGCGGTATTATTTCCGCCTTTGAGAAGCTGGAGGATCTGCGTGCATTCGAAGTTTATCAGCCGGATATTGTCATTTATGATGTCCTGGGTGATGTTGTCTGCGGCGGTTTTGCCATGCCGATCCGCGAGGGCTACGCAAAGGATGTCTATGTGGTGTCTTCGGGTGAGATGATGGCCCTTTACGCAGCAAACAATATCGCTGCCGCGATCCGGAATTTTGGAAAGCGCGGTTACGCCCGGCTTCGGGGACTCATTCTGAATGCCAGAAACATTGAGAATGAGGTTGAGATCGTACAGGAGGCTCTGAATGAAATTGGGACAGACCTGATCCAGTACATTCCGCGTTCTCCGGAAATCCAGGAAGCGGAGCGGGGCGGGGGTACGGTGTTCGAATGTCTTGAAGAATCGCGGATGCAGGCTGTGTACAGTGAGCTTGCGGACAAGATTATGGCGCAGGGAGAGCAGGGGGACTAAAAACCGGATCTTGAAAAAATGATTATGTTCCAGTAAATGTGTGTGCATCTATCCATTCCAGACAGGTTTGCGCAAAGGTTGCAAATGCGCAAAGAGCCTGTTGAATTATCCGGGAAGAGGAGGTGAAGCACACATTTATTAGCAGAATAGATTAGAAATAACTAACATAAGTAAGAATAAACTGCCAAGCTGTATGAATGAAAAAACAATCGAAGTAGATTGCCAGGAGGATTTGTAACTGTGAAGGTACTGACCGGGGGGTCATTCTATCTGGCTGGGCAGCTGTAGAGTAAGAAAATAGGAGGAACGAAAGCGATGAAAACAATGAGAAAAGGAATGGCACTTCTTCTGAGTGCTGCGATGAGCTGTAGCCTGCTGATGGCAGGAACTGCATTTGCGGAAGAAGCAGAGACGGAAAGCAGTTCTTTTGTACTGGAATATACGGAGGATATGCAGGCGCAGGGCTATGAGGCCCTGGAGCTGGAGAGCGTTCCGGAGAGGGTGGTGTGCCTGTCTGCGGCTCCGGTACTTGCACTGTATGAACTGGGTGTGAATATTGTAGGAGTGGTAAACAGCTCGGTTGTAACCTGGCCGGAAGATCTGTCGGAAAACGCCGAGACCGTGGCTTTTTCGGTGATGAGCGATAATTTTGATGCAGAAAGCGTGGTAAATCTGAACCCGGATCTGGTGCTGGTTTCCTCGTCGGTAAAGGACACGGTTGGCGCGACACTGGAGGAAATTGGAATCGCGGTATATTATGTCAATTCCGGACACACAGTTTCCTATGAGGCGATCAAGGAAGAAACGCAGGTGTATATTGACGCATTTGCTGTCGATGAAGAGTCCCAGGCTGCGGCAGCAGAAATTCTGCAGAGCTTTGCGGATGTGGAAGAACGCGCTGCTGCGGCAGCAGAAGCACTGGATGGCAAGACCGTTATGGTTTTGCAGTCGGGAAGCGATTCTCATTATATCCAGACAGCGGATGGCACGCTTGGCACAATGGCAGAAATGATCGGTTTCACAAATGTCTATGAGAATGAGTCTTCTTCTATGGTGCAGCTGGATTTTGAGGAGGCGCTGGATTATGACCCGGATGTGGTGATGTGTGTCGGTGCAGAGAGCGCGGAAGACCATCAGGTGGCGATGGAAGCTGCTTTTGCGGAAAATGAAAGCTACTGGTACAGCATCGATGCGATCGCAGAGGGGAACGTGCTCTATCTTCCGATCGATTTCTGCTCAACAGCGGGAATCAATATCGTGAACAATCTGAACGACCTGATGGATACTGTGGCAGAATTTTACGGACTTGATTTTTAATAACAGTTTAGAACAGATATAAAAATCGTGCTGAAAAGACGACGGGCTGCACATATAACAGGAAAGTGCAGCCCATTGGCTGTGGCGGGATTGTGATTAGGAGAGACCATGAAAAAATACAAAAAAAATTCCGGCGGCAATCTGCTGTTGAAAACAGGCATGGTATGGACCATATTGCTTGTGGCGACTGTGCTGATGTTCTTTATCAGTATTGCGATTGGCAGCGTCCGTTTTTCCTTATCGGAAATCTGGTATGCCCTCTGGCATGAGGATGCAGGAAACGCTTATGTGATTATCTACAGCCTGCGGCTGCCGCGCGCCCTGCTGGCTATTCTGGTCGGAGCGAGTCTTTCAAGCGCGGGTGCGCTCCTGCAGGCGGTGATGCGCAACCCGCTGGCAGATCCGGGAACCATCGGCGTGTCCGCGGGCGCCGGGACAGCGGCGATTACCATTCTGCTGCTGTTTCCGAATATGACTCTGTCGGTTCCGCTTTTTGCTTTTATCGGGGCGGCGGTTGCCTGTGTACTGATTTATCTCCTGGCCTGGAATGACGGGATTAACCCGGTGCGGATTATCCTTGCCGGTGTAGCGGTAAATGCAGTTCTGGGCGGTTACAATTCTTTTTTGCAGCTACAGAACAGCGATAACCTCTCCGGGGTGCTTGCTTTTATGAATGGCAGTCTCTCCGGACGGAACTGGACGCATGTGCGGGTGATGGCGCTTTATGCTGGGATTGGCCTGTTCCTGGCATTCCTGTGTATCCGGAACGCCAATGCCCTCCAGCTTGGCGATGAGATGGCGAAAAATCTTGGCGTGCGTGTCAATGCAAGCCGGATTGCGCTCTCGGCTGTCTCTGCTTTCCTGGCGGCGGCAACGGTCTCTGAGGTTGGAATGATTGGCTTTGTTGGGCTGGTGGCACCGCACATTGCCCGGATGCTGGTCGGGAGCGATTATAAGGTCCTGCTGCCTACCAGCATGCTGACAGGGGCATTCATGGTTTTGCTGGCGGACACGATTGGAAGAAGTATCTGGCCGGGGACGGAGATTCCGGTGGGAATCATGATGAGTGTCTTCGGCGGCCCATTCTTTTTGTATATGCTCAGAAAGCGGGGGAATTTCAATGGAGCTTGAGGCGAAGGAATTACAGATTGGTTATGGGGAGCATGTGATTGTAGAAAATATGGATGTGACGATTGCCAGAGATCGTATTACAACGATTATCGGCCCGAATGGCTCCGGAAAATCTACGGTGCTAAAGGCATTGACGAGACTGATCCGCTATCAGCACGGAAATGTGGTTCTGGATGGCCGTGACATTCAGGAACTGAAGCCGAAGGAGCTGGCCCGCCAGCTCGGCGTGCTGCCGCAGATCCACTCCGCACCGTCTGATTTTCGCGTCGGGGAGCTGGTCAGTTACGGACGGATGCCCTACCAGAAGCTGCTTTCCGGGAAAAGCAAAGAGGATGAGGCTGTCGTAGAATGGGCGATGCGGGAAACAGGAACATTGGCGTTTAAGGACAAATCCATCTATGAGATTTCCGGAGGCGAAACACAGCGGGTCTGGATTGCTACGGTGCTGGCACAGAAACCGGAGATCATGTTTCTTGATGAGCCGACGACCTACCTGGACGTGGCACACCAGCTGGAAACAATGAAGCTTGTCAGACGGCTGAACCGGGAGACCGGAATCGGAATTGTCATGGTACTGCATGACCTGACACAGGCCATGGAAATCAGCGATCATGTGATTGTGATTCAGAAAGGGAAAAAATACGATGAAGGCGCACCGGAGGATGTGATTACCGCAAAGATGATGCGGGAGGTTTATGATGTAGACTGTGAGCTTCTCCGTGTTCCTGGCAGAAAACGTCCGCTTCTGGCATATGAACAGCTGGCTGGATGAGGTATGAGAAAGGAAAAAATATGGGTCTGGATGGAAATGAAATGCTGCGCAGCCTGAAACACTTAAGCGAGGTGGAGCGGATGAAACAGGTGGTTCCGCTCTCTTATGCGCTGTTTCCGGGGTATCACTGTCCCCTGATGGGCGCGATGCTGACCATAAAGGAAATTGATTCCTCCGTGATGGTAGTATTGGGGCCGGACGAATGCGCGTATTACACAAAAATGGCGACCGATGGCACGGGGATGGCGGCGGACGGCTGTCAGATCGTGTCGATTGTGCTGGATCAGCACGATGTGACGTTCGGCTGCCAGAAAAAACTGGAGGCAGCGTTTGCGGAGCTTGCGAAGGAATACAATCCGAAAGCAGTTTTCCTGGTGACTACCTGTGTCCCGGAAGTGACTGGAGATGATGTGGATTCCCTGGCGGATAATCTGATCGAAGAATATGAATTTCCGATTCTGGTGGTTCACGCGGAGAATTTTAAGACAGACGACCACCTGCCGGGGATTGAACATACGATGAGTGAATGTATCCGTCTGATGGAAGCGCAGGAGTGCGATGGCTCTGTGAATGTGCTGGGGCTGCGGCTTGGCGATTTCAGGCGGACGGAAACCGCGCGGATTCTGAAGGAATGTAATGTGCCGATTGGTATGCTGCTTCCCGGAAAGACCTCTGTGGAGGAGATTCGGCGCGCTCCGGAGGCAAAGGTCAATCTGGTGGTTCATCCGGTCGGACTGCCGCTGGCGAAAAAAATGAAAGACCGATTTGGGGTCCCTTATGTGGACTTTCAGCGGTTTAGCGAACCAAAGACGATTCTGGCCTGCTACCAAAGTCTTTTTCAATATCTGGAGCAGCCAATGCCGGGAAAAATCCGGACGATGTACGAAGCGGCAGAGGAACGAACGGAAAAGGCGCGCCCGCTTCTGGCCGGAGGCCGGTATATCAGCGGTAACACCGCGCTATGCAATTATGAAATGCACAGCTTTCTGCACAGGCGGCTGGGACTTACCGCACAGCTGCTGCAGATTTCAGACCTGGATGAAGATGGCCTTGTCTGGAGAAAGGATATTTTGCAATATGCGGATCCGTATGTGACACGCGCGGCCAATATCGGAGCGCTGCAGTACCTTTATCCGGTGCTGAAACCGGATTATAATCTGGGAGCAGGCGCCGCCAGGGAGATGATAAAGTCCGGTACTGTGCCGGTACAGATGATGCAGGCATACAATACCCTTGGATTTGAAGTGAACGAGATGGTGGTAAATGCATTTTTGACAGCCTGTCAGAGAAAAAAGGGGATGTTGGGTATGAAGCCGGATGGAATGTCCGGAAAAATGCCGCGGGAGATGATGGCAAGAATGCCTGGAAAAGGAGGCCAGCTATGAGTCTGTGCAGGTTTTATCCGCAGCCGTCCGACAGGATGGCGATTATGTGGAGTCTGATCCCGATCAAAGGGGCGATCGTGCTGGAATATGGTCCGGCAGGGACCACACATTTTGGTGGAGGTATGTATGGATCGGTGGGGCTTCGTCCGAATGAGTCTCTATTCACGACGCATATCAGCGAGGATGACGTCGTAATGGGTGATGTTTCCCGGTTGGAAAACGCAATTCTGGAGCTGGACGCCGCATATGCGCCCCAGGTGATTTTTGTGGTAGCCTCTGCTGTGATTGCCGTGATCGGTACGGACATCGTCGGGGTGTGCAATTATATGCAGGAAAAAGTAAACGCCAGACTCGTAGCGTTCCCGGATGGCGGTTTCCGCGGCGATTATACTTTCGGCCTGCGGGCAGTATACCGCCTTCTGGCGGAAGAAATGACGACACCAGTTATGAGACAGGAAGTGGAACCGTCGTCTGCTGTTTCAATGGACAGATCTGTCGAACCAGAATTTAAGCTACAGACGAAAGGGAACACAGAAGCAGCCGCAGCAATCAGCTATACATATCAGATTCTTGGGGCTTCCGCTGGAAGCTATCGCATCCGTTCAGATGTATGGGAGGTTCGGCAGCTGATGCAGGAAGCATTTGGCTGGGACTGCCGGATGATCATGGGGCTTGAGACCAGTGTAGAAGAACTGAGTGGGGCAGGAAAAGCCTCTCTGAATCTGGTGCTGCGGAATGAAGCTCTTGAAGCAGCCAGGGTATTCCAGAAAAAGTTTGATACGCCGTATGTCTATAGCGCGCCATACGGCTATGCGGGTACCCTGCGCTGGCTGAATCAGATTTCAGAGATGATCGGTGTTCCGGTAAACCCGGCAGTCACGGAGCGGCTGCAGGAAAAAATCATGGATATGCGTCCTATGGGGATGGGAGGTCCGATGGGAAGCATCCGCCGCAAAAATCCCACAGCGGTCATTCAGGGAGACTATGATACGGTGCTGGGACTGGCCGGAGCTATGGAAGAAATGGAAATTCCAGTAGTACACAGGATCTGCTCGCACAGCCTGAAAGCAATTGAAAAAGCACCCATGGGACCGGAGCGAAGAGCTGCTGTCGATATGCGGACAGGTGTTGTGGAAGACGAATCAGACAGTCTGCATTATTATCCGGTCGAAAAAGAACGCCTGGATCTGTTTGGCGGGCTGCGCGATACCTGGATACTTGGGAGCGAGGAAGCCGAACGGTTCGCTTCGAAGGATAATTATTTCACCTGTGTCAACGCTCCCTTTGTCGGACACACGCAGATCGCCTCGCATCTTCCCTTTATGGGTGAGAAGGGGATGGATTACCTGAGGGAATGCAAATCCTCCTATTTTGCGCGATGTGGCATTTGAGAAAATAATCTTATATTTTTCTCTTGCACTTTCTGTTAGCATCTGCTACAATACAGGAGGTTAGAAGAAACTAACCACTCGTGAATAAACCATGGCTACTCCTTTCTGCCCTGTAACTGCTGGACAGGGAGGAAGGAACCCATGGAAAACCCGAAGGAGGACAGTGAGATGGATTATTTAAAAATTGAAAAAGTAATTGGAAGAGAGATCATTGATTCCAGAGGAAATCCAACCGTGGAGGCGGAGGTGACTCTCGTAGATGGGACTGTCGCGAGGGGAGCGGCTCCGAGCGGCGCGTCAACGGGCGAGTTTGAGGCACTGGAATTAAGAGATGGCGACAAATCCAGATTCGGCGGCAAGGGTGTTGAAAAGGCGGTCGCAAATATCAATGGGACAATCAATGATGTGCTTGTCGGAATGGACGCAAGCGATATTTATGCGGTTGATGCGGCAATGATCCGCGCGGATGGCACGAAGGACAAATCGAACCTTGGCGCGAACGCGATCCTTGCGGTGTCAATTGCCTGTGCAAGAGCTGCGGCGACAGCACTGGAGCTTCCGCTGTATCGCTTCCTTGGCGGTATCAGCGGCAATCGTCTGCCCGTTCCGATGATGAATATTTTAAATGGCGGCGCCCATGCGGCAAACACCGTGGATGTGCAGGAATTTATGATCATGCCGGCGGGTGCACCGAGTTTCCGGGAAGGATTAAGATGGTGTACAGAAGTATTCCATGCGCTGGCTGCCCTTCTGAAAGCGAAAGGACTGGCGACATCTGTCGGGGATGAGGGCGGCTTTGCCCCGGACCTGGCCAGCGACGAAGAAGCGATTCAATATATTATCGAGGCAATCCGGAAAGCCGGATATGAGCCGGGCAGGGACTTCGTGCTTGCAATGGATGCCGCTTCCAGTGAGTGGAAGGGCAGTGCGAAAGGCGAATATATCCTTCCGAAATGCGGGAAGAAATTTACATCAGCGGAGCTGGTAGAGCACTGGAAAGGGCTGGTAGACAAGTATCCGATCTATTCCATCGAGGATGGCCTGGATGAGGAAGACTGGGAAGGCTGGCAGATCATGACAAAAGAACTCGGCGGCAGGGTGCAGCTTGTCGGCGACGATCTGTTTGTGACCAACACAGAGCGTCTACAGAAGGGAATCCGTATGGGGTGCGGCAATTCCATTCTGATCAAGTTAAACCAGATCGGTTCCGTATCGGAAACACTGGAAGCAATCAAGATGGCTCACAAGGCGGGCTATACGGCAATCGCTTCCCACCGTTCTGGAGAGACAGAGGACACCACAATCGCGGATCTTGCAGTTGCTTTAAACACCTGCCAGATCAAGACAGGAGCACTGAGCAGGAGCGAGCGTGTGGCAAAATACAACCAGCTTCTGCGCATTGAGGAGGAACTGGGAGATAGTGCTGTATATCCGGGATTTGGCGCTTTCAATTTTGAAAAATAGAAAAATAGCAGCATTCGGCCGGAGGTTCTGTGCTACTTCCGGCCGTTTTTTATCACCAGGAAATGACATTTGCATCATAATAATGAGAAAAAAATCCAGACGCATGCCGGCATCCTCACGGAGAAGTTTCCATGAAATCGGAAACCTGAAGTTTTTAAAGGATTGTGACAGAGAGCATAGAAGAAGAAATAAAGATGTAAGTGAGTTCGCCGTATTATTCTGCCGGGAACTGCCTGTAATTATTTTAAACGACGTAAGTCGCTTTTTAGGCGGTTCCTGGCAGTAATCTGTTTCAGGAAAAAAATTCCTGCAATTTTACAATTCCGGCTTCATCCAAAAGATATTGTTCCTGTACCCGTCCATCCTCGATATGGATCACACTGTCGCAGACAGAAGCAATCAATTCGTAATCATGGGTGATAATAAAGAGAAAGACGTCCTCCTTCCGGAGCTGCTTTAATAGTTGGCAGGTCTGCATCATGTGGCTGAAATCAAGGCCAGATGTAGGTTCGTCAAAATACAAAATCTTTTTTCCACAAACACAGGCAGAGGCAATGACCACCCGCTGCTTCTGTCCGCCGGATAAGGTCATGGGATGGCGGTCGGCAAGGTCTGAGATATCCAGCGCTTTCATGATTTTCTGCAAGCTCTTTTCAGATGAGTCATGATTTCCCAGTACAACTTCTTCCCGGACACTGTCGGAAAAAAGCTGGTGGCCTGTCTCCTGCATGACAAGATAGCTTTGCTTCACCCGTTTTTTCGCCGTTTGCTTTTTCCCATCCAGCAGAATCGTTCCTTTCACCTTCTTCAAAAGCCCGCACATACAGTGTTATCCTGCACTTTATTTGACCCCAAAAAGGCCACTTTTCCGGAAAAATAAATTAAGCCACACCATCCGTGAACTTGACGAATCTATCGTCAGTTTTATTGATGCCATCACCATGCAATGTGATATTTCCTGTTTAACCGCTAAAGTAACATAGCGAGAGGTTCAGCAATCCATCTATCAATTAAGAGGGAATCAGTAGTAGTCGTAGTGTGGAAACAGTGTAAAACTGCCGTTTAGAGGCTGTGGGCAGGTTGTGTGAACCGTGTGGTCGGCATTCCTTTGCCGTCCATACGATTCACACAGCCTGTCCATAGTCTCTGGCAGTTTTGCACTGTTTCCACACGTACTCCCGGAATTCGCAAAAACGGCAAGTTATATTATGACCGTCAGGCTTTTTGTATGTAAAATCGGCCGAAAATAATTTGCTGAAAACGGCTCCGAATAATTCGCCGAACGACAACATACAGGAAACAAACGTGGATTTTCCCGCTCCGTTGTTGCCGATGATCGCGGTGATCTGGCCGGAATTAATAGACAGTTCCGGGACAGAAAGCGCCTCCGTTTTTCCATAGAAGCAGTGAATATCCTGAAGCTTTATTGTATGGTTGGAAGGAGCAGCCGTGCAGGGGGTGATCGGATAGGAGAGAAGATCCACCGTCCGAATCCCGCTCTGAAACTGTTCTTCAATCGTGAACTGTGCTAATTCCGCCATCGTATACTCCCGGATGATTTTTCCATTCTCCATATAGACCGCCCGATCTACAAGATTTTTAAGGTACCAGGTACGGTGCTCTGCAATAATGATGGTCTTGCCCTGCTGCTTGAGAAGCGTCAATATCTTCCGCAGTTTTTCAATTGCCTGAACATCCAGGTTGGAGGATGGCTCGTCCAGTACATAGACCTGCGGGGACATGGCATAAATGCTGGCAAGGGCAATGATCTGCTTTTCGCCTCCCGACAGATGGAAGATGTTTCGATCAAGCAGAGATTCAATTTCCAGATCCCTGGCCGTCTGTCTGACACGGGCAGCGATAGATTCGCCCATCGCGTAGCGATTTTGCATGGGCGAATCGTCCTGCCGCTGAGCGGAGCGAGGGGGCGTTTCCATTTCCGGTTCCATGCCAAGATTCTCGCAGCCGAAGGCGATCTCACTGGTGGTGTTGACGGTATAGAACTGCGTCCGGGGATTCTGGAATACACTGCCGACCTGCTTTGAGATCTCATACATGGGAAGATCGCACAGATTCCTTCCGTCCAGCAATACAGCACCCTGCAGGTTTCCCTCATAGAAGTTAGGAATCAGGCCACCCAGCAGGCGGGTCATCGTTGTTTTCCCGCATCCGCTTTTCCCGCAGAGCAGGATACACTCTCCATCCTTTACTTCCAGATGGATGGAATCCAGGCTTTTACTTTTGCCGCCTTCCTGATAGGACCAGGTCACATTCTGAAAAGAAATCATAAAATCCCCACCCCTTTCAAAAACAATGCTGACACTGCCAAAACTCCGGTTATCACCCAGACAGCATAATCGTGATAGCCGAACTTCACCTCCACAAGACTGGTATGAACGCCGGGATTATCTAAGCCCCGGCAAAGAGCTGCCGCCGATAGCTCTTCGCTGATATTCACCGCAGACATCAAAAGAGGAACCATGATGTGTTCCAGAGAAACATGGATGCCGCGCATCTTCATAGCCGCCCGGATAGATGTCCATTCTTCTTTGATCGTAGGAAAATAGCGGAAGATCACGGACAGCGGAATGATTGCGGTCTGCGGAAGGCGCAGCTTCCACATGACCGCAACAAATTCACTGACTTCTGTTTTTGTTAAGATCCATTTCCCCAGGATAAAACAGGGAAGGAATTTTCGCAGAGATACCACAAGGAAGGATACCAGTGTAAAGGCAAACCCATTCATGTGAGGCGTTCCAAGCTGGTCGATTCCAAGCATGATGAGAAACGCAGTCAAAAAATGCAGGGCGCTTTGTGTCTGTCCGTCTATGGTAATGAGCAGCAAACAGCCGAATACCAGAACCAGTTCAAAGATAAAGGTATGGCTGAGAAGTAAAAATAGATTCACAACCAATAGCAGCATCAGCTTTGTCCGCAGATCAAATTTTACTTCCCGTGTATCCATCATACCATCCCAGCCTTTTCAAAGTGCTTCTTAAACATTCTTTTGCCGATCACGCACCCGATCAGGGCAAAGAGTACCGTTCCGGCGATCATCAGATACAGCACCCATATGGGCGTCATCGCCTCCAGCGTGTTGCAGAAATCCGCACTCATACCACGCTCCAGCGTATCGGCAAAATAATAGTCGCGCATAATCCAGATTGGAAGGAATCCGCCCAGCAGATTCTGCGAAAAGAACACATAGCTTAAAACGTTCAGTTTGTGATTGTGGAAATTCCCTGTACCGGCGATGATCTCAGCCAGGATACCTGCTATAACGCCGGTTACCGCTACGACCCAGATGTTTCCCTGGAGCAGCAGGAACAGGCAGGGCAGCATGGCTGCAATGAAGACAGGCCCGTGCATGGGGGCCTTATTAAGCAACATCAGATAAACCGGAGCGGCCACCAGGGCAATCAGGCTGGACATACAAAGATAGAGGGGCGGCAGAGGCATACAGCAGCACCCAATGACCAGAAACACAACAAAGTACAGGGCGATGAATACGCCCGCAGATACAAGGTTTTTTGATTTTTTTGTATTCGTCTTATTACTCATTTTATGTACCTCCAAAAAGAACAAATAGAAAATTTGCAATTATTCAAAACAGTGCTTCGCACTTGCTGCGAAGTACGTATGATAATTGAGAGAGAATCGAACATTTACAATCCGTCAAATTCCGCACCGGCTCTGACGCCGGTACTCCAATGGGGTCTCCCCCAAAAAGCTCTTAAACGCCGCAGAGAACTTGCTGGCGTTCTCGTACCCAACGCTGGCTGCGATCTCAGCCACAGGTTGATTCCCTTCCCGCAGTGCAGTGGAAGCTGCCGACATTCTGGCTTCCCGCAGCCAGGTCGAAATATTTTTTCCGTAAACACCCTGAAAGTAGTTTTTCAGCGAGGATGGGCTGACCCCAAACGGAGCAGCCAGATTTTCTATAGAATAATGTATGCTCAAATCAGCACTGATAATCTCCATCACCTGTTTTGCGATTTGTACCTGCCCCATGGTCATAAAAGACCGGTCGTCACTTTTCTCCGGCATATCTGACAGGCAGAGCAAAAGCAATAGTTCTGCTACCTTCATTTGCAAATAAGGGACCCGGCACTTCTGCGGTGCATTACCCATATCTTCAAACAGCCTTTTTATCTGTTCATCCGCCCGAGTGAAATAGCTCTGAGCGTCCTGACAAAAACGGTTCTGTACCTGTCTGCCGTTTACGCCAAGAATTTTTAACAGCTCGGGAGCATCCCGGCTTAATGTGGAAGAATGAAATAAAAGCTCTATCCCATGATAGTGTCCATAGGGAAATTGAAAGCTGTCCTGTGCTTTCCGCACATCAATGCTTAAAATTCCCGGTTCCATAAACAAAAACAAATGGTCGGACATCCGGACTTCCATGCGTCCTTCCGAGCAATAATTGATTTTGAGACTGTTGCCTACTTCTTTGCTTTCCGGCAGATAAAAGGATTTACAGTGAAAGCTGTGGAATTGCAGGACAACGCCGGGAAAAAGCGTAAGGACTTCTACTGTACCTGTCCCGTCTACACAGTCTACCTGATAGACGATCTGCTGTTCGTTGTTTGTCAGCACCCGGATATTCTGCTGGGCTTTCAGTTCGCTCATATAAGCCGGGAGAATTGCTGATGGCTCCAAAAAACCACCTCCTTAACGGCAAGATAGTTAGCTATGTCTAACTTTCAGTATACCATACCAAACCCATAGTTTCCACTCTTTCAGGCAAAAATACTCCATCTGACAATGGATTGTTGCTGTCCCGGGCGTACCGCATACGAAATACGAAAAGCTTCGACCGAGATTTCACACTGCCCATTCCAGACTTTTTGCCTGGATTTGATATAAACGATGATACAGACCATCCTGTGCCATCAGTTGCTCATGCGTTCCTGTTTCTATTATTTCTCCATTATCCAGCACCAGGATTTGGTCTGCGTCCGCAATCGTACGGAGCCGATGGGCGATGACCAATACCGTTTTTCCCTGTATCAGGTGGGAGATAGCGCTTTGGATCAGCACCTCATTTTCCGGGTCGAGGGATGCGGTAGCCTCGTCCAACAGGATAACAGGAGCGTCCTTTAAGAGAGCGCGTGCAATGGAAATCCGCTGGCGCTCGCCTCCGGAAAGCGTGGAGCCATTCTCGCCCAGCAGGGTTTGATATCCATCCGGCAATCTTTTGACAAATTCATCACAGCAGGCCGCTTCCGCAGCAGCCAGGACCTGTTCGTCCGTTGCATCCGGATTTCCGATTTTGATGTTGTTCCAGACGGTGTCGCCAAACAGGGTCACATCCTGGAACACAAAAGACATCATCCCCATGAGATATTCCGTGTCAAGGGTTTTTACATCCACACCACCGATAGCGACTGTGCCTCTTTCTACATCCCAAAAGCGGGCAATCAGCCTGGACATGGTGCTTTTCCCGCTGCCGGATGGGCCGACCAGCGCGGTGATCCTGCCCTCCGGAATCACGGCATTCACATCCTTCAGAACAGGTTCTTTGTTATACGCAAAGTCCACATGGTCAAACGTGATCGTATAATCAGGAAACGGCACATCCGTGCGGCCTTCCATGATCGGAATACCGGCAAGCTCCCGCATACGCCGGGTAGAGACAAGCGTGTGGAACAGCATGGGGAGCAGCGTAAGGATCGTCAGGATCGGACCATACATCCGGCACACGATCACCAGTGAAAGCAACAGCGGTAAAATAGTGATACTGCCGCCTGTCAGGAGATGGACACCCACAAATACAGTGATACCGATTCCGGCCTGCAACACAAATTGTGCGGCGGAGATCAATACGCTTGTACCCAGCTCCATATGAATAGACTGTTTTTTCAGATCTTTCAGGGCGTCGTTCAGCTGAGAGAATTTTTCGCCGTCAAGGTGACAGGACTTGATGATCCGGATACCGTCCAGATATTCCTGTTCTTCTTCGGAGGCTTTCAGTTTTGCTTCTGTATGCTTCCGGCTTCCGCGCTCCTGAATCTTTCGGCTCCCGAAGATGATCAGGAATGATAAAGGCAATGTACAAAAGATGGACAGACCCATGCGCCAGTCGAAGACCATCACACAAATGCAGATCAGCGTACAGGAAATAGCGTTGGCCATCAGAGGCGGCACAATATGGCTCAGCGAGTGTTCAATGCTGGCGCAGTCTCCCATCATGTTGGTGGTCAGTTCTGTCAGGTCTTTATCGTTGAACACGCTCATAGGGAACTTCCGGACCATCTCTGCGATACGAATGCGGGAGTCCTCCGCTGCCGTGTAGCAGGACACATAGGTCTTTCGGTAATCGTTTTTGCAGCAGAAGAAATGGAGAACTACCGCAATAACACCGGCTCCAAACAGCATCCACATTTTATTCCAGGAAACTTCTTCGTCAGTCAGTGGCTTTAAGATTTCCAGGAAAATCTGGACAGTGACAACCACAGAGAGCATCAGGGAAAGGTTTGTCAGTGTGCAGGCGAAAATGCCTTTTTTCAGATCACTTGCTCCCCGGTCTGAGAGCTGAAACATTTCTTTCAGATTCATCATGGCTTATGCCTCCTTTCCTGCGCTGAATTTCCACGTCAGGGCTTTCGTATAATTGCTCCACAAATCCTGATACCGGCCTTCTTTCGACACTAATTCATCATGATCGCCGGATTGTACGATTTTGCCGTGATCTACGACAAGAATCTGATCCGCATTTCGGACAGTAGAGAGACGATGCGCAATCATAATTACCGTTTTCCCTTTTACCAGCTCTGAAAGAGCCTGCTGAATGAAATGCTCGTTCTCCGGATCACTGAAGGAAGTGGCTTCGTCCAGTACCAAAACAGGCGCATTTTTCACAATGGCCCTTGCTATGGCAATGCGCTGAATCTGGCCGCCGGAGAGCTTCACTCCGTTTTTGCCGAACACGGTCTGGTACCCCTGCGGCAACTTAGTGATAAACTCGTGGCACCTTGCTGCTTTAGCCGCGGCAACGACTTCCTCCTTAGTTGCGCCGGGACGTCCCATGCGGATATTCTCCAGAATACTTTGTTTGAACAGGAAATTGTCCTGGAACACAAAGCTGACCGTATCCATCAGATCGCCGGTACTCATATTCCGGATGTCTGTTCCGCCAATACGGATCGCGCCCTGTTCTACATCATAAAAACGGGGAAGCAGGCTGGCAATTGTGCTTTTCCCTCCGCCGGACGGGCCGACAATCGCAGTAAGTTTTCCCTGCGGTGCTGTAAAAGACACCGATTGCAGCGCCGCAGCCACATTGACCTTTTCCTGCTGTGATTGAAAGGATTCCGTCTGTGGCTTTGCAGTTGTGCAATCCTCCGCATAGGAGAAGGTAACATGATCATAAACGACGTCATATACGGACGGTTTTGGGAAAGTGTTCTTTTCCGGAATTTCCGGCTCTGCCAGGATCTGATCGAACCGTTCCACGGCGTTTCCAACCTGCATAGCATTGACGGAAGCATAAATCATTTTCATCAGGACGGAGGCAATCACAGGCACAAAAATCAGATAAAAAATAAAGGATGCAGCAAATGCCGGATAATCGTTTGTGGAACTGCCGATCCATATCCCTACAGGAATAAGAAACAGATAGATGCCGTTCAGCGCCGCGGACAGCGCTGCGGTCATCAGCTCCTGGCTTAAGGAATACGGAATGACGGTTTTGGTGTAATTTTTGATAGAATCATACAGCCGCTTAAAGGAAAACGTAGTCTGCCGGAATGCCTTCACCACGGCGATCCCCCGGATGTACTCTACAGAAGCATTGCTCATATCCTCCAGGGAAGTCTGATAGTCCTCCATCAGCTTTTTCGTCTTGTCCCCGCCGGAGGTAACGCCATATATAAGGAAGGAAAAAATAATTCCCACAAAGGCCGCCAGACCAAAACGCCAGTCTACCGCAAACACCAGCATGACGACCGGCGCTACAAATGCGGAAATCATGTTGGGAAGGTCGTGAGCAATGAATCCTTCCAGACTTTCAATATTATCGTCCATAATCTTACGCAGCCTGCCGCTGCCCATTTTCAGATGATAACCCAGCGGGAGCTTTGTAATGTGGGACACATAATTGATTTTGCATTGATACAAAGTGCCATAGGCCGCAATGTGCG
The DNA here is from genome assembly GCA_021205305.1 of Lachnospiraceae bacterium. Taxonomy (GTDB): domain Bacteria; phylum Bacillota; class Clostridia; order Lachnospirales; family Lachnospiraceae; genus Choladousia. The sequence continues at coordinate 21,635 of JAJPXU010000159.1, forward strand.
AAAGCGCCACAGACGCAGTGTAAAGCAGTACATTCAGTAAAACCCCGCCGAGAGCCAGCCCCCCGAATCCCAGCACTTTCGGAATATCCAGAGCATCAAAATCCGGGTAAGCTCCCACAATTTCCTGAATGATAAAATAAATGGCCAGATAGGGCAGGAATGACGCAATCGTTGCCAGAGCGGAAAGTATCATACCGCCCACCATAGGCGCTTTTTGTGTCATGGCCAGCTCCATAAGACGGGGCAGACCCTTTTTGGGCTTGATTCCCTGGCTTTCTATTTTTTCCATAAAGATTTTCCTCGCTTTCCTCAAAAGATGGTTAGATTTGACTAACCTCATACTATTATATCAATGCGCAGATTCTTCGCCAACTCTCAAAGAGTAAAAATACTCCATTTGACAATGAGTTTCACAGGATGGCCCGCCGGTATCTCCCCAGTCTTTTGTGGAGCTAGTGCGGGGCGAATGCTGCCCGTGCATTTGCTCCGTTTTTTGTGGTATGTTATCGTTCGGTGGTTTCTGCTTTGGTCTGCAATCGCTCAGGTTCTGTATTGATTTCTCCATTGATATCTGTTACAATGCGAGTTAGTAACTACTAACAACTGGTAGAAAGAGTGAACGTTATGAGTAAACACGAGGAAATCAAATCCGCATATCGCGCATTGGGTAAAGAAGCAACTTTATATGATGGTATGATTACCTGTTCTACCCTGCTGGGCAAAGCCGTGTGCAGACTGGTGTGGGATATGGGACAGACGGAAAACATTGAATATCTGTCCCGTGCGTTTTCAGGTATTCCGGAGGATTTTTCCGGTTCGCTGCTGGAGGTGCCGGTAGGTACCGGCGTGCTGACCATGCCGGTCTATCAAAGGCTGCCTGATGCAAGCATCACTTGTCTGGACTATTCTGAGGACATGATGTCCCGTG
>JAJPXU010000151.1 GCA_021205305.1 Lachnospiraceae bacterium
TGTTAATGCTCTGCTCTCTTGACCGTCTATAGATTTGTTATTTTGACCCTCATTTGCCAAGAAAGCTGTCACTTGTTCCTATGCGTTTGGGGTGGAAAAAATCCACCCCGTGTTTGTTTATTGATTTTGCGCAAAAACCGAACACACTGTTTTAAGCGAGCTCCGCTTTCTTTATTGCACATAATGCTTCTGATAAGGTTATTGCATCTACCATACCGAGATGTCTTGATAACTGTTCTCTGTTCCAAAATCTATCATCCAGCGCTGCCAACGGGCTTCCAACTCCCCATCCCGGGATGCACACATAATTACCATTCACGTACTTCCCGACAATGATGTGCATATGGCTGCCTCTTCCAAAAACATCCGCTTCAAATCCGTCGACGTTTCTCTTTATGCTTTCGGTTCTGCCCTCCCAGAAGCGTCCTTCAGGCAGTTCCGCATCCGCATTTTTGCAAATAAATCTCATCTCTGTCGTTTCCTCCTTGCTACTGTTTAAATATGTACAAAACAACTTTTCAGTCGAATGGAAGTTCATCATCAAATTCATCGAACATTTCCATGCTTTCTGAACCATCCCAGTTTTTAGCTTCTGCATTTTCAATCTGTTTGTTCTGCCTGATCGCGTCGAAAGGATCCCAGGAACCGCTTCGCATATGAAACCCCTGTAACTGCTGACTGCATGCCTCGAGATGCTCTTCCAGGTCTTCCATTTCAGCTTGTATCTCTTCCATAGAATTCTGGATTTCTTCGTACATCAGTTGGAATGAAAGCAGTACTCCGGACAGTTCGTCACGCAGGTCTGCATATTTAAACAGCAACCCCCAGACTGAATCATGCAGGGCTTTCCGACACTCTTTTTCAGTCTGCATCAAACATCGCCTCCATTCTGACAGTTGGCAAAGTATACTCAGCGGTTTCTATTGAAGAAGGCAGATATTTTCTGGCATTCAGGTAGCAGCGGGATAAGTTTACCCTTGCCCGTTCCAGGCTTTCCTGAACCGTATCCATTGCGTCTGCGATCTCGGTGTGTAAAATATCCAGTTCCTGCAGCGCATCTTCAAGCTCATCAATGCCTTCTGCGTATTCTTCGATCATCTTTGCCATTATCTCGGTCGCTTTTTTTGAATCCTTGTTCAGCATCAGACATCACCTCCCAGCATCTCATGGTCAATGACGTACTGTACGGCGTGCTCATCAATCAGGCGCTTCCCCTGCTGACACCCATACATCAGGCATTTTTCACAGATACGGTTGATCCGTCGTTCGATGCCTGTGGATTCCTTATAGATCGCATCATAGGCTTTGTCTGTGAATATTTCCTGCTTTCCACCAGCATACTTCAGATGGGCCATTACATAACGCTCTGTTTCTGACCTGTCCAGATGGGGGAGGATGCAGTTCAGGTCAATCCTCTGCCGGACTGCCGCATAGCGCTTCAGCCGGAGCTTATCCCACAATTCTGACTGCCCGGCAAGGACAAGCGACAAGGGGCTTACGGAATCAAATTTAAAATTCAGGAGGAACCTGAATTCTTCTATTGTTTCTTTCTCAAGCAGATGGGCTTCGTCCAGGATGCACACAACCTTTTTCTTCTGGACTCCGCGGAGCACTTCAACTTCTTTCTGTAGCTGCCGTTTCGCTTCCCCGCGATAATATTTCGCCTCCAGCCCGAGCTGTTCGAGCATCCCTTTGTAAAGCCCCCTTGGCGTCAGCTTTGAATCTGATACGTAAAGGACTATGTAATCATCTTTCGGGAGTGACTCGGAAAAGCGACGCATAAGCGTAGATTTCCCACATCCCGAATCAGCTGTGACAACAATGAACAGCTGGCGGTCCGCCCCATAGGTAAGGCGCCCCAACGCGTCCGCCATAGCAGGTGATTCATAAAGTTCGTTTATCGGAACATCCCTGACAAACGGGAGGCGCTCCATTTCATAAAAAGCTTCATACATGGCCGCCACCGTCCTTCCTGTATGCCCCAAAAGAGATCGCATTCGCGTAATGCTCCCGGCTCTGCTCATGCTTTTTCTCGAGTGCTGCAAGGAACCGGGAGGACTCCACTTCTGCTTCCTGCATTGAAGCAGGAATAGCCGGTTTCTTAGAACAGTAAGCCCCAATCTTTACAGGTTCTGCTGTGAACGGCTCCATTCCGGCGTAACTGACCGTGATGGTTTCCGGTGATGCCGGGTCATAAGAAACTTCCACTTTACATCCAATCAGCGACGGCTTTGTTTCGTATTTTTTTCCTTTAAAGCTGATGCAGGCCCCCTTATCTACAAGGCGCTCTTCATGGTGCAGGAATGCCTCCGCAACCACGGACGCATCAAGAAATGTCAGCGGTCTCGTATCCCGGTTCCATTCCTGCTGCGGTGAAATCCCTTTTTCAGGCACCGGGTTCCCGGTGCTTTCATAATACTCACGGATGCCGTCATGGGGCTTGTTATGGTAGTATTCCTCCAGATAGATTTCCCAGTACCGGTTCAGTTCCTCCAGCGTCCGGATTTTGTGTACCTTTGCTTCCGCGGTAAATCCGTCTACGATCTGATGATATTTTTCAATTTTTCCTTTTGCAGCTCCATTTCTTACAGGTGCATACTTTACGCTTATCCCAAGCTTCGACAAGGATAATTTTAGCTGTTTCGAAATATACTGGCTTCCGTGATCGCAATACCCTGAATCAAATTTTCCATGCTTGAGGATCGCTTTGCGGAATGTGTCCTCCACGACAGTTTCTTCCTGGTTATCGTAAAACTGCGCCTGCAGGATATACCGGGAGTGGTCATCCATGACCGACGACAGGTAGGTCTGCACCATTGCGCCCTTTTTCCCGATCGGGAGTTTCGGGCCGTATTTGATGTCTGCCTGCACAAGCATCATCCGGTTCGGCTTGCAAAAACGCTTCGAAGAACTTTTCCTCGCGTCCTTGTACATCTGCATCTGGCGTTCACCGAAGCCAGCCTTATAAAGGTACCTCTGCATGGTGGAACGCTTCAGCCTTCCGGGTTCCACACGCCCTTCCAGTTCCAGGATGTAGATGATCTGTGACACAGAACGCTCCGGCACTTCCCGCTTAAGCTGGATTGCTTCCGCCACAAGCTCGTCAAAGTTATCCGGGAGTTTCTGTGAACGCCTCTGTGCCCGGTTTTTCGGCCGCAGGCCTGAGAACCCGCTTTCCCTGTAGTTTGACTCATACCGGCGCAGGCTCCTGACAGAGATATCATTCCGGCTTGAAATCTCCTTACGCAGGGCTATCAGCTTTGCATCATCAAGGCTTTCGTCCAGCAATGGAGAAATAAGCTTAAAGCGTTCCAGAGCAATGTCATCCTGCCAGCTGCTGGTTTCTTTTGTTTCCAAAATCTGTTCCCTCCTTCTTTTGGTTGATGGGAACAGATTAACACATCCAGCGGAGGACAACAAAACAAAGTCAGTGCAGGAACCGGCTCTCAGCCAGGTACCAAAAACCCGCCTGAGTTGTATATAAACCTGAGAACCGTCTCCAGCCACGCAGAACAGCTGTTGCGCAGCTGCTTGAGCAGGGAAACATCAGTCTTCAGGAGTTCTTCGCTGAAACCAAGAACGCGGTGTCCGGCTGATTTCAGATATCCATCAATCCTGAGTTCATTAGCCATTAACCAATGATGCCATCTCTGCATGGTCACATCACACGGATAGTCAGCTGAATCTTCATCCTCTGGCTGGATAACCTCATCCAGCACACCAGATATAACCTCGGCAGCGTACTGTTTATAAGGAACAACGATATCCGGGAGCATCCGGTGAATCTTACCGCATTTATCACATTTACCCCGTGGAATGATATAAGTTTCCTTATCCCGGCCTTCCCTAAGCAGATATCGTATGCAGGTATCCCTGTAATCAAGTGCTTCACCACAAATGGGGCAATAAGATACAGTTAAACTGATAATCACAAAAATTTTCTCTTCTTCATCATTGCATTCAATACGATATTCTGCTAAAATGACCATGGTTGTAAGAACCATGATCCCAGGGGACGATCTGGCAGGAGGGTACCCTGGGATTCCTTTCTATATACTGAATGACAGTATATAGAGCAAACCAGGGACAGTCAAGCAAATCTATTTCTGGTCATTTGAATTTAGCAACAACA
>JAJPXU010000050.1:0-9241 GCA_021205305.1 Lachnospiraceae bacterium
GATTAAAAACTTGTTGAAAATGAGAAATAGTTGGTTTATAATGAGCCTATAGTTTCGTGAAATCCTGAAAAATGAAAAGGGAGGTAATGCTATGGCGAAAAAGAAAACCCCCGCGGTACAGAAAAATGATATTCCGCTGGGGAAGGCAATGAAGCGGGACTGGCAGCTTTACGTGATGCTGGCGTTCCCAATCATTCTGGTGGTTGTGTTCAGCTATGCGGCGTATCCGGGATTGCGGATGGTCTTCATGGACTACAAACCGATGAAAGGCTATTCAGGCAGTGAGTGGGTTGGCCTTGAAACTTTTAAAAAAATTTTTTCGGATAACGATTTTATTCGCGCATTGCGGAACTCGATTGCATTCAACCTGCTGGATCTGGCGGTAGGGTTTCCGCTGCCGATTATCCTGGCTTTGATTCTGAACGAGCTGCGTTATCAGAAGTTTAAGAAAGTGACACAGACAATTCTGTATCTGCCGCATTTCCTCTCCTGGGCGATTATCGGCAGTGTGGCGTACACGATGTTCCGGCCGACTTCAGGTTTGGTCAATATTATTCTGATGAACTGGGGTGTGATTGATTCCGGTATCCCATTCCTGACAGAGAAGTGGCATTGGGCGGTGACCTATCTGCTGGTAGGAGTATGGCAGACCATGGGCTGGGGCACGATTATGTACCTGGCGGCGATCACCGGCATCAGCGGCGATCTCTATGAGGCGGCCATGATTGACGGCGCGGGCCGGTGGAAAAGGATGCTTCATATTACGCTTCCATGCATTCGCCCGACGATTGTTACCCTCCTGATCATGAACCTGGGTCGTGTCATGGGCAGCAGCCTGGAGCGTCTGACGGCGTTCGAGAACTCAATGGTAAGAGATTTTTCCTATCAGTTTGCGGTGTACATTTATGAGAAAGGTCTTTCCAACAGCAAGTACAGTATGGCGACGGCTGTGAACCTGTTCCAGTCTCTGGTTGGCGTGGCGCTGGTTCTGATTGCTGACCGGGTGGCGAAGAAGCTCGGCGAAGACGGATTACTGTAGGGAGGTGAATACATATGGCTAAGAAAAAGAAAAATATGGAAGGCGAAGGTGATTTCACCTCCGATGGCAGCCACGCGATTTCAAAGTTTCGAGTGAGCGACGCAATTATGATGGCAGTTCTTGTGATCCTCTGCGCGACCTGTGTGCTTCCCTTTGTTCACCTTTTCGCGAAGTCTATTTCCAGCAACAGCGCAGTTCTGGCAAAACAGGTTACCTTCTGGCCGAAGGGGATTAACTTTGACGCTTATGTTTCTATTTTCAAGGATGGAGGTCTGGTCTATTCCTTTGGCTACAGCGTGGTAGTGACGGCGATCTTCACGCTCCTGGGTATGATTGCCTGTACCTGTGCAGCCTATCCGCTCTCTAAGAAGCGCCTGAAAGGGCGTTCCTGGATTACCTTTGTACTGATGGTTCCGATGTATTTTACCGCAGGTATCATTCCGACCTACCTGCTGATGCATGACCTGGGACTGCTGGATACGATGTGGGTGCTGATCTGGCCCCTCATCTATTCTCCGTATAATATGCTGATCATGAAGAACTACTTCATGTCCAACATCCCGGACAGCTTGGAGGAATCCGCTTTTATCGACGGAGCGACGAATGTTCAGGTGCTGACGAAGATCGTACTTCCGCTTTCGAAGCCGATTCTCGCGACCCTCTCCCTGTTCTATGCGGTAGGCCGCTGGAATTCCTACGCGGATAATATGTACTATATCCGTTCGGATTCGCTCAAGATGGTGCAGTATAAGCTGTATCAGATGGTAGCGTCAGCGAGTGAGGCGCAGACAACGACCCTTTCCGAGGGAGCGAATGTGACCAGTACGCCGGAAGTATTGCAGGCAGCGGCGATCATGTTTGTCACGATCCCGATTATCTGCATCTACCCGTTCCTGCAGAAGTATTTCGTAAAGGGTACGATGCTCGGCGCAGTGAAGGGATAAATATTATTTGATTTATTTCCCGGATTATCCGGGTGTAAATGAATGTGGCTGTTCTGGATGATCGGTGATTGATCCGGTATGGTTTGGAACTGCCGCAGATACAAGGATGGCAGATACGTTTTGTCATTCCAAATAAGGTTTACCTATTTATATGGAACGATTTCGGACTATTGTGATGGGACAGCGGAGCTCTGCGAGACAGAACCCGTACCGGGATCGTTTGGGCAAAGAAAAGGAGGAAGAAACACAATGGCAGCAAAAATTACCAGAAGAGATTTTCTTCGCGGATCAGCGGCAGCATTCGTTGGCACTATGATGGCGGGAACCATTGCGGGAGCGGAAGAAGCGACAGGTATGGATTCCTGGGAAGCATTCAGCGATACCGTTACACTGAAGATTCCGGTTTACGACAGAGGCGCTGAGGGTGTGCCGGATGTAACCAGCAACTACTGGACACAGTGGGTACAGTCTGAGTTTGGCGATAAGTACAACATCAATGTAGAGTTCGTGGGCATTACCCGTTCAGACGTTATGACGGACTATGCTCTGCTCGGAGCGGCCGGAGATCTTCCGACTATCCTGATGGAGTATGACTATGATAAGCTGGCGACATGGGCAACAGAGGGTTATCTGACGGAGTATGATCTGGATCAGTTTGCGCAGATCGCGCCGACCTATTATCAGGGAATGGTAGACAGAGACCAGCTGCAGTATGTAGAGCTGGCTGGCGGCAATTATCTGGTGCTGAGCGAGAGACCGTATTATGAGTCCACCTATACATACAATACGTTTGTACGTATGGACTGGCTCCGGGAAGTAGGATACGACTATATTCCGAATATGGCTTCTCAGGAATACATTGACGCGATGCTGGCAATCAAGGAAGCAGGGATTGCGGATTACCCGGCAGGCGGTGCGATGCTGACCGGTGTTGGTTCAGATCAGTCTTATCCGTGGAGAACCTATCCGCAGGATGAAGAGAACTGGGTAATGTACGGAGATTATCAGATTCCGTCCCTGAGCAGCGCGGAGAACAAGGCTCTTCTGAAGTTCGAGAACCAGAAGTACAATGCCGGCATCACCAATCCAGAGTATTATACCATTGATTCTGAGACAGATAAGTCCAACTTCATCAATGGCACAACGTTTGCTTATTCAGGATATATTTCCGCTTCCATGGACTGGCTGGAGTCTTTCTATGAGCAGAACCCGGATGCGGAACTGGCGATAGCGGTTCAGTCAACGGAACTCAATGGGGAAGGTTATGCCCCGGCATACCGTGCGAACAATCCGTTCGGCATGATGATTGGTTTCTCCTCTCTGGCGAGTGAGGACGAGATCAAGGCAGCCATGATGTACATGGAGTGGATGTGTCAGGATGAGACTCTGGAGACCTTCCAGTGGGGCATCGAGGGTGAGAACTTCACCTATGATGACAATGGCTCAAAGGTGTCTGTTGAGTATTCCGAGCAGTCTTCTGACTATAAGCAGGGCTATAACAACAGCATCGACTATTGGTGCATCGTAACCGCTTCCAGAAGCACGGGCACGATCGAAGAGACGATTGAGGCTTCTCTGCCGCAGAATCTGCCGCAGAACTTCAACGACGATGTCATTCAGCACTATTACAACCAGGTACAGGTTGCAGATTACGGCTGGGCTGTGACCGACTGTATGTTTGGCGATTCTCTTGAGTCTGTAACCGAATATCAGGAGACTCTGGTAAATCTGTATATTGAGCTTCGCGATAAGCTGGTGGTTGCTTCTGAGGATGAGTTTGATTCTCTGTATGAAGAGTATTCACAGCAGTATCTCGACGCTGGCTATCAGGAGGTTATTGATGAGCGTCTGGCACTCTTCAATGAGGGTCTGACAACGAAGCTTCCGACTTATGATGCAGCGGTAGCGACTACATTTGAGTAAAGATCATTTATAAGTTTTGAACTGACAGGATCATTTGGAGAACCACGCCATGCATCAAAAACGATGCAGGACAATACTTGGAGAACTTTCCTGTCAGGTTATAATGGCGTTTGTTCGTCCACCGGGCAGGGGGAGAAATCTCCCTGCTCTGTTTGTAAGTGAAAAAAGTGACAAAACAGAATAAAAAAGAGAAAAAGGTTGCAAGTACCCTTGAAATAATGAGGAAAAAAGTGGCAAAAGTAATTGAATAAATATGGAAAAAGGTTACAATGAAAAATTGGAACTGAATGATATATGACGCAAATATAAATTTGGAGCGCAAGCAGATTCGAAAGGGGAAGAGAAAATGAGATTTACGTATCCGGACGGCCGGACAAAGGCACTGACATTCAGCTATGATGACGGCAGGATTTACGACCGGAAACTGGTGTCAATTTTTAATGAATATGGAATGAAAGGAACCTTTCACCTGAATTCGAGTTCTCTGAATAGCGAAGAACATCCGAATGAGGAATCGGTTTCTGAGACGGAAGTGGCAGAACTGTACAAAGGGCATGAGGTGGCTTGCCACGGCCTGCGCCATCGCAATCCGACGTCTGTATCGACAGCGCTGATGGAGATTGAGCTGCGCGAGGACCGGAAAAACCTGGAAGCTCTGACGGGAGGTCTGGTGCAGGGTCTTTCCTACGCATACGGTAATTACACGGAAGAGACGAAGCAGATCGCGCGGGCGAATGGGATCAAGTATTCCCGCACGGTGAATTCGACGGGTTCCCTCTGGGCGCCGACCGATTTTCTGGAATGGCATCCGACCTGCCATCACAATGACAGCCGCCTGTTTGATATCGGAAAACGTTTCCTTACCCTGAATGGCGACTGGGAGCTTTCGCTTCTGTATGTGTGGGGACACAGCTTTGAATTCAACAGCGATAATAACTGGGAGCGCATCGAGGAATTTGCGCGGATGATGTCCCATCAGGAAGGCGTCTGGTATGCCACGAATCTGGAAATCTGCGATTATATCACGGCTGTGCGGGCGCAGGAATTCTCCGCAGATGGCCTTACCATGCGCAATCCGACCGCACAGATGATCTGGGTGACCACAAAGGATGGGCTGCTTACCGTTGCGCCGGGAGCGTGTGTACGGATGGGAGAACTGTAGAAAGGAGATTTCTGTTATGGTGATTCTTTTTGAAAGAGTTACTTTGGATGAACTGATGCACATTGAACCCCATGTATTTTTTGATGATATGATGAAATGTGTTGTTGATATAGAAAAAGAACTCCTGGCTGTCAATGCAGAATTACATGCAGAATTGGAAACCTTTTTGCTGGAAAACGGTTCTGCCCAGAAAAGTCTGTATGGGATAAATATTTTGGACGATGGGGAGATTGAATTCGATTCTTTGATCAATCCTCCACGAAACAGAGAAGCCGGATATCCGAGAGTGGGAAGGTATGTTGCAGATCCGGCGGCGAGAGAAAAGATAGAGGAGGTTGTCCACCGATGGTTGCTGATATAAAATGGTTCGATATGCCGATCGGGCAGCAGATATGCAATGCAGGGAGCGAACTGGGACGGGCAATCCGCCGCAAGAACAAAAATGATATGCTGGGTGCACAGGAATTCTGTATCCATGCGATAGAGATGCTTTCCTACACGAAACTGGATCCGAAGAATGTAAACTGTAGAAATGAACTGACCTGTGCACAGGAAGAGATACTGGACTATATTCTTGGAGATAATCTGTATCAGAATGATGATCAGTCCATTATGAAATGGTATGACGCGTTTCTTCGGTAAAAAAAGAATATGGGATAATACATGGCAGAAAGGAGTCAACTATGCTGAAGCTGGAGTATGACAAGAGTGAAATTGAGCAGGTGATTGACAAAATCGTGAAAAAGACCATGAACATGGATCTGACCTGGGACTGGCCCTGCGGGGTGGCGTATTATGGGATCAGTGACGCGTATGAAAAGACAGGAAAGCAGGAGTATCTGGAGCTTCTGAGGGATCGGGTGGATGAACTGATTGATCTGGGGCTGCCGAGTGTGTGGACAGTCAATGCCTGCGCGATGGGGCATTGCCTGATCACACTGTACCAGGCGACCGGTGAACAGAAATACTATGATATCCTGATGAGTAAGATTGCTTATATCACGAATGACGCGCTCCGTTTTGGCGACCATGTACTGCAGCATACGGTTTCCGCGAACAATGATTTTCCGGAGCAGGCGTGGGCAGACACCTTGTTTATGGCGGCGTTTCTGCTTTTGCGGGTGGGCGTCATGAACAAAGATCAGGCGATGATTGACGACGCACTGAACCAGTATTACTGGCACATCAAATATCTGCAGAATCCGGACAGCGGATTTTATTATCATGGCTACAACAACATCACTGGCGACCATATGTCCGGTATTTACTGGGGCCGCGCGAACGCCTGGGCAGCGTTTACCATGTCGAAGGTGGGGGATATCCTGCCGGAGTGCTACCTCTATCCGAAGTACATTGATATTGCCGGCTCCTTAAATGAACAGCTGGCGGCTCTGAAGACGGTGCAGACAGAAAATGGCCTCTGGCGGACGGTTCTGGATGATCCGGAATCCTATGAGGAAGTCTCTGCGTCGGCGGGCATCGCGGCAGCAATGCTGAACCGGGGCAATCCGCTGCATTCCAAATACATCAACAAATCCATCAAAGGCCTGCTTGCAAATGTCAGTGCAGAGGGGAAGGTCATGAATGTTTCCGGCGGGACGGCTGTTATGAATGATATCGAAGGCTACCGCGGCATACCGAGAGCCTGGATCCAGGGCTGGGGTCAGGGTCTGGCACTTTCCTTCTTCGCGACGCTGCTGGTGTCAGACCAGATTGCGAAGGATGGGGCACTTTAAAGGGGAGGAAGTTATGACAGAAAAGACAAAAGGCGGTTTTACCCTTCCGGGGGAATCTGGCTATGAACAGCTGACGCTCGCCATGGCGGAAAAATGGGGTGCGGATGTGATTCGCGACAGCGACGGGACAGTACTTTCGGATGAGATCGTCCATGCGGGTTATGGAATCTACTCCACAATCTGCGTGATCCGGGATCACAATGCGTGGGCCGCGAAGAATCCGGATAAGCTGCAGCAGACATTTTTGTGTACGCCGCCGGTGATAGCTGTACCAGGAAAATCGGAATTGGGGACAGCGGCTTCAGCCGGGGGGAGCAACAATATTTCTGGTTCCAGCGGCCGGGAGACAGATGAACTGCGGATTGGTCTGATGGACGCTTTCTTTGCGGAACAGTTCCGGATCAATGACAGCGCGGCCGCGTTCAGATACTGGGAAGTCTATGACCGCACAGCGAATCAGAAGCTCGACCGTGAAAACTGGTCATATGACCCTGCGGATGGCAGTGTGACGATTCATGATGTGACACTTTTCCATAAATATACCGTCAGCTTTCTGGCGTACCGGATCTGGGAAGAGATCTCCATGTACAACCACACGACGAATCATTGGGACAAAGAGCATCTGATGCAGATTGATCCGCGTTATCCCGAGACGCAGGAGTACCTGCTTGGCTGGATGAAGAACTGGTGTGAGACACACCCGGATACTACAGTTGTGCGTTTTACTTCGATGTTTTATAATTTTGTCTGGATCTGGGGCAGCAGTGAGCGGAACCGCAACCTGTTTACCGATTGGGGCTCTTATGATTTTACGGTCAGCGCTCTGGCACTGGATGAATTTGAAAAAAAATATGGCTACGCCATGACTGCCGAAGATTTTATCAACAAAGGTAATTTGCATGTGACCCATATGCCGGGCGACGCGCGAAAAAAAGACTGGATGGCATTTATCAATGACTTCGTCATTTCCTTTGGAAAACAGCTCATTGACCTGGTGCATTCTTATGGAAAAAAGGCTTATGTCTTCTACGATGACAGCTGGGTCGGCGTGGAGCCGTACAACGGCCGTTTTTCTGAATTTGGCTTTGACGGCCTGATTAAGTGTGTGTTCTCCGGTTATGAGGCAAGGCTTTGTGCCGGTGTGGACGTGCCGACGCACGAGCTGCGTCTGCATCCTTATCTGTTCCCGGTAGGTCTAGGCGGTGCGCCGACCTTTGCCGAAGGCGGCAACCCGACGCTGGATGCGAAAAAATACTGGATCAGTGTGCGGCGTGCGCTGCTGCGGGCAAAGATTGACCGGATTGGCTTGGGCGGCTATCTGCATCTGACAGAACAGTTTCCGGATTTCTGCGATTATATTGAAAAGGTGGCGGATGAATTCCGCCTGATCCGCTCGTTCCACGATGCGGGAAGGCCTTACACGATCAAAACAAAGGTGGCTGTCCTTCATTACTGGGGAGCGCTTCGCTCCTGGACGCTGTCCGGTCACTTCCATGAGACTTATATGCATGACCTGATTCATATCAACGAGGCGCTTTCCGGGCTGCCTGTGGATGTGCGTTTCCTTTCCTTCGAGGATGTGAAAAACGGTGCATTGGCTGATGTTGATGTGGTCATTAACGCGGGACGTGCGGGCAGCGCGTGGAGCGGCGGCGACGCCTGGAAGGACGACGAGATTGTAACCATCCTCACCAAATGGGTATACGAGGGCGGTACCTTCCTCGGCGTGAACGAGCCTTCCGCAGTCGAGGGTTATGATACCTTTTTCCGCATGGCGGATGTACTTGGAGTAGACGAAGATACCGGCGCGAAAGTGTGTCACGGAAAGTGGAGCTTCGATGTGTGCGATGGAGAGAATTTTTTCATTATGACTGATGCGTGTGCGGACAGGGCGGAAGCGAGTGGCGCGGCTGGCGAGTGTGCGGATGGTAATGTCTGTGTTACAGCGAAGATCATTCCGGATGGTGCGGCCATTGAGGCAAAGGAAAACCGCTACCTGACCGATGGCGCTGCGAAGGTTCTTCTGGCAGACGGTGATCAGCCGCTGGTGACGGTTCATGATTTTGGGCAGGGAAAAGGAATCTATCTGTCTTCCTTCCAGGTCAATCAGGAAAATACCCGCATGCTCTATCAGCTGATCCGATACGCGGGCGGAGAGGGGCTTATGGGTCTCTATATGACAGACAACCTTTATACCGAGTGCGCGTATTATCCGGCGAGCGGCCGTCTGGTCGTGATCAACAACAGCGATACGGAGCAGACCACGACCATCCCGACAGAAAAGGGTGAGCGGACGGTGCGCATTGCGCCGTATGATACGACATTTATCGAATTATAATTTATAGGGATTAATTCCTCACTAACCGAAAAATTTTTGAAGGTAAACGAGAAAAGCCGAAAAAATTATACATAGATGTATTTTTATCCGCTCGTATCA
>JAJPXU010000050.1:9251-22356 GCA_021205305.1 Lachnospiraceae bacterium
AAAATCCTTCTTTACAAACATAAAATCCTGTGTTAGTATGTTTATAAATTTTTGGAACGTAATATGCTAAGGATGATTGCTTCGCAGGCGAAGACTGATTGTTCAGTTTTTGTCTGCGTTTTTCTTTGTGTAAGATGTTCCGGTAAATGTTTGAGGAGGATATAGGTATGTTGAATGTTGTAAAGAGTGTAAATGATGTCGTAAACGGCATCGTCTGGGGATGGCCCGCGCTGATTCTTCTGGCGTTTGTCGGCGTGCTGATGACCTGCCTGACGAAGTTTTTCCAGATCGGCCATATTGGGCACTGGATGAAGCTGACGATTGGAGCGATTTTCAGCGATAAGGACGTGACCGGACATACGAAGGATAAGTCGATTTCCCAGTTCCAGTCGCTGTGTACGGCGCTGGCGGCGACGGTCGGTACTGGTAATATCGTCGGTGTGGCGGGCGCGATCATGGTAGGCGGTCCGGGCGCGGTGTTCTGGATGTGGCTGATCGCTTTCTTTGGCATGATGACGAACTATTCGGAGAATGTTCTGGGTATTTATTACCGCCGGAAGAATCAGGCGGGAGAGTGGTCCGGCGGCGCGATGTATTACTTACGGGATGGCCTGGGCGCGAAGAAAGGCTGCAAAGGCATCGGTGCGGTGCTGGCGGTGTTGTTTTCCATCTTCTGTTTCCTGGCTTCCTTCGGTATTGGCAATATGACGCAGGTGAACTCGATTTCCGGCAATATGGAATCCGTGTTTGGCGTGCCGACCTGGCTGACCGGTATCGTTGTGCTGATTCTGGCAGGGCTGGTGATTGTCGGCGGCCTGAAGCGCATCGCATCCGTGACAGAGAAAATCGTGCCGTTCATGGTAGTTCTTTACATCATAGGGACCGTTGTCATCCTGATTACGAATATTTCACAGGTAGGAGCAGTATTTGGAGCCATTTTCAAAGGCGCATTCGCGCTGAAAGCGGCGGGCGGCGGCGTCATTGGATATGGCATTAAGCTGGCGATTGAGCAGGGCATGAAGCGCGGCGTTTTCTCAAATGAAGCCGGTCTTGGTTCCTCAGTTATGGTTCATTCAAACTCAAACGTGAGCGAGCCGGTACGCCAGGGAATGTGGGGTATTTTCGAGGTATTTGCGGATACGATCATTGTCTGTACGCTGACCGCGTTTGCAGTGCTTTCCTCCGGGCTGGTAGATCTGGAGACAGGCGAGACGGTGGCGGAGTACGCCGGCGTCACACTGACAAAGGCCAATATCGTCGCACAGGTTTTTTCCATGCATTTCGGCCAGATAGGCGCGGCGTTTGTGGCCATCGCGATCATGCTATTCGCGTTCTCGACTGTTCTGGGCTGGAGCCACTACGGTACGAAAGCGTGTGAGTTCCTCTTTGGTGAGAAATATACAATTATCTATCGTGTGGTATTTGTAATTGCCATTTTTGGCGGCGCGGTTATGAGCGACAACCTGGCATGGGATCTGGCGGATACCTTTAATGGTCTGATGATGATCCCGAACCTGATCGGTGTGCTGGTACTCTCTCCGCAGGTTTACCAGATTACACAGAACTATATAAACCGTGTCCTGAAGGGAAAGAAAGAGAAGCCGATGCTCTCCGCATTCCCGGATGTGCAGAAGGAGCAGGAGCAGAAGCTGGCGAAAGAGGGCGTCTGAGACAGATAAGATGCGTATCGTTACATAATAGATAACAATAAAAAGGCTCTGACAAATTCAAAAGCTGGATTTGCAGGGCTTTTCTTTCGTTTTCAATAAAATTTTCCTTGTATCTCATTTCTTACTTTGATAAACTAGCAGCAGATAGAAGCCGAGATTGACGGGAACCTCGAGACAAAGAACAAGGGACTGTATGTCATCGGCGATGGCAGCGGAGTCACGCATTCCCTGTCACACGCGTCCGCGAGCGGCGTTGCGCGCAAAGGTCATAAACAACGCCGCCGCAGCCCTGTCACACGCGTCTGTGAGCGGCGTGTATGTCGGGCGGAAGATCTGTGAGGCGTGAATAACAAATGGCGAAAAAGGAGATTTCAGAAAATGAAATACGATTATCTTGTAGTAGGCTCCGGTCTGTATGGAGCGGTTTTTGCGCATGAGGCAAAAAAGCATGGAAAGAGCGTTCTGGTGATTGATAAGCGCCCGAATATCGCGGGCAATGTCTATACGGAGGATGTGGAGGGGATTCATGTTCATAAATACGGCGCGCATATTTTCCACACGAATAATAAAAAGGTCTGGAATTACATCACACAGTTTGCAGAGTTTAACCGTTTTACCAATTCGCCGGTCGCGAATTACAAGGGCGAGCTGTATTCCATGCCGTTCAATATGTATACGTTTAATAAAATGTGGGGCGTGGTGACGCCAGAGGAAGCCGCGGCGAAGATCGCGGAGCAGAAAAAGGAGATTACCGGTACGCCGCGCAATCTGGAGGAACAGGCGATTTCTCTGGTCGGCCGTGATATTTTCGAAAAGCTGGTGAAGGGCTACACGGAAAAACAGTGGGGGCGCGACTGCAAAGACCTTCCGGCGTTCATCATCAAGCGCTTGCCTGTCCGCTACACCTTTGACAACAATTATTTCAACGCACTCTATCAGGGCATTCCGATTGGAGGCTATACGAAGATGGTCGCGAATCTGCTGGAGGGGATTGAGGTTCGCCTGAATACCGATTATCTGGCGCAGAAAGCTGAGCTGGACGCGCTTGCGGACCGGGTCGTGTACACTGGTCCGATTGACGCATACTTTGCTTATCAGCTCGGCTGCCTGGAATATTGTTCGGTGCGTTTTGAGACGGAGCTTTTGGATCAGCCGAATTTCCAGGGGAATGCAGCAGTGAACTACACCGACCGCGAGACCCCGTGGACCCGTATCATCGAGCACAAATGGTTTGAATTCGGCAAGGACGAGGAGGGCAACGACCTGTCAAAGACGGTGATCAGCCGCGAATACAGCTCCGAGTGGAAGCTGGGCGATGAGCCTTATTACCCGGTTAACGACGAGAAAAACAGTGCCCTTTACGCGCGGTACCGCGCTCTCGCCGATGCGGAAGAAAACGTCATCTTTGGCGGCCGCCTGGGAGAGTATAAGTATTATGATATGGACGCGGTTATCGCATCTGCGCTGGAGCTGTGTGAGCGGGAACTGTAAGATCCTCCGGGAAATGTGAATGACATATAAAAGAGTCCCTTGGAAAATGTGAATGATACACGAAGAAGTCCTTCTGAAAATGTGGCCGATGCATAGAAAAGTCCTTCGGAAAATGTGGCCGATATATAGAAAAGTCCTTCGGAAAATGTGAATATTATGTTGAGAAAATGCATAAAATATGATAGAATTCAAAAAGTGCGGGATTGTGCAATTCTCACGATATTCTGATGCAGCACCAAAAGGAGGAATGCTCCATGTATAGAAGATTAATTGAACATCTGAAGGAATGGAAAGAAGATCCGGATCGAAAACCCATGATTATCCGGGGAGCACGGCAAGTGGGGAAGACTTGGCTTATGAAAGAATTTGGAGCTGCCTGTTATAAAAGATGCGCTTATATATCAATGGATGAAAATGAAGTCATGGAAGATGTGTTTCGGGAGGCATTTGATATTGAACGCATTATAGGCGCTCTTCAGATTGAGGTGGGCTTTCCGATTGAACCGGAGAATACGCTGATTATTTTTGATGAGGTTCAGGAAATACCAAGGGCGCTTAAGTCACTGAAATATTTTTATGAGAACGCACCACAGTATCATATCATAGCGGCAGGATCTCTGTTGGGAGTTGCGTTGCATGAGGGGACTTCGTTTCCGGTAGGAAAGGTTGATTTCTGTGATCTTTATCCGTTGGATTATTGGGAATTTCTAAAAGCGATTGGTGAGGATGGGCTGGCTGATCTGTTACAATCACGGGAATGGAGTCTGATTACCAGTTTTAAGAGCAAGTATATTGATCATTTAAAATTTTATTATTACATTGGCGGGATGCCAGAGGCAGTAGCGGTATATTTAAAAACAAGGGATTTGAAAAAAGTCCGGAATACACAGAATAAGCTGCTTTCTGCATACGAAAATGGTTTCTCAAAGCATGCCCCGTCTGAAATCGTGACCAGAATCCGGATGCTGTGGCAGTCAATTCCGACGCAGCTGGCAAAAGAAAATAAAAAGTTTATATATGGTCTGATTCGTGAGGGAGCGAGAGCCAGAGAATATGAGGTGGCGCTTACCTGGCTTTCGGACTGTGGTTTGATATATAAAGTAAACCGTGTGAAAAAACCGGATTATCCACTGCGAGCTTATCAGGACTTTCAGGCTTTTAAGCTGTTTGTGCTGGATATCGGGCTGTTGGGCGCTATGTCCAGGCTGAATGCCCGGTTAATCCTGGAGGGCAATCGGCTTTTCGAAGAGTTTAAAGGGGCATTGACAGAGCAGTATGTCTTGCAGCAGCTGGCAGTAAATCCGGAAAACGATATCTTTTACTGGTCTGCGGAAAATGGGACGGCCGAGATTGATTTTCTGATTCAGAATGAGGAAGGGATTGTTCCGATCGAAGTAAAGGCGGAGGAAAATTTGCAGGCGAAGAGTTTGAGACTGTTTTCTCAGAAATATAATGTGGGCAAGGCACTTCGCTTTTCCATGTCTGATTACCGCGAGCAGGACTGGATGGTAAATGTTCCGCTTTATGGTATTGAGGGCGGAGTGATTGAATTTATGCAGTAATTAAGAGATAAGCAAAAGGGATGGGTGCGCCATCCCTTGCAAAAATACTTCGGTTATCGAAATGATACTGTGGAAACGCCCCTTGTTGCGTTCTCCGCTCGGGACATAAAACGCCTGCCACTGGCAGACAGCATCGTCGGCAGGCCGTCCTGTTCATTCTAATTCGATTCGCGAAGAGCGGGAGTCAGATTGATGCGAATGGAAACCGCACGATTGCCTTGAAAAGATCTCCGTCGGTCACGATTTCAAACTGCCCGCCCTGAAGCTCAACGAAGTTTTTTACGATGGCGAGGCCAAGCCCGCTGCCCTCGGTGTTGCGGGATTTGTCGCCGCGCACGAAGCGCTCGGTCAGGGTATCGACGTCGAAGTCCAGCTCCTGGGCGGAAGTGTTCTTGATCGTGATGACCGCCTCGCCAGAGAGAACTTCCAGCTGTACCCAGGCGCGTGTCCCGGTGAGGGCGTATTTGGCTACGTTGACTAGGAGATTTTCAAGGATTCGGTAGGTTTTTTCGGAATCCAGCTCGAGGAGAACACGCTCGGGATTGTCTGCGCTCCCAGGCGTGCGCACGCGGCAGTCGATCCCGGCGGCTTCCAGTCGATCCTGCTGCTCAGCAACGGCCTGGCGCACCATCTCAGAGAGGTCAACTGGACTCTTTTTCAGTTCTACATTGCCGCTGGCCGCTTTGCTCACCTCAAAGAGGTCTTCAATCAGCTTTTTCAGCCGCAGGGATTTGCGGTCAAGAATGTCGATGTAGCTGCGGCGCTCTTCTTCCGTGATATTCTCATCCTTCAGAAGATTGACATAGGTGATGATCGCGGTCAGCGGCGTTTTCAGGTCGTGAGATACGTTTGTGATCAGCTCCGTCTTCATGGCCTGGCTGCGCATTTCCCGGTCGACTGCCTTTTGAAAACCGGAGCCGATGGTGGCGAGCGCTTTTTTTATGGGTTCAAAAACGCCAAGATCATCCGGAATATCTATTGCGAGGTTGCCATCCGCCATCTGCTCGGTCGCGATCAGTAGTCTCTGGTATTGGCCTTTGACCCGGTTTACATATCGGCGAAGGCCGAAAAAGAGGATGGCACTGTAAACGCCTGCTCCAATCATATCCCAGAACAGGAAGCGGAAAAGACGCGGCAAGTAGAAAATGTAGTAATAAGCTTCGTCATGGATGATGATACAGTACAGAAAGATTGCGCCGATAAAAAGGATTCCCCAATTGGCCCCGGCGATTTTCAGCAGCCAGCGGTCAGAGGTTTCCCCCAGATCGATTGTAGTTACTTCCTGAGCAAAGCGTCTCGCCGTGCGGGAGAGGAAAGAGAAAAAGCGTCTCCCATTGCGGATCAGGAAGGTATGCTCCAGAAAGTATGCCTTGCATCCGATGTCCAATATCTGCAGCAGCGAGAGGACAGCGAGTGTCCAGACGCTATAGAGCAGCATATAAGCGAGAAACGAAAGAAAGATAAGATAAAAATATGCTTCATCAGAGGCATAATAGTGACAGATGGAAATAGCCAGCTCTTCCAGATAAACGCACAGCGGGATCAGAATGACCGCAAGCTCTGCCGGGAATCGCTGAACCAGCCGGCTGGATTTGCGCAGCCGGCGAAAGGCCGGGAGCAGGAAAGCACAAAGCGCCAGAACGGCCAGGGCGAGAAGATAAACCAGACCGATGGTATCCCGCAGTTCGTTCCAGTATTCTTTATAGCTATAGGTTTCATAGTCATAGAGCCACAGATCTCTGGCGTACGGAAAACAGGCTACTGTGGCCAAACTGCACAGCATCAGGAAAATTGCGGCCCAGGTAGAGGGCTTCCAATGGGAAATTATAAATTTATTGTTTTTCAATTTTGTATCCAACACCCCACACCACCTTTAAATATTTTGGATTTTTCGGATCGACTTCGATTTTCGTCCGAATGTTTCGAATGTGTACCATAATGGTTTCCGTTGCGATTGCCCGTTCATTCCAGACCCGTTCATAAATCTCGTCCGCCGGAAAGACGCGTCCGGGATTTTTCATCAGCAGGGCCAGAATTTTGAACTCGATCGGCGTCAGCGCGACAAACTCGCCGTCTACCCGCACCTCCACCGTTTCCGTATTCAGCTCCAGACCGCCGTTGACCAGTACGTGATCGGAATTTTCTCCGCTTTGCGCCAGCTTCAGATAGCGCGCGTAGCGCCGCAGCTGCGAGTTGACACGGGCCAGCAGCTCCATCGGAGAGAAAGGCTTTGTGACATAGTCATCCGCGCCGATGTTCAGCCCGGTCACCTTGTCGATTTCCTCCGATTTTGCGGAGAGCATGATGACCGGAAAATCATAGGTTTCGCGCAGCCGCATGGTCATCGTGATTCCGTCCATCACCGGCATCATGATGTCGACGATAGCCAGGTGGATTTCCTGCTCATCCAGGATGCGCAGCCCTTCCCGGCCGTTTTGCGCTTTAAAGACGACATAGCCCTGATTTTTCAGGTAGATGCCAATACCGTCGAGAATTTCCCGGTCGTCCTCGACGACAAGAATGTGGAAACGCTCATTTCCATTCGCTTCGCGAGGAGCGGGACTGTGGTAAGAATTCATTAGGAAGCCTTCCTTTCTAAACTGTTACACGTATCTTAACAGTGAAAACAAAAGAGCAAATGGTTGGAATAAAAAACAAAATCCAAAGAAAATCAAAAGATTTTCGAAAGACACTGGGGTATTTTTCGTGCTGTATTTGTTTATTCCTATTTTACTTATGGGAAGGAAAGCTTGTCAATGTATAATAACGCGATTTCATCTTTCCGTTGACTTACGAGGGGAAACTATGGTAAGCTTGAAATAATGAGCGGTATGAGTGAAGAAATGCTGGAAGCGGGTGTAATAAAATGACAAAGACGTTTAATGTGAACGGTGTTTGCAGACCGGATAAGCATTATATGGTTGATTTGACATCCAGACTGGAAGAGATCAGAAGGATGGTTGATTCCGGTGCTTATTTCACGATTAATCGGGCGAGACAGTACGGGAAGACTACGACATTGCGTGCTCTTGCAAATGATCTGAAAGATGATTATATAGTAGTAAGTCTTGATTTTCAGCGGATGAGTGCGTTGTCATTTGAAAATGAGCAGTCGTTTGTTGCCGCTTTTTCAGAAGAATTGCTGTTTTTCGTAAAGAGCTTTCCTGAAGGGATAAAAGAAAAACTGATGGCCTTTGTGAATGGTACGGCCCGGATCAATTCCCTTCAGGCATTGTTTAAGGTGATCTATTTGTGGTGCAAAGGCTCGAGAAAGCCGATAGTTTTGATGATTGATGAAGTAGATACGGCGACGAATAATCAGGTGTTTTTTGATTTTCTTGCCCAACTGAGAGCAGCTTATCTGACAAGCGATACGACTCCGACTTTTCAATCGGTCATTCTTGCGGGAGTATATGACGTTCGGAATGTGAAAAGAAAGATTCGGCCGGAGAAGGAACACAAAGAGAACAGCCCATGGAATATCGCGGCCGATTTTCTGGTAGATATGAGCTTTTCTTCTGCGAACATTGCCGGGATGCTAAAGGAATATGAGACAGACTGGCATACGGGAATGAACCTGAATGAAATGGCGGACAGGATATATGCTTATACTTCCGGTTACCCTTACCTGGTTTCCAGGCTGTGTAAGCTGATAGATGAACGCATAGCCGGAAATGAGAATTTTCCGACGAAATCCTGTGCCTGGACGAAAGCAGGTTTTCTGGAAGCAGTTAAGATTTTAATAAATGAGACAAATCCGTTGTATCAGTCTTTGATCGGAAAAGTACGGGACTATCCGGAATTGCGAATGGTTTTATACGATCTTCTGTTCACAGGAAAGCCAGTGCCGTACAATGCATTGAATGATTATATGGAAATAGCCGCAATGTTTGGATTCATAAAAAACATAGGCGGATCTGCGATTATTTCAAATCGGGTCTTTGAGTCCGTACTTTATAACTGGTTTATGTCGGAAGAATATCTGAACAATAAGATGTATGATGCCGGACTGCGGGATAAGAACCAGTTTATCACAGAGGGACATTTGAACGTCAGACGGATATTAGAGAAATTTGTGGAATGCTTTACGTACCTGTACGGCGATCAGGAGGAGACATTTGTTGAAGATGTCGGCAGGCGATATTTTATGCTATTTCTGAAACCGATTATTAACGGAGAAGGGAACTGTTACGTGGAAGCTGAAACTCGGAATCATGAGCGGACGGATCTGGTCATTGACTATCATGGGGAGCAATTCATCATTGAGATGAAGGTGTGGAGAGGAAACGCTTACAATCAGCGTGGAGAAAGACAGCTTTCCGACTATCTGGATTATTTTCACCTGAAAAAGGGCTATATGCTGAGCTTCAATTTTAATAAAAAAAAGAAGATTGGGGTGACCGATATTCTGCTGGGAGACAAGGTACTGGTTGAAGCTGTTGTTTGATTGTATTTTCGTAGTAGAGATGATTGCTGATGATTATAGGGAGAAAGAGACAATGATAAGGAAAGAGCAAATAGACGGTATCATTCTGGACGTGGACGGCACTCTGTGGAATTCTACGGGGCTTGTGGCAAAGGCCTGGACGCGGGCGGTGCAGGAAAACGGCTGTCCGGAGAGGACAGTGACGCCTCAGATGCTGCAGGCGCTTTTTGGCAGGACGATGGATGTCATCGCTGCTCATCTTCTGCCGGATCTGTCGGTAGAACACCGGAGCCGTATTATGGATGTCTGCTGTATCTACGAGCAGCAGGCGCTGGAGGAGGACGAATGCCGGATCTGCTATCCCGGCGTGGAGGAGACCATCCGGGAGCTTTCTGGCGTACTTCCGCTCTTTATTGTGAGCAACTGCCAGAAGGGTTATATTGAGCTGTTTCTGGAAAAGACCGGACTTGGTTCTTATATTAAGGATATTGAGTGCTATGGGAATACCGGAAAAGGAAAAAGCGACAACATCCGTCTTTTGATGGAGCGAAACGGCCTGAAATCACCGGTTTACGTCGGAGATACGCAGGGGGACGCGGATGCGGCAAAGGGAGCCGGGATTCCGATGATCTTTGCAAAATATGGCTTCGGAACTGTGGATCATGCGGAGGCGGAAATCTCGACATTTCCTGAGTTAAAAGAAATGTTTGGGTAGCCGGGAAGGTGCAGAACAGCAAACGAGACATTTCGGTGTGGGAATTGGCTGGAAAATAAGGAGGAAGTATTGCAATGAAACGTATTATCTGGATGTTTTTTATGAACCTGATTCATGTGCCGAGGGTGTTTTTCCAACTGATGACAAGGGCAGCGCACCCGGAACGCTATACGGTAGAAGAGCGGTATGCCGTGGTTCATGAAATCGCGGAGCGCGGTATCAAAGGCGGCCGCGTGGACGTCGTTTCGACCGGAGTCGAGAATCTGCCCAAAGAGGGAGGGTATATCCTGTACCCGAATCATCAGGGGTTATTTGATGTTATGGTTTTGATTAAGCTGCATGAGACGCCGATTTCCGCGGTTCTGAAACAGGAGCTTGTAAAAATTCCGGTTCTGAAGCAGATTATTATCTGCCTGGGTGCTCTTGCTCTGGATCGTTCCGACGCCCGTCAGGGGCTGCAGGTTGTCCTTCAGGTCGCGGAAGACGTGAAAAAGGGCGGTAAATACATTGTTTTTGCAGAGGGAACGCGCAGCCGTAATGGCAACCAGCTGCTGGATTTTAAGGGCGGCAGCTTTAAAAGCGCGACAAAGGCGCAGTGCCCGATCGTGCCGGTGGCGCTGATTGATTCTTATAAGGCGATGGATACCGGTTCGATTGATCGCGTGACGGTGCAGGCGCATTTTCTTGACCCGATTCCTTATGAAGAATATAAGGGGATGAAGACCGTGCAGATCGCGGAGATGGTAAAAGAGCGGATTGAAGCAAAAATCGCGGAGTGTGAGGCGGCGTAGAGATACGCAAATATTCGAACGGATACAGAAGCAGAACCATTCAGAAATGTCTGGTTCTGCTTTTTTATGCGCAGGGCCGGACAGGGAATTTTGCGGCTAAAGCCGCCCCGGCCCGCGCGGGCGAGCAGGGAGAAAATCTCCCTACTCGATTGGTAACAGTTTTGAACAGCATCGAAAGTAATATTTTTCCGCAAATCGGGCAGAATAAAAGCAAAAAGGTTCAGGAGGGAATGCACATGATTAATCAAATGAAGGGCAGCCGGAGTATGGAATTTGAAAACGCCCCGCAGATTGTAAGCGCAGCTTCCGTGGTCGGGCCGAAAGAGGGAGAAGGACCGCTTGGGGACTGTTTCGACCTGGTTGCGGATGAGGCAGAGTTTGGAGAGGATACCTGGGAAAAGGCAGAAAGTACGATGCAGAAGGAAGCGCTGCAGATGGCAATCGGAAAGGCGCATCTGGAAGCGTGGCAGATTCGGTATCTATATGGAGGAGATTTGCTCGCGCAGATCATCGCCACTTCTTTTGGAGGCGGAACTGCAAATGCGGATACCCCGTTTTTTGGCCTGTACGGCGCGTGTTCGACCTGCGGGGAATCGCTAACGCTTGCGGCGATGGCAGTGGCTGGTGGATATGCGGACTATGCGGCGGCGGTGACCTCCAGTCACTTTGGCAGCGCCGAGAAGGAGTTTCGTTTTCCCCTGGGATATGGAAACCAGCGTCCCCTGTCAGCTACCTGGACGGTCACCGGGAGCGGCGCCTTTGTATTGTCCGCCGGGTGCAGAGACGCCTCTGATTCCGCTTCAGATAATGACTTAAAACGCGAAGAGCAGGACTTTATAGAAGGCTGTATAATCGTGCGCGGAGCGACGCCGGGACGGGTCGTGGATATGGGGGTGCGCGACAATATGAATATGGGCGCCTGCATGGCGCCCGCGGCGGCGGACACGATTTACCAGAACCTGATGGATTTCAATTATCAGCCAGAGGATTATGACCGGATCATCACGGGCGACCTGGGCGAGATCGGCCAGCGGATTCTGCTGGATCTGATGAAAGAAAAGGGATATGACATAAGCAAACAGACCATGGACTGTGGAATTGAGATTTATGACAAAGAAAAACAGGACACCCACGCAGGCGGGAGCGGCTGCGGTTGTTCAGCGGTTGTTCTTGCAGCTATGATTCTGCCGAAACTCGAGACGGGTGAGTGGAAACGGGTATTGTTTGTGCCAACTGGGGCGCTGCTCTCAAAGGTAAGCTTTAACGAGGGGCAGACGGTGCCAGGGATCGCGCATGCGGTAATGCTGGAAAGTCACACATACGAAACGTGTTCTGGCGCAGCCTGACAGCAAGTGTCAGGCTCGCCGTAAATAGTAATGGA
Source organism: Lachnospiraceae bacterium (assembly GCA_021205305.1). GTDB lineage: Bacteria > Bacillota > Clostridia > Lachnospirales > Lachnospiraceae > Choladousia. The sequence goes on from JAJPXU010000050.1 coordinate 21,288, forward strand.
AAGTCACTCATAATGATTTGCAGAGGAGGTAAAATGTTCTATGGATTATATAAAAGCATTTCTGGTGGGCGGCCTGATCTGCGCCCTTGTGCAGATATTATTAGAGAAGACAAAACTGATGCCTGGCCGGGTGATGGTGATTCTGGTGTGTCTGGGCGCTGTGTTGGGCTCTGTGGGTTGGTATGAGAAGCTGATTGATTTCGCCGGAGCGGGAGCATCCGTGCCCTTGCTCGGATTTGGAAACACGCTCTGGAAAGGCGTGAAGGAGTCAGTGGACGATAAAGGGTTGCTGGGATTGTTCGCGGGCGGATTGAAAGCGAGCGCTGTTGGCGTCAGTGCAGCGCTGATTTTTTCTTACATCGCGAGCTGGATTTTCAAGCCGAAGATGAAGGAGTGAGGATTACTACAGATGATTGACTGACCGTCTGAAATGTTCTGGCATATCAGACGGTCGATTGTCATCACTCATGAAAAAGCTATATGAGATGAAGCTGTGTCTTTAATGCATCCTGAAGCACTTGAGAAAAGTTGATGCCAGCCTCAGAAGCAGCTTCATTCAGCCATTCCGGAATAGTGAGAGTTTTTTTGACTGCCTTGTTGTTGTGAATCTTACGGTATGTCAGGGTATCACAGGCAACATAGTTTACGAATTCTCTCTCTTTTAATGTAAAAGCAGAAGCGGATGAAGGGGCTGGAATCGGGCGGCCATCGGATTCATAACCGTAGAGTACAAGCGCCAGGACATCCTCTGCCATCATGAGCCCGTCTGCCATATTATTACCGCATGTATAGCAGCCTTCCAGATCGGGAAAAACGATTGAGTAGCCGCCATCTGATTCTGGAGTAAAAATAGCGGGATAAGCGTATTTGGACAAAGTATTTCCCCCTTTCAAGAGAAAAAGTATATTGTAAATTTATAGAAGCAAATTATTTAATACCAGCGTCTTTGAGAATATTGTTTGCAGTTCCTGTTTTGATTTCTCCCTTATGCCTTGGAACAGCAAATTGGATGTTTGTTACCGGACTAAACCAGATGGTATGGTTACTTCCCTGCCGCACAATATAACAA
>JAJPXU010000076.1 GCA_021205305.1 Lachnospiraceae bacterium
TATACAGGTAAATCCACGTTGCTGCAAATCGGAGGTCATTACATATTGTCTATTTTCTGTCCGTGAATTTGGAAATAACTGCCTGTTGTACACACTGGATGAGTTGCTCCGTTATGGAGATGTAATAAATGTGTTGCAGGCGGATGAAGAAGACCGTATAGTGGAGCGAAATGAAGTGCCTCTTTTTGATAATAAAGCATTCAGGGAGGCTGTCATTAACGCTGTCCTGCACAATCAATGGACATCGTGGAACGAGCCGATGATTTCCGTTTTTTCTGACAGAGTAGAGATTCTTTCGCGCGGATCAATTCCGCCTGCACAGACGATGGAAGGATTCTTCTTAGGAGAATCGATTCCTGTTAATGAAAAACTGTCGGAAATCTTTCTTCAGCTGCATATCAGTGAGAAATCCGGACGAGGTGTTCCAAAGATCACGGAGACCTATGGGAGGGATGCTTTTACGTTCCGCGAGAACTCGATTGTTGTTACCATTCCTTTTGACCGAGTGGATGAAGTTAGGAATAAAGTTGGGAATAAGGTTGGGAACAAAAAACCGCTGAATTCGAGAAGGCAAAGGATACTGGGGGAGATGAGAGATAATCCTAATGTAACAACTGCTGAACTACATCGGCTCATTGGAGTGAGCGAAACAGCAATAGAGAAAAATATAGCTGTTCTGAAAGAAAATGGATATGTTGAGAGAGTCGGCTCCAAAAAATCAGGTTATTGGAAAGTAAAAGACTGATTTCAATATAATGCGAAATAAGAGAATAATGCCATTACTGATAATAGGATTCAGAGATGTCTGACTGCCCCATTTTTTACTGTTAATGATGTGGTCAAAACCGGGTTGAGTTTCTGAAAAAGCCTGTAAATACAGGAAAAATTATCACGCTAAGGTGTGCAATACGGTCTCAAAGCGGCTCGTCGTGCACCGCAGTTCAGCAAGAGATAATCGAACGCAAATTTGTGGTTTAAAGGCTCGAAAAAGCTTGAAAGTAAAGGCTTTTTCGAGCTTTTTTGCGTCTTGATGCAGTCTGTATGTGTTGCTCAAGCAGCCGGTTTATGTTAAAGCAGAAAGTCGACATAAAGATCTGGAAAATTAAATGTAGCACTTGACATTACTTTTATATGGCAATATAATGTAGCTACTTAGATTACATTAAGGAGGCAATTTTGATGCAGACTTTGGAAGCGATTGCAAAAAGAAAATCAACAAGGGATTTTGACCCGGATAAGGCAGTTCCCGAGGAAATTGTAGATACGATTGTAAAGGCAGGCTGTCAGGCTCCGATTGGCGCGAATAAGAGGGACTCTCTTCATCTGACCGTATGCCGGAACAAAGAGATCTTAAACGAGATCAATCAGTCCACCGCTGCTGCCATGAAAACGGAGCCCAGAGATTTCTTCTATGGCGCACCTGCTGTGATCATTGTTTCCGCTTCGGAGAAACAGATGGCACCGGGGATTGAATACGCGAACGCCGCGTGTGTGATCGAGAATATGCTGATTGCCGCGACGGATGCGGGCGTTGATAATATTTATCTCTGGGGTGGTGTACAGGCTCTGGCGAAGAATGCGGACCTGTGTGCGAAGATGGGAATTCCGGAAGGGTTTAAGCCGGTTTCCGCCGCTGCACTCGGATACAGTAAGAGTGGCAGTGCCGAGGCGAGAGAATTGTCCGTTTCACTTACTGTGAATTACATCTGAAAACCATTCGCATAGCAAGGGCACCCATTGAAGATATCACCTCTCTTTGATGGGTGCTGCCTTTTTATACACAGGAAAATGGGAATTATTTCACCGCACTGGGAATCTCCAGAAAGGAATTCTCTGAAAATGAAGAAACAGTCAGAAAATGGCTGGATGGAGGCAGTAAATCATGAAAAGTGAATACAGTCAATTAAAAGAATATATGAACCAGAGTAAGAAGACTGTTGCCGTTACCGGATCGGGAATCTCATATTTGTATGGAATGAGCAGGCTGAAAAAGAGTGTGGGCAGGCTGAATGCCGGACGCATCTTCTCTGCTTCCTATGTCCGCAAAAATCCGGAAGAATTTTATAAGGTGATGAAGGACTCTTTTCTGGACGCGACATTTGTCAAAGGACCAGGCACTGTACACAAACAGCTGGCAGAGTTGGAAAAGCAGGGGAAGCTCTACGGTATCGTCACGCAGAACCTGGACTGCCTGCATACCATCGCAGGTTCTCAGAATGTAATAGAATTCCAGGGGAGCTTCCGGGACAATATCTGCACGGACTGCGGAAGCCGTTACTACGATTATCAGGTGTGGAATGAAGGACATATGCCGCGCTGTGAAAAATGCGGGGCGCCGCTGATGCCGGCAGCGTTCTGCAGAGATTTCAGATCGACTGCGGATACTTCCTCTGACAACATGAGAAAAGCCGCCGATATGATTTCCGAGGCAGATCTGGTTTTGATCATTGGCACGACCGGATTCCGCAGCAGTGAATATTTAAGCCGCATGAGAAAAGAAACAAAGCTTGTGCAGATCAACCCGTCTGAGACGCAGTTCGACCGGATGGCGGATCTGAATATCCGGGCGGATGCCGCGGAGGTACTGGATGCAGTCATGAACGGATAAGGATGTGACGCTTATGAGATTTGCCAGGGGAAACCAGAACGTGGATAAAATACAGCAGCTGGCGGATTATATTGACCAGAGTCACAGTATGGTTGCCATTACCGGGGCCGGTATCTCTCTTGCCGGCGGTGGCATTACATACAGCCAGCTTTCTAAAACGGTTCGTGCGGGAGGCTTTGGAAGCGATGATTTCCTGCGCTCTTATGTCAAGGCCATGCACAGCTATAAGCCCAGCTTCAGCCACTATGCGTTGCGCGATCTGGAGGCAGCCGGAAAGCTGACAGGAATTATCACCACAAACGAGGACTGTATGCATACCATGGCGGGCTCCAAAAACGTGGCGGAAATCCAGGGAGGGTTTCAGATCAACCGCTGCTCGAAATGCGGCCGCCACTATGACGGGTATGAGATCTGGGAACAGGAGGAGCTGCCAAAGTGCGAATCGTGTGGTGGAAGAATTCTTCCCTGGGAATTATACAGTCACATCAGCCTCTGGGATGAGGGCGTTCAGAAAGCCAGGGAATGGATTTCCAGGGCTGATCTCATCCTTGTGATTGGAACGAATGGTTATTACAGCAGCGCGTATTGGGATTACAGGAGAAATGATGCTGTTATCGTGCAGATCAATCCGGGACATACAGGTTTTGACCGGATCGCGGACTTAAATATCCGGGAAGCGTGCGATGATGTATTTCACAAACTGATAGAGAGGTGGAACGGAAATGGCTGATCTTAAGACAAATAATAAATTATCAGAAGAAGAACGCATGAAGCAGATGGCAGAACAGATGCAGGCTGCGGAATACAAAGGGCTTTCCGAGGAAGAAATCCGGGAAAGAGAACGGCAGAAGGAAATGCGCAGAAAAAAGAACATGGAGATACTGGAGGACACTCTGGGGATTCTGGAGAAAAGGAGTTTTAAGAAAGATGGGCAGGAAATAAAACTGCAGTTCTCTTCAGAGCAGATGCGGGAAATACAGGTATTTCTGCCTGGGGATATTGATGCGCTGCGGTCAGAGATGACTTTTGTTTCTGAAACAGCTGCTGAAATCGTCTCTGCTGCAGATGATGCGGGAAGTGATGAAAGCCGGACGCAGGCATTGTCAGGCTGCACATTTGGCTGTGAAAATATCGATGCTCTGCTTCTTGTACAAAGGAAGTATCTGGAATTAAAAGGAAATGGGGATTCCGATCCCAGGGTTTTAGTCCTGAATCTGGCGAGCTCCACACATCCAGGCGGTCAGACCCGCAAAGGTGCCAGCGCTCAGGAGGAGGATCTCTGCCGCAGGACCTCGCTCCTGCTTTCCCTGGAAAGTGACGAGGCAAAGAAATATTATGATTATAACAATGCGCGAAAGACGCACATGGGCTCTGACGGTGTGATGATTTCTCCGTATGTGGAAGTTATCAAGGATGGTTCCTCCGAGACACTTTCTGAGCCATTCCCGA